>JBDTXN010000201.1:0-4912 GCA_040006175.1 Gemmatimonadota bacterium | reverse complement strand
CCGAGCCCGTCGATCGGATTGCCGAGCGCGTCGACGACGCGGCCAAGCATTTCGGGGCCGACGGGCACTTCGAGCACGCGGCGCGTGCGTCGGACTTCGTCGCCTTCCTTGAGCTCGAGCCAGTCACCGAGGATGACGGCGCCGATGTTGTCCTCTTCGAGATTGAGGGCGAGGGCGGTGATTTTGTTTCCGGTTTCTGTCGCGGTGCACTCGAGCATCTCGCCCGCCATCGCCTTGTTCAATCCATAGATGCGGGCGATGCCGTCTTTGACCTCCAGCAGCGTACCGACATCTTCGACGTCGAGCTCGTGGAGGTCCGCCGCTTCGATCTCACGGAGGAGGATGTCCTTGATTTCGGCGGGGCGGAGCGTGGTGTTGGAGGCCATGTCGGCAGCGGGCTAAGAGGTGTCGAAGAGGGCGCGGTCCAGCTTGTGAAAATTATCACAAGCTGGCCAGTCGGGCAATAGTCGCACTGCCCATATATACCATTCAGCGATCGATAGCTACCCGCGAAGGAAGCGCTCGAGCAGATCCGTCGAACGAAGCGCGCTCAGCGCGGTGGCCCGCGCGCGCACCAGTCGCGCGACGGTCGCGGAGAGCTTCGCGGCAGATGGGAAGCCCGTCAGCCGTGCGACCGCCGGGAGATCGTAACCCGGATTCTTCGCAAGCTCGCCGGCCGCGAGCAGTCGGACGAAGTCCATCGCACGCTTGAGCGTGGGCGCAGCGCCAGCGGAGAAGCTCCGGCTCAGGTGCTCGCGCGAGATCCCGAGCGCCTTCGCAATCTCGAGGGAGCCGACGGGCTGCCCGGCGCGCGACACAATCGCACGCCAGGCCGCGAGCTGCAGCGGCGAGGTGAGTGCCAGCGGCTGGGGCGGCGTGTCGAGCGTCGCGGCGAAGTGCGTGGAGAATGAGTGCGCGAGGAGCGCGTGACCAAGCACGCCATCGTCCGTGCCGTCGGCCAGGACGTCCGCGAAATCGAGCTCCGCGCAGCGCGCGATCGCTGGCGCATCCACGGGGCGAAACGGCGTGAGCGCGAGAAACGGGACGCTCGGATATTCGCGCGCGAGCTCGGCCGGACCGTGTCCGTCGTCATCCGCGGTGACTTCCACGACCGCGGTATTCACGAAGGACGTGTGGAACGCGTTCGCGAAGTCGCGCTCGGTGCGCGCGAGCACGCCTCGGCGGTGCACGCGAACGAGGGCGGCGCGGATGCGGGCGCGAGTATGGTCGCGCGGCGCGTACGCGACGACTACAGGAGGCATCAGTGCGCGGCCGGCGCGCCGCCCACCATCTCCGCCGCGCGCTGCAACACCTCGCGCGCGTTCGCGTACGAGATCAGCGTGAGCGCCTCGTCGATCGGCACCCACTTGCACGCCGTAATGCCCTCTTCACGCTGAGGGCTCGTGAGCGCGTTCTCGGACTCCATCAGAAAGAAATGGCAGATCTTGTGGATCAGCTTTCCACGAAAACGAAAGTGCCAATCGATGGTCGTGAGCTCGCCGCGCAGCACCAGGTCGGTGAGCCCGGTTTCCTCCGACACTTCACGCAGCGCGGCATCCTCGGGGAGCTCCTGCTTTTCGAGATGTCCCTTCGGAAATCCCCAGTTGCGATAGCTGTCGCGGATGAGCAGGAAGAGCGGACGGCCGCCGTCGACGCGGTAGACAACGCCTCCGGCGGATACCTCGCGGCTCGCGCGCGTGCGGGTCACCCTCTATCCGCGAGCAGCGGCCGGCACGCCGGACATCTCGACCTCGGTGAGCGAGGCGCGTCCCTCGATGAACTGGCGGACCACTGGATCCTTCGTGTTCCTGATCTCATCCACCGTCCCCACCTGCCGCACGCGTCCTTCGTAGAGCATCGCGATCCGCGAGCCGACGGTGTACGCGCTCCGCATGTCGTGCGTGATGACGACGCCGGTCACGCCGAGCTGTTTGCGCATGCGCAGCATGAGCTCGTCGATTACGGCGCTCGTCACGGGATCGAGACCGGTGGTCGGCTCATCGTAGAGGATGTACTTGGGACGCAGCGCGATCGCGCGCGCGATTCCCACGCGCTTTCGCATGCCGCCCGACAGCTCGGCCGGAAAGCGATTTTCGGTGTCGGGCAGATCCACGAGCTTGAGCGCCTCGCTCACGCGCTGGCGGATCTCGTCCGGCTTCATCTCGAGCTTGCGGAGCCCCATCGCGACGTTGTCGCCGATGCTCATGGAGTCGAAGAGCGCAGCGAACTGGAAGACGTACCCGATGCTGGCGCGGAGCGCGTAAAGTTCGCGGCGGGGGAGCTTCGGCACCTCCTTGTCGTCTACCAGGACAGTGCCCGAGTCCGGCTCGAGCAGGCCGACGATGTGCTTGATGGCCACCGACTTGCCCGTTCCGGAGTAGCCGATGATGACCATGGTCTCGCCCTCGAGGACGTCCAGTGAGAACCCCTGGAGCACCTTCTTGTCGCCGAAGGACTTGTAGACGTCTTTGAGCTTGATCATTCGGAAATGTGCCGCAATCGACATCGCCGGGCAACGACCGGCGCGGCGCGAACGATCGAGCGCTCATCGGGTATCGTAGGAGGCGAGGGTGCATGCGACGCACCCCTCGACAACGTCGGCGACATCGGATTCGTTTTATCTTCACCTCGTTACATGCTCCACGCACACTGCCTTGCCACGATGCGCTCGACACGCACGCGGTGGGACTTTCCCAATCCTCCACGCATGCGCCGACTCGCTTCCCTCGCATTCTCGCTCGTCACGGCCGCGGCCCTCGCCGGACCGGTGGAGGCACAGGTCATCCATCGTATCGGCAAGCCGTCTGCCGACACCACGGCGACGCCCACGCGCCCGGCGCAGTTGCCGAGGCGTGCGGCCGCGGCAGAAGGACATCCGACGCTGTCGGGGATCGTGTACGACAGTCTCCACGATGAGCCCGTGCGGGGCGCCACCGTGATCATCGCCGGATCGACGCATCAGACGGTCACGGATTCGAGTGGCATGTATCGCTTCGATGTCGACAGCCTCCCGGAAGGCGTCGTGACCGTCGGCTTCTTCATGACCGGAATGGATTCCCTCGGCATCACGCCGCCTGCGCGACAGGTGGCGATCCGCCACGGCGAGTCCGCGCTGCTCGATCTCGGCGTGCCCTCGATGCGCACGGTGCTGCGCGTGGTGTGTCGTGACAGCGCGAGCGAGGGACGCGGATTGATGACGGGGATCGTGCGCGATGCGAATACCGATGCGCCGCTCGTCGGGGCCCTGGTGGTCGTGATGTGGACGGAGATGAGCATTGGGACGACGTCACTGACGAAGCTGCCGAAGGCGACGCATACCACGGTGGGCGAGCGCGGTACGTACCGGCTATGCGGGATCCCGAACGGCGTCGCGCTGCGCGCGCAGGCGCGTCTCGGCAGCAAGGCGAGTGGATGGATCGATGTGACGATGCCCCCGGGCGGCGTGATTCAGCGCGACTTTCTCGTGGGCGAGCGCGTGGTCGCAGCCGCACCCGCGCCGGCAGCGGGTGCGCCGTCGACGGGAGCCCCTGCGGTTCCCAAGCCGCTCGGCAGAGCGCAGCTCAGCGGCACGGTGGTGGGCGCGGACGGAAAGCCGCTCGAGGGTGCGCAGATCTATCTCGTGGGCGCAGCGGTCGGGGCGCGCGCGGATTCGCGAGGAATCTTTCACCTGAGCGGACTTCCGGCGGGAACGCAGACCGTGGAGGTGCGGCTGCTTTCGTACTCGCCCAAGCGCTACACGGTGGATCTCTCGCCCACACGCGAGAGCCGCCTCGCCGCGGTGATGGATGCGAAGGCGCAGGTCCTCGGCGAGGTCACCGTTCAGGGCAAGCCGACGCACAACATTCCTGGATTCGATGATCGCGCGAAACGCGGGCTCGGGACATTCCTCGATCGCGAGGCCATCGAGAACCGTCAGTCGGTGCTGACGACGGATCTCTTCCGCACGATTCCCGGTCTGACCGTCGGCTTCGACGGGACCAACTACGTGGTACAGTCCTCGAGAGCAGTCGGCAGCAGGTGCCAGGTGCAGTGGTACGTGGACGGGTCGCCGTACGATAACTCGCAGAACGATCTCGATCAGTCGCTTCGGCCGGACGACATCGAGGCGATCGAGGTCTACAAGAGCGCGAGCGAGGTGCCGGTCCAATTCCAGGGACGCGATTCCTCGTGTGGCACGGTCCTCGTGTGGACGAAGCGGACGGCGGGTCGAGCGAAGTCGAACGCGGCGAAGAAGCCGTAAGGCGCGACGTGGCAGACCAACGATGTGAAACGGCCCCGTTACCGAGTTGGCAGCGGGGCCGTTCGTTCGTATGGAGCGGTGCGATCAGGCGGCGAAGCTGCGGAGCGCGACCCCGACCTCACCCTCGCGCAGGCGCTTGAGCGCGCGGTCGCGGAGCTGGCGCACGCGCTCGCGGGTGACGCCGAGCATGGAGCCGATTTCTTCGAGGGTGTGCTCGCGGCCGCCGTCGAGGCCGAAGTAGAAGCGGAGCACTTTCGCGTCGCGGGCCGGCAAGGTGGCAAGCGCGCGCTCGATCTCCTCGCTCACGAACCGGTTCATGTACTCCTCTTCCGGGTTCGTGCCTTCCTCGGCAACGAAGCGCTCGATGAGCGAGCGATCGCTATCGGGATCGAGCGGCGCGTCGAGGCGGATGTCGCCGCTGTTGAGGGCGGAGAGTGCCTGCACCACGTCGACGGTGAGACCGGTGAGCTGCGCGAGCTCTTCGGGCATCGGTTCGCGACGGAGCCGTTGGCGGAGCATCTCCGAGCCCTTGATGATGCGGGACAGATCGGAGGTACGGTTGAGGGGGACACGCACCGTGCGTCCCTGCTTGGCGAGCGAGGAGAGGATTGCCTGGCGAATCCACCACACTGCGTACGAGATGAACTTGACGCCCTGATCGGGATCGAACTT
>JBDTXN010000200.1:0-4942 GCA_040006175.1 Gemmatimonadota bacterium | reverse complement strand
GTGTGACGACTCTCGCTGAGCGGCCTGGGGGCGCTGGTCATTACCGATGCCATCACGGCCTGCAGGTTCTGACCGGTAAACGGCGGCTCTCCGGCGAGAAGCTCGTACGCGACGCATCCCAGCGCATAGATGTCGGTGCGCGCGTCGAGCACCTGTTCGCCGGCGATCTGCTCGGGACTCATGTAGCTCGGCGTGCCCACGGAAAGTCCCGTGACCGTGAGTCGCTCGCCGCCTGCCACGCTCACCGCAAGCGCAATCCCGAAATCCGCGAGTAGCGGTTGCTGGTCGTGCAGGAGGATGTTCTCGGGTTTGATGTCGCGATGCAGGACGCCTTGCCGATGCGCGTAGTCGAGCGCGCTGGCGACTGCGGTGACCAACGCGACGGCTTCGGAAACGGGCAACGCTCGTTCGCGTGTGAGCCGGCCACGAAGTGACTCGCCGTTGATGAACGGCATCACGTAGTACAGCAGCTCTCCGGCGGCGCCGGAGTCGTAGAGTGGTAAAATGTGCGGGTGCTGGAGCTGCGCCGTAATGCGAATCTCGCGCAGGAAGCGATCGGCGCCGACCATCGCCGACAGCTCTGGCTTGAGCACTTTGACCGCAACTGTTCGCTCGTGCTTCAGATCGGTAGCGCGGAAGACGATCGCCATGCCGCCTTCGGCGACTTCATCCTCAATGCGGTACCGCTCTGACAGATACGACCGAAGTCGATCGAGGAGATCGGTCACTGAAACGGATCGTCTGCAGTTCTCGGTGCAGGCTCTCCGCGAAACGACGGCGCCGCGGAGCAGGGCGCCGAGATGATATGCAAGATCGCCATGTGACTCATCAGCAACGAAGTCTTCGCCCTCACGTGAGTGCGACGCCGTACGCTCCACGGGCCGCGAACGATCCGATCGAAATCGTCCCCGCCGATGTTGGCAGATTGGGTCGGCTACCGCAACCTCGCACTCGAGGACCGATCACTTCAGGCGGCTTCCTCTTGGGTAGGGTATTCGTGGAGTGTTACGGGTACCCAGTCGCTTGAAAGATCCGTCGCGTTCCGCGGACCTTCACACGAACCTGTTCCCGTGCTGCGCATTGATGGCGACGAGCCGCGCAAAATCGAGCGGCCCGGGCACCGCGAAGACTTCCGCGCACTCCTTGAAGAAGCGGTCGAAGCTGCCCGGCGCTCCGAGCACCCAGTGTTTTCCGGCGCGCTCGTCGAGAACCTGGAATTTGTGCGGGACGCCGCGCGGCATGAATACGAGGGCGCCGCGCCCGACGTCCGTCTGTTCGCCGCCGATCCAGAAGCGATACTGCCCCTCGACGATCAGAAACAGTTCGTCTTCCCGAACGCGCGAACTGACTCACCCTCGTTCGCATGAGCGACGACGGCGCGGAGAGGCGCGGGGCGCAAGGAAACGTCGAGCGATCTCTCCCGATCTTCCATGTTATGCCTAGACATGGTCTCCCTCGGAGCTGGGTGGCGAGTGGTTCGTGCCGTATGCTACCGAGCGGCTGCACTCGTGGGATGAGTCGACTGACCCACGAATGCAGCCCGAGAGGCGCTGCAATGCTGCGACTAGATCGTCGAGAGCAACCGGTCGATCTGTTTGTTAATGGCGTCGAGCATCGCCTGCGGAAGCGGGAACGCCCGTTCGAACTCGGATTCCACATCAGAGCTGGTCACACGCCCTCGCGCCGCACGAAGGTAGTAGCGATCGTACCCCGTGACGAGATCGGGAGCGGTACGGCGCAGCAGCGCCGCTCCCGTGCGCACAGCAGCCGCACTCTCGTATCGCGCCGCGGCGCCCGACTGCTTCTCATTTGGCGTGGTGTTGTCTGATACCGCCTGTCCGGACGCGAGCCCCGCCGCCTCGTGGACGAAGGTGTACACCGCCTCCATCGCCGAATCCGGGGTGGACGGGAAGATCACGGCAACGGTGTGCTGCGACGTGATCGTTCGCCCCTCGCCGTCGAGCGGCAGTGAGAGAAGCATCACGCCCTTGTCGAGCTGCGAGTTGTTCAGATAGCCGCGCAGCGCCTGGAAGTAGCGCTTCGTGAAGAGCGAGTCCACCCTCGCGAGCACCGGAGCGAGCTCGTGCTGGCGATCGTTCCAGTACTGCTGATAGAAGCGCGTGTTCTCGTCGGCGAGCGATTGCGCGAACAGGCGCAGCCACTCTCGATCGGACTGCCTAGGAAAGCTCTGCGCGTAGGCGGCGATCGCCGGTCGCATCGTCGAGTCACGTGCGGCTCTTGGATCGCCGTTCGCCTCGAGGAAGGCAGTGATGTCAGCCTGCATCTCCTCCCAGTTTCGCTCCTGCAGGCCGAGGAACTGCCCGGATACGAGTCCCGGGTTCGCGTCGAAGCCGCGCTGCAGCGTCGTCGCATTCGCATCGAGCTGCGTCGTCACGCCGCGGCGGCTTTTCGCAGACGCGATCATCTCGCGGTATCCGCGCCGGAAGTACGGCACCTCGGACGTATCCCGCTGGACCATCGCGTAGCCATGCAGCCACAGATCGAGCACGTAGCTCGTTCCCACCTGCCACGGACTCACCGGGGCCGCGGGCGTCGCGGGCGCCGGCTCCGATGCGCCTCCACCACCACCGAGGCTCGAGCACGCCAGTGTAAGCAACGCGGCGCATGCACCCACGAACTGTCTACGCATCCGGCACCTCACCCAGAGATTTTGTCTGCGCCCATGCTGATCGCGCATGGACACCGACAATGCACATCGGGTGCCTGACTCAGCGCTGGCGGGTTTCGGCCTTCTCGGCGGTCTCGTGCAGCAGCGGTCCCACCGATGACCGGTTCGATACGCCCAGCTTGAGCATCACCTGCTCGGCGTGATTGCGCGCAGTATAGAAGCTGAGGCCCAGCCGCTCCGCTACCTCGGCATTCGTGCATCCCTCCGCGACGAGCCGAGCGACCGCGATCTGGCGATCAGTGAGCGCGTAGCGATCCCGCAGCTCGGCGTCGCTCAGCACGCGCACGGCGTTCGGCGCCGACGCGGAGGCGGGCACCGCGCGCCGCGTGCGACGCAGGAGTGCCGAGATGCGCGCCAACAGCTCCAGCGCGCCAAAGGGTTTCGTGACGTAGTCGTCCGCGCCGAGCCGAAACCCCTCGACCTTGTCGGCCTCCAACGAGCGCGCCGACAGGATGAGCACCGGTGCGTCGAAGCCGCCCTCGCGGAGCTCGCGAAGCACGTGGTAGCCATCCCGATCGGGAAGGCCGAGGTCGAGCACCACAAGATCCGGCGATTCGGCGCGAGCGCGCACGAGCGCCTCCTGCGCGCGCCTGGCCAGAATGACGTCGTGCCCCTCGAGCGCGAGTGTGCGCTCGAGCGCCTCTGCATAGGCGGGCGTGTCTTCGACGACGAGGATCCTGTGCATGTCGCGGTGGTCAGTCCTCCCAGCGATTCTCGACGGCCGTGAACGGCAGAGTAAAATGGAACGTCGCTCCAGCGTCCGGAAGAGAATCGACACGGAGCGTACCCCCGTGCGCTTCGACGATCGATTGCGCGATCCACAGACGCGGGATCATGATCGCATCGCGAGAATTGCTGCGAATGGGTAAAGCGACCCGCGGGTCGAATTACCCAGACGGGCGCGCGGCTCGCGCGCGTGATGCCGTTGGTGTTGCGCAGTGTGATGGACAGGACTTCGTCGCGCTTTGCGACGATTGAGCGCCGTTCGGGGATTGAGCGCCGTTCGTGCGAGCTCGCGACGACGAGGGCGAGTGCGCTACTTGACACGCGCCCGGCACGTCCTATCGTCTCTCCGGCTCCCCCCTTCGCGGATCTCCCGAACAAGACCGAGGTTGGTATGCGCTACCTGTCACGAATTGCAATTGCCGGCATTGCCGGTGTAATGCTCGTCGGCTGTGCGAAAAAGGATCAAGCCGCGAACGACAGTGCTGCGGCCGCGTCAGCGATGCCCGCACCAGCACCCGCTCCTGAGCCCGCAGCCGCGCCATCGCTCACCGCGAGCCAGCTCGCCGGGAAATGGCAGATGACCGCGGTGCCGGAATCAGGGAAAGACACCAGTCCTACGAAGTTCGTGCTCACTGCCAAGGCCGATACGACAGGCTGGATGATCAGCTTTCCAACGGGCGTGAAAGTCCCGCTGCACGTCAGCATCTCCGGCGACAGCGTTGTGGAGACGAGTGATATGTATGCGAGTCAGCGCCGCAAGGGGATGAAGGTAAAGACCGTCGCTGTGCTGAGGATGCAGGGTGACAAGCTCGCGGGGACGACGACCGCTCACTATATGTCGAAGGGTCCGGACTCCGTGCTGGTACTGCGCACCGAAGGAACGAAGATGCCGTAGCGCGGGCGCGCACGATGGAGGTGCGGCTCGGCGAATGGTAGGACAAACCCCGCATCGGTTCACACTGATGCGGGGTTTTCCTTCGCGGGCCGCGGGCCAAGGAGGAATTCAATTCGAGCTTCGTTGGCGTCAACCGCTCAACGATACCACTTAGTTCCGTTAAACATTTTGAAGCTCTCTCCGGCCGCGATGGCACTCGCGATCACAGCTCCCGCAAGTGCCACGCCCGCAACGAGCCCAACGGTGCGCCCCGTAGAAGTCTTTCGGCTCCACACGAGCGCGACAGAATCACTCGGCAGAACGACCTGACCTCGAGCTCCAACGGCGTACATCGAGTCGTTGGTGACGGACGCACCGGGCTCTCGAAATGAAATCTCCTGTCCGGAACGCATCGTAACGCCCGTAACCTGATCGAGGCCGGCGGTGCCGCTGTTGAATGTGGTCCGGCGTGTCGTCATGCAGCCTGTGATGGACGGCATCAAGAGTAGAAATAGCGCGAGCGTGCTGACGGGACGGCGTATGGCGCGAAACATGGGCTGCCTCCAGGGCGAGCGGGAGCTTCATGATCGCTGTGCGCGTTCGCAGGAGACATACGTCGTTTGACGCATCAGCGCGCATCGGTTTACGCAGGC
>JBDTXN010000199.1:0-4974 GCA_040006175.1 Gemmatimonadota bacterium | reverse complement strand
TCACCTCGCCGCTCAGCACGAGCGCGCCCTTGCGCAGCGACACACGGCAGGTGATTCCCGACACGCGCGAGCGGCGCACTTCGAGATCCTCGAAGTAGACTTGGCGCGGGAGCCGCGAGGGTTCCGCGTTGTCCGCGGTGAGAAGGTCGGGCGTGCGGCGCGGCTCGAACGGCGGGGCACTCTCGGGCGGGCGCACCGAAGAAGATCCCGACCGCGCGCTCACGTGCGACACGAAGATCTGCTCCGGCGCGATCCTCAGGTCGAACGTCGTGCGAAGCGCGTCGTCCACGGTCTGGATGAGCGAGCTCGTGTCCACGCCCGCCGCGACCATCAGATGGATGCCAACGATCTCACCGGTCGGCTGGACCTCGACGCGCGCCAGAGTCACCCCCGGCAGCGACATGAGATGGTCCTCGAGCGAAGTCAGCAGCGCGCGAGGTATGCCCGCACCGCCAGACACTCGTCGCGTCGGGCGGGGGGACGTGGGATCATCACCCTCAGGATTGCTGAGCTCGCTGAATTTGGCCAAAGAATAGGCCGGAGCTCGTCGCTGGACGAGAGCCGGCGGATGCGGGTGAGTCCTGCGGGAATATCAGACCCGCAATGTATGGTGAGTTGTATCACAGAGTCTATCACGCACCGGACGCAGTTCGTCACGCCCAATCCGGACGATTGGGAACGCCTAACCTAAATCACATGGCTTTGTGCCACAATGCGTTACGCTTTACGCGCCCGCTTGGCGAGGTGGCGGCGGGTGGGCGCCGAAGCGTCACTTTCACGCCGTGGCTTTCAGCGCGTTATAGTCGAATCCGAGGCCAGAGCGCTGCTGACGAGGTCGGTGCGGAGCTCGACCTGCACCGCAATGGGATACTGCATCGACCCGTTGAAAGCCCGTACCGCTCCTGTGATCGAATCCCGGTCCCACTGTGCAAGCGAGATGAGATCCGAGCTCGCCCGGAACGCGCGAAGATCTCCGATGGAGAGTCCCCGCGTCTTGATGGGATGGTCCAGGCTGTCCGCCTTCCAGGGGTGCGTATGCCAGCTCCCGACCGCGTCGTCGCTGTCATCGCACTCGCCGGTCACCGCCGCCGCGAATGCGCGCTCGCCTCTCGGCGTTTCCCAGGACGTGATCCAGAGCGTATCCGTCGAGATCCTGCCGTGCAGGCAGCGCATGGCTTCCCGCCAGACAGGCGAGCCGCGTCCGTAGTTCATCAGGTTGACGTTCGGATGGTACTTCTTCCACCCGGACGTCGAGTGCAGAAAAATGAGATTCATCGAGTCGCGAACGTCGTTGGCGACGAGAATCACGCGCAGCGGAATCGACGTGGGAGGGAGAGGCGCTCTCCGCGCGGCCAGTGCGCTCGAGAGGAGCGCAGCCGAGAGGAGCACGCGGGGGAGCGTGCTGGGTCGAGTCGAATTCCTTCGAACGAACCGATCGAGGATCATGGGGCGCCTCCCGCCCTGTGCCCGCGAGCAAGTAGCCGAGCGCGCGCTGCAGCCCTATCATATGATCGACGATCCAGCTCGCCGCGCGCTTCACCCGAGCATGACCAACGGAGGAATCATGCCGCGCTACGCGCGACAACTCGTTCTTTTCTTGACAACATCGGCATCGGCTTGCGCTTCGCCGGGCACGCTCAGCACCAGCGGACCATTCGACATCTCCCATACCCCCGAGGAGGGACTTCGATATTTCGTCACCCGCGACCTTCTCACGGTCGATGCGAAGGTCAGCCAGTTTCATGAGGTCGTACGAGGCCGCGGCGGGGTTTGCGAGCCCCACGACTCGCTTGCGACGAGTTGGGCGCTCACCGTCACCACCGTTCCGGATCGCCGCCAGGCGTATCGACTCGGCGTCACGCCCTCGGGGCTGATCGACCAAACACTTGGCGTCAAGGTGAGCGAGACCGGCGTGCTCACGTCGCTCAACTACGCGGCCACCGACCAACGCGGCGCGATCGCGACCGTCATCGCGAAGGGAGTCGCCGGAGTGCTCGGTGCGATCACGCGCGGGGGGCTAACTGCGGGGCGCGACACGAGTTGTACGACGCCCGCGCGAACGAAGCCTGTTCCGATCTCGACGAGGCACGTCGTGCGAACGTTCGACCTCACCGAGCTACCTGTGGCGCCCGATCCGGGTGCGAGCTGGTCGGCGATCTCGCGACAGAACGCGACCTTCACACACGATCTCGAGCTCTTCACACTCGCCAACCTGTTCGTGTCCGTATCGCCGCTGCCGGAGCCGACGAGTGGGCTCGAAGCGGCGCCCGTGCAGCGGAACGCCGCGATCGGATGTACCGGCTCGGACTCCGTGTGTGCGAAGATCTATTACCGCCAGCCCATCATGCGCATGGTGCGCGTGCACGTGGCGGACGCGCTCGACCCGCGGAACACGACGTTCAGCATCGGCGAGGAGCGCATCGTGCCGCTGGTCTCCGCGGCCGATCCCATTCTTCACATCGCGTTCGGGACCCAGACTCTGGGTGCCGGAAAGATCGCGCTCACGTTCGGCGACCATGGGAACGTGACGGGGCTGGAGCAGTCGACGGGCGCGGCGCTCGCTGGGGCCGGAGCGGCAGCGGCGTCGGTGGTGGAGGGCGCGCACGCGGGCTACGACGCCGTGCTGAAGGCGCGCATCGACGAGCTCGAGCTGGAGATCAAGGAAGCGAAGGATGCCGCAACACTCCAGAAGCTGCAGTCGAACGACACCCCGACCCCCACTCCATGACGCGCATGCGGTCCGTCTCACCGATTTTCATCGTGGCGCTGGCGTTCGCCGCCATCGCGGCTCCGAGCATTGCCCGTTCGCAACGCGATACAGCGGCGACACCGGCGCCGCTCAAGCGAACGGTGTTTCGCGCGGCGCATCTGGTCGAGCCGCGCACCGGCAAGCGCCTGGACAACGCGGTGATCGTCATCGAGGGCGACAAGATCGCGTCGGTGACATCGGGCGGAGCAACGCCGGCGGGGGCGAAGGTGATCGATCTCGGGAACGTAACGGTGCTTCCCGGGCTGATCGACGTGCACACGCACCTTTCCGGCGAGAGCCACGACTACTATACGGAGCTCTTTCGGCACAGCCCTATCGATGCGGCGGTGCGCGCCCACGTGTACGCCAAGCGCACGCTGGCGGCGGGGTTCACGACGGTGCGAGATGTCGGCGCGCCGGAGCTCATCGATGTCGCGCTGCGCAACGCGATCAACGAAGGCGTGGTGGAGGGGCCGCGCATGCTCGTGGCCACGCTCGCGCTGAGTGCGACGGGCGGACATGGGGATCTCAACGGCTTCTCGCCCTACATCCACTTCCAGCAGATGAGCAACATCGCGGACGGGGTGGACGAGGTGCGCAAGGCCGTGCGCGTGAACGTGAAGTACGGCGCCGACTGGATCAAAGTGCTCGCGAGCGCGGGGGTGCTGTCGGAGGAAGAGGCGGTGGGCGCGCCGCAGTACTCACAGGAGGAGCTGAACGCGGTGGTGGCGGAGGCGACGACGTGGGGGCGAAAGGTCGCGGCGCACGCCCACGGCGCGGAGGCGATCAAGCGCGCGACGCGCGCGGGCGTGGCGTCGATCGAGCACGGCGGATTGGTGGATGAGGAGGGCGTGCGGCTCATGAAGGAGCACGGGACGTATCTCGTGCCCGACATCTATACGGACGCGTACATCCTCGAGCACGGAAAGGAGATCGGCCTCCCCGACAAGATGATCGAGAAGGAGCGCCAGCTTCGGAAAGCGCAGAACGTGAACTGGCGGCGCGCGATCGCCGCGGGTGTGAAGATGGCATTCGGCACGGATGCGGGCGTGTATCCGCACGGCACGAACGCAAAACAGTTCAAGTATCTCCTCGAGCTGGGACTGACGCCGCTCCAGACCATCCAGATGGCCACCTGCAATGCGGCCGATCTCCTCGGCTGGTCGGACAAGGTCGGGACGACGGCGCCCGGTGCGTGGGCGGACCTGATTGCCGTTCGCGGCGACCCCTTGAGCGACGTGACGGTGCTGGAACGGCCTTCGTTCGTGATGAAGGGTGGAACGATTTATCGCAGTGCACCCGCAGGCGATTCGGCAACGGTCCGGTAGTCGGCTGTGTTCGGCGAGTAAAGAAGATGTCAGCGTCTGGCAGATTTGGACACAGACTCGTATCTTCGTGGCTTAGTGTCTCTTAACGCAGGGCTGGGGCACAAGTGACGACGAGTCTCGACCGGTTATCTGCTGCTCTTGCCGGGCAGTACGAGATCGTGCGTGAGCTTGGACGCGGAGGCATGGCGACTGTGTATCTCGCGAAGGATCTGAAGCACGATCGCGAGGTTGCAATCAAGGTGTTGCTACCGGATCTCGGGATGGCGCTGGGTCCGGAGCGGTTCCGACGCGAAATCCAGCTCGCCACGAAGATCAGCCATCCCAATATCCTGGCGCTCTACGATTCTGGAGAGACGCCGGATCATTTGTTGTACTACGTGATGCCGTTCGTTCCGGGTGAATCGCTGCGGGCGCGGCTCGATCGCGACCGCCAGCTCTCCGTGGATGAGGCGGTGCAGATCACCGTCGAGGTGGCCTCCGCCCTCGACTACGCGCATCGCAACGGCATCGTGCACCGCGACATCAAGCCGGAGAACATCCTGCTCGACGACGGCCACGCCATCGTCGCGGACTTCGGCATCGCGCACGCCATCAGCGCGATGGGCGACGAGAAGCTCACGCAAACCGGCATCACGCTCGGCACGCCCACATACATGAGCCCCGAGCAGGCGATGGGCGAGAAGGACATCGATGGGCGAAGCGATGTCTATGCGCTCGGATGCGTGCTGTACGAGATGATCGCGGGCACGCCGCCGTTCGTGGGGCCCACCGCGGCATCGATCATCGCGCGTCACACGCTGGATCGCGTGCCTTCGCTCGCGATCGTGCGCGAGAACGTGCCGGACGAGCTCGAGGACACGGTGCTGCAGGCGCTCGCGAAGATTCCGGCGGATCGCT
>JBDTXN010000198.1:0-4996 GCA_040006175.1 Gemmatimonadota bacterium | reverse complement strand
CCAATGGCAGACAAAGGAGTGGACGGCGGACGAGGACGACGACCCGGCGTGGTGAACAAGCCGCGGCGCGGAAACTCGTCGCAGCGTTTCTACGTGATTCTCGCGCTCGTGGCCGTCGTCGGCGGGATCCTCATCGCCCGCGCCGCTCGCGCGCGGCGTGCCGACGCGAGCGTCACTACGGCGCCGATCACGGCCGCTCAGGCGGAGGGCTATCTGATGGGCAATGCGAATGCGCCCGTGCAGATCATGGAGTTCGCGGACTTCGAGTGCCCCGCGTGCGGTAACTTCGCGGTGATCACCGAGCCCGATGTGCGCAACCGCATCGTGAACGCAGGGCTCGCGAGCTACCGCTTCTTCGACTTCCCGCTTCCGATGCACAAGAACACGATGCCGGCGTCCAACGCCGCGGCGTGTGCCGCCGACCAGGGCAAGTTCTGGGAGATGCACGACGCGCTCTTCCGGAATCAGCCCGAGTGGAACGGCGAGGCGACCGACAATCCGAAGAAGGTCTTCCTCGGCTACGTCAAGTCGATGGGGATGAACACGGACGCGTGGGAGAAGTGCTTCGACTCCCAGGCGCACCAGTCGCGCATTCTCGCGAATCAGGCCGAGGGCAATCGTCGCAAGGTGCAGTCGACGCCGACATTCGTCATCGGGACGCGGCTCATCGCCGGCGCCATGAGCTACGATGTGTTCAAGGCGTACGTCGACAGCGCGACGAAGGAAGCGCCGGCGGCCGCCAAGGGGGATTCCACGGCACCGAAGAACGCGACCAAGAGCGCAACGAAGTGAGCCGGCGGCAGACGCTCGCGCTGCTCGCCGTCGTCGGAATCTGCATCGCGCTCTATCTCACGCTCTACAAGATCGGCGTGATCGGTGTTTTGAGCTGCTCGATCGGCTCGTGCGAGACCGTGAACACGAGCAAGTGGGCGGTGCTCTTCGGAATTCCGATCGCCGCGTGGGGGGTCGCGGCATACGTCGCGCTACTGCTGCTCGCGATGGTGGGTAGCGGCGAGCGCGAGGAGAGCGTGCCGATCGCGCGCATGCTCGTGGCGCTCGCCGGGTGGAGCGTGCTGATCTCCGCGTGGCTCACGTATCTCGAGCTGTTCGTGATTCACGCGATCTGCATCTGGTGCTTGTCGTCCGCGGCGCTGTGGGTGGTGATTCTCGCGCTGTGCGTCGCGGATCTGCGCGCGGTGAGCCGCACGGCTTAGCGCTCGCGCTCAGTCCATCACGAACACCACCTTGTCCGAGCTCCCCGCGTGGATCGCGCGGTAGACATCCGGCCCCTCATCGAGTGTCGCCTCGCGCACCGGATTCGGCGGCGGAATCTCATCGTTGTCGAATGCGTCCTTGATGGGCTCCAGCATGTCGGCGCACGCCTGCACATCGTAGAGCAGCGAGTTGATGCCGACGAGCACGCCGCCCGCACGATAGAGATCGAGCAGCGGCAGATTGACGTGTCCGTCAGCGGGCGCGGCAATCGTAGCGATCCGTCCGAAGTGCGCGATCGCTCCGACGGCCGCGTTCACCCAGTGCCCCGTGGTGTCGAAGATGAGGTCCGCGCCGCCTGCGAAGTGCGACTTCACGTCGTTCGCGAAGGCCTTTGCGTCGCTGAGCAGAATGACCGGCACGTCCGACGCGCGCAGAGACTCCGTGAGATCTGCCTGCCGCACCGCCGCCACTATGCGCGTGGTGCCGAGCACGCGTGCGAGCGCGATCGCCGCACTTCCCACCGCGCCCACGCCGACCACCACCAGCGTGCGATCGGCAACCACGAGTCCTCCGCGCCGGAGCGCGTTCCAGGCGGTGGTGTAGGGCACGCCGCAACTGGCAGCCAGCGCAAACGAAAGCGACGCGGGCTTGAGCGCCAGGCCGGTCATCGGTAGGGCGATGTACTCAGCGTGCGTGCCTTCGTGCGTAAAGCCGAGCTCCGCGCCCGTCCCCCACACCTCGCGCCCGATCCACTCCTCCGGCCCGGACGCGACCACGCCGGCGAAATCACGCCCGGGGATACGAGGGAGCGTCGTGTCTCGGAAATGTCCGAGTACGTTCTTCACGTCGCTCGGATTCACGCCGGCGGCTCGCACCCGCACGAGAACCTCGTTCTCTCGAGGCCTGGGCGGCGGCACCTCCCCGACCCGCAAGGCGTCGAGGCTTCCGAGCTGGTCAAACCGTAGAGCTTTCACAGCACCTGTGTCGTAGATGTCCAGTCGCAAAAACGCGGGCGAAAACAAAAAGTTGCACTGCTGCGTTCATCCACCAGTTGACACCCCTGACCGTGTCCATTCGTATGGACGGCAGAGCCCGGAAATGATACAATTGGTTTCGGTCCGAGGGTTTCCGTCGTGTAATAAGGGGGGCGATCCGGTGGTACGCGCCATGCCTCCTGAGTCCGCAAGGCAGAGCAGCGCCCGAGTCGAACCACGTCTTTAATCGGAGCACGCATGCTGGGTCAGCTGTTCCCTGAACGAATATTTTCCAGAAAGCTCAACCCCTCTGCGGAGAAGCGGTTACGCCTCGCGCAGGCACGTGCGGAAGAGTCGATCGTGCAGGCGCACGTCGAGAACGCGCTGATGTTCGTCGACAACCTGGCCGAGGATCTCCCGTTCGACCGCGCGATCGAGACGTACGTGCGGGTGATGGGAATTCCCGAGCCGCTTGCCAGCACGGTGGTCACGCGCACGCTCGTCGTGCTCGGCGAAGACCTCGTGCCGTATCACCGCCGCACAACGGAGAGCGCTCGACCGGAGGAGACGGGACGCCCGCCGCTCCGCCTCGACGATGCCTCCGACTCGCGAGTGCGCACGATCCGCCGCGCCTGACGCTCGCGGACGAAGATGTCCGGGAGCGAGATCAAACCACTGAGCGCCTCGCCGAAGATCAGCGAGGCGCTCAGCACGATGATGATCGAGGTCGTCGCAAGCAACGGCTCGGTGAGCTTCATGCACCCGCTCGAGCCGCAGCGCGCCCGCGCATTCTGGGACGCGGCACTCGCTGCCGCGGACCGCGGCGAGCGAATCATCCTCGGCGCCTTCGATGGCGACGTGCTGGCGGGCACTGTGACGCTGCTGCTCGACTGCCCGCCGAACCAGCCGCACCGCGCCGAAGTCGCGAAGATGATGACGCGCCCTTCACACCGGCGCCGCGGGATCGCCTCGGCACTCATGCACGAGCTGGAGCACCTCGCGGTGCAGCACGGCCGCACGCTTCTCGTGCTCGACACCGCGACGGTCGACGGCGCGTCCGCTCTCTACGAACGCCACGGCTTCACCTTCGCCGGCGAGATCCCGGACTACGCCCTAACGCCCTTCGGCGACCTCACGGGTACACGGCTGTATTGGAAGCGCATTGGAGGCTGACTCCAACTCTGTGGCAACAAGCAGTCGCAGTTGTCCGTTTTTTTGTCCGTCCCAGTCCGTTGCTCTTCGCACTTCACAAACGTTAGTGCTTACTTCCGGGCGCAACAATGATTGCGCCCGGAAGTCCGGCACTAACGATTTGTAACTACGAGAAACAACGGACGGGGACGGACAATAAACGGACAACGGTGACTGCTCGTTTTAACCCTCGATCGATTCGTATTGATCTTTCAATGACGCCACCACCGCCGGATCCGCGAGTGTCGTCGTGTCGCCGAGGGCGCGGCCCTCGGCGATGTCGCGGAGGAGTCGGCGCATGATCTTTCCGGAGCGTGTCTTCGGCAGGTCGGCGCTGAAGATGATGTCGTCCGGCTTCGCGATCGCGCCGATCTTGTTTGCGACGTGTTCGCGAAGCTCGGCGTTGAGCTCCGGCGTGGCCAACGTTCCCTCGCGTAGAGTCACGAACGCGGCGAGCGCCTGTCCCTTGAGCTCGTGCACCTTGCCCACCACCGCCGCCTCGGCCACCGCCGGATGGTCGACGAGCGCAGACTCCACCTCCATCGTGCCGATGCGATGGCCCGCGACGTTGAGCACGTCGTCCACGCGGCCGAGGATCCAGAAGTATCCGTCTTCGTCCCGCTTCGCACCGTCGCCGGGGAAATAGAGATCCGGGCGGCCCTCCCATTTCGAGAAATACGTGCGCACGTAGCGCTCGTCGTCGCCCCAGATCGTGCGGAGCATCCCCGGCCAGGGCTTGGTGATCGCGAGCAGCCCCCCGCCCACCTCGATCCGTTTGGCGTTGTCGTCGAGCAGCTCGGCCGAGATACCCGGAAAGGCGACCGTCGCACTGCCCGGTGTGGTTTCCGTGACACCCGGCAGTGGCGTGATCATGGCCGCACCCGTCTCGGTCTGCCACCACGTGTCGATGATTGGACACCGGTTGTGGCCAATGTGCTCGCGATACCACATCCACGCTTCCGGATTGATGGGCTCACCCACCGATCCGAGTAGCCGCAGCTTCGACAGATCATGCTTGTCCGCGTGCTGTGCGCCCCACTTCATGAACGCGCGAATCGCTGTGGGCGCCGTGTAGAAGATCGTGACGCCGTACTTCTCGCACAGCGCCCAGAAACGGTCCTTTCCGGGCCAGTCGGGCGCGCCCTCGTACATCATGCACGTCGCACCATTCGCGAGCGGACCATACACGATGTACGAATGCCCCGTCACCCACCCCACATCGGCCGTGCACCAGTAGACGTCGTCCTCTTTCAGGTCGAAGATCGCCTTCGCGGTGAACGCACAGTGCGTGAGATAGCCGCCCGTGGTGTGCACGATCCCTTTTGGCTTCCCCGTCGTGCCCGACGTGTACAGCGTGAACAGAATGTCCTCGGCGTTCATGGCAGTCGCGGGCCGATCCGCCGACGCCGTCGACATCAGCTCGTGCCACCACTGATCGCGTCCCGCCTTCATCGCTGCCGGAGTGCCGCCGATCGGCTGCTCCGTACGTCGTACCACGACCACGTGCTCGATCGTCGGCGTCTGCGCGATCGCATCGTCGGCGTTCTTTTTCAGCGGCACCACCTGCCCGCGCCGAAATCCACCATCGGCCGTGACGAGCACCTTCGCCTGCGCAT
>JBDTXN010000197.1:0-5042 GCA_040006175.1 Gemmatimonadota bacterium | reverse complement strand
TGTCCTGCCGGTACTTCGGCGCGAGCCGGAGGGCACCTTCGTGCTCCGCCCTCTCGACCGGGCTCTCTGGATGAAGCCGGCCCGCCGGCCGCGCGGGGCGAAGTGCCAGCAGGGACAGCGCCGCGATGAGCAACACGCCACCGGCGATGGCGACCGTCGGAGTAGCGCGACGTGCCCTAACTAGGGGAGAGGCGCCGATGCCATCGTTGATGCCGGCCGGCTCGGATCTCTCGGCGGTAGCGCCATCGTCTGGCGGTGGAACCGCTGCCGACAGGGATGCAGCTACGGCATCCGCTCGCGGCTCGCGACGAGCCTTGAGCTGCGCGGCGAGCGCGCGAGTTTCGGGCGACGGGTCGCTGTCGAGTTCCCGACGCATCTGTTCGGCCAGCTCATCGTAGGCGCGCAGGGCGGCCGCTTTTCCAACTTTCGCATCCAGGAGCACGAGAAGTCGTCTGGCCCCTGCTTCATCCGCAGGGTCGAGCGCCCAGGCGCGACGCGCTGCGGGCACCACCGCCGCGTCTCCCGACTGCTCCAACTGATCCACCCTGCGCCACGCGGCGCTCGTAATTGCTCGCCGTAGGCTTGCTCTCTGCTCATCGAGCCATCGCTCGAAATCGGGTGCGCCCGTCACGTGAAATGCCGGCGCGAGCTCGCCGCGATAGGTGCAGAGCGCGTCTTCCCAACGCTCCTTGTTCAGATCGCGCCGGACATCCAGCAGATCGCAACGGATGGCTGTCGGGGAGAGCCCGACATACCCCTCGCCGTGCGTGCAGATCGCATCATCACCCAGCGCTTGACGCAATCCGTAGAGCGTATTGCGCAAGGAGTGCCGAGCCGATTCGTCGCTCGCCTCCGGCCAGAGCAGGGCCATGAGACTTTCTCGAGACTGAACCCCCGCAGGCTCCGCCAGAGCCAAGTACAGCAGCAGTGCGACCCGCTTCGGCTGAGTGAGCTGAAGAGGCGGATCAATCCCGTTTGCGGGAAGAATCGCGAGCGTGCCGAGGACTCGAAGCTCGATCATGGAACCGGCGAAGCCGGGGATGGCGAAAATCGAAGCAGAACATCCGTCCTCTCGCATGGGACCAAAGACGCGCGGAAGACAGGACGAGGACGATCCTACGCTATCATCACGCAAAGGTATGCGCAGCGCCAGGGCCGCACTAGCAGCGCTACGCTAGCACATCGCTCGGATGCACTCGGGCTCCAAATGTCCGTGACGCGAGTCTCTCGCATGACGGCCACTCCGGTTTCGGCAGAGCTCGTCGTTGTCGATAGTCTCGATGTTGGCGGCGAAGGCGCTCCGTTTGTCATTCAGGTCTTCGACGCGTCCGACAACAAATGCACTTCGTTGCGGTCTCGTTTACCTCGAGCAATTCGAGTGTGATCACCAACTACTCCTCTACGAAATCATCGACAACAGCCTGCACCTCGGTGGTCACACAAAGTCGAACACGGCCTCAACGCCAATTCTGGTGACAGCAAGCGCTTGATCGGAGTGGACGGTCGCTCCGCGCATTTCTTGCGCGGAGCCGACTCGTCGTGCCCGCCGTATGCGTCTCCAGCGTTCCACGCTGCTCACCAACTGCGAACCGGATGAGCCGTCTTCCCGCTCGCACTCATTGGAAGACGCCAGCAAGACAGGATGAGGACACTCCGGCGCTATCGTGCCGCACCGATTGGCGCTTCGCTCTCGCGCACCAGCGGCATCGCTCGAGCGAATAGCTCGACCGCCTCTCGTTTCGAACGTCCACCCAGGTGTCGACACATGCCCATTCGTTCTCGCACGCTCATTTCCGTGACGGTCGCCGCGTTTGCGATTACCGCCTGCGAATCCGCGACCGGACCCGAAGCGGACACGATCTCAGTCTGTTTACCAAACGGCAGCGCGGGCACGCTGAGCCGCATCCGCACCTCACAGCTGGCCGACTACAAACGGCATGGTGCGTATGTGGCCAACCTGGTGGTGAGTAAAAAGCCCGTGGCCAACGATGACAGCATCCACTTCACTCGCATCGGTGACGCACTGGCCGTCGCGCGCGCCGGTCGTTTGGCGCGTGCGGAAATGCAGACAGCGGCCTGCCGGATCACGATCGCGGTCGATACCGGTGTCTTTCAAGGCACCACCGACGGGACCGCTGGGGGAAACGTCGACAAGTGGCCTCTGGTAATCGACGTGCCGGACATTTCCTTGATCGGCTCGTTCAAAATGCAAGTGGATGCACGAGGACGCGCAACCGGAGCGGGCGAGGGCGGACGATCGACGGTCTTGTCCCCGGCAGTGCCCTTGCCGTTCGATGACTTCTCACAACCGCTCATCATCGTCAATGGACATCCGAATGGATCAGCAGGACATGGAGCGACCATCGAGGGCTTCGTGTTGCAGTCGGGACACGCCGGCGGAGACGACGAGCCAAGTGGCCAGGGCGTTTTCACACTGCGGGTGCACGCACTCACCATCGCAGGCAATCGTATCGAAGGGCCGTTCTCCGAATCATTGGATTTGCGGGCCAGCAGCGGCTTGGTCGATCGCAATTTTCTCAATGGCATGGGCCGCAGTTGCGACATTTGCCTCGCCGGCCCCGGGGACTACCAGGCAACGAGTAATCGCCTGATCGCCGGCGGGATCCCCGGGTTCTTGATCGTCGCGACAACACTCATTCCGGTTGATACGCTGGTCGAGCAGTACGATCTGCCGAGCAGTGCCACCGTGTACGCCACCGTCATGAACAACGAAGTGCGCAATCACCTCCGACAACCGGTTGGGGCCGGACTTCGCGTTGGCGCAATCGGTCTCGGTGCACCTGACGTGGCGGGCAGCGCGCACGCCGTCGCGCATGACAACGACTTCGACAACAACACCTTCGGCGTGCTCGTCGAAGGGGCTTTCCCCGTCAGCGGCACCTTGCTCCGTGGGGACATCGATTTGACGCTCGGCGGAAACCGCATCTCGCACAGCTGTCAGCACGACCTCCTCGTCGCCCTCAGCCGACACACGACCGTCCTCGGCCTGACGAATCTTCCGTACCTCCATGACTCGCACTACACGCTCGCGCTGGGAGGCGATGTGCAGTGGGCCGATGCGTGGTATGGCCACCCCGCGGGTTACGGCAACACCCTCGTTGTCGATGGAGTCACGATTCCGAATGGCGCACGGAGCGCGTACGACGCCAACAAGATCTGCAGTCCCACCAACCCACTCCCTGATCGAACGAGGGAATCGCGCGCGTCCCTTTCCCGCTGAGCTGCAGTCAGCGTCGCGCGACGCGTTGCTCGTCGACGGAGGCATTCCGCCTCCGTTCCACTTCACCACGAGGTGTACAGTATGCGTCTCTCACCGCAACACTGGCTCGCTCTGGCTGTCGTCGTCACTGTAGGCTGTTCCACGCCCGATGCGACCCGGCCTTCCGATCCCAACACGGGACGTGAAATCGACGTGCGTCCCACGATCAATACCGATGCGGTCGACGACGACCTCGATGAGGAGGCGACCGCGACGGCAACTCGAGTCGACGGCGATCGTACTCGCGCGGTCGTCTACCACTGGAACGACCTCGCGACCGTGGCTGTTGCGCGAATGGGATCGGGCCCGACGGGGCTGCCGCCCTATCTCGAAGCCAATATCTACGCGATTGCCAACACTGCCATGCACGATGCCCTCAACAGCATCGTTCCGCGCTACAAGCGCTACGCATTCGACGGGGCACTTACTCCCGATGCCTCCTCAGCAGCCGCCGTTGCGCAAGCCGCACACGACGCACTCGCCGCGAGCTTGCCGCCGCAGGCAGCCTTTCTCGATGAGCAACTGGCCGCAACGCTGGCTGCCATTCCGGCCAGCGCCGGGAAGACGGGCGGCATCGCCCTCGGCTCCGCCGCCGCAGCGGCGGTCCTCGCGACGCGTGTCAACGACGGCAGCGCGCAGGCCTCGATCCCGTACACCTTCGGCACTGGCCCCGGTGACTACCGGGCGACGCCTCCGTTCGACGGTCCGCCATTCAACGGTTTTGCCGACGTTCCTGCGTGGGGCAAGGTGCGTCCGTTCGTTCTCCACTCGGGCTCGCAATTCCGTGCGCCGCCCCCCTATGGCGCCGCCAGCAATGCAGCGGCGGTCCAAACCCGGCGATACACGCGTGACTACGAGGAGATTCTACGGCTCGGGGGCGTCGTATCGGCACGCACCGCGGATCAGACTGAGATCGGACTGTTCTTTCTCGAGAACAGCCCGGTATTCTGGAACCGAATCGCCCGCCATCTGGGCGATCAGCACAGACTGGGAGCCTGGCGGTCGGCGCGGATGTTCGCGCTGCTCGGCTTAGCCGAAGGTGACGCGTACATCGCGACATTTGACAGTAAGTATCACTATAATTTCTGGCGTCCCTTCACGGCAACGAAGCTCGCTGACGCAGACGGCAATGCGAGTACGATTCCAGATCTTGCCTGGGATGTCCTGGCGCCACCGACGCCTCCGATACCCGATTATCCCTCTGGGCATGGAACGGCTGGCGGTGCTGCGGCAGCTGTGCTGAGCTTCGTGTTTCGGGGCGATACGGGACCGTTCGAAACCACGAGCGCCTCGCTGCCCGGCGTTTCCCGACGGTTCAATTCCGTTTGGGATGCCGCGTGGCAGAACGCGGATAGCCGCGTGTACGTGGGCTATCATTTCCGCGCGGCGGCTGAAATGGGCACAGCACAGGGCGCCTTGGTGGGATACTGGGCGGCGATGCACGCGCTGCGCCGGAGGCGGTGACGGCGCGCTTGTCCTCGCGCCGGCCGGCACGGAGCAGGTAGCCCTTTGTTTGATCGAAGCCTGCACGGCTCATGCTCGCTACGACCGGCTCACCATCGGAGGTCGAGAGCGAGTTGCCAATGAAAGTTCCGCATGTTGAATGCATCCGCGCGCGCAGGCGCCGCGCGGATGCATGCTTGCGCCTCTTCCCGATGCGCCTTGGGGGATCGCTTGCATCGCGGATATCGCTCTGCAATTCGACTCCATGCGAAAGCCGGGACTCGAACCCGGACGGGTTTCCCCACTGGATCCTAAGTCC
>JBDTXN010000196.1:0-5113 GCA_040006175.1 Gemmatimonadota bacterium | reverse complement strand
CGTTCGTGAACGGGTCGTGATTCTCATCCCACACGTGCGCCGTGATCGACGCGCGATCGACGACGACGCCCGAGTGCGTGACGAAGAACTCGAGGAGCGCGAACTCCTTGGCCGTGAGCCGGATCGTCTTCCCGTTGCGCGAGACGTCGTGCGACGCGAGATCGACGTACAAATCCGCTATCCGATGCTCGGCGGAGACGATCGTGGGGCGCCGGCGCCCGAGCGCGCGAACCCTCGCGACGAGCTCGCGAAAGGCGAACGGCTTTATCAGGTAGTCGTCGGCGCCGGCTTCGAGGCCGAGCACTCTGTCGTCCACTGCATCGCGCGCAGTGAGCATGAGAATCGGGGTGGCGATCCCACGATGGCGGATCCACGAGCAGAGGTCGAATCCCGAGCCGTCCGGCAGCATCACGTCGAGCACGATCACGTCGTAATCGCCGAGCTCCGCGCGCTCGCGCCCCTCTCGGGAGTTGCCCGCAACCGCGACGGTGAGGTGTTGCTCCCGCATGCCGGCGACCACGATATCGGCCAGCGAGGGATCGTCCTCGACGAGAAGAACACGCATGCGGGAAAGCTATCCCGGAAAAAGGAAGTACATGTCGATTCGGTGCAGCCCGCCACAAGCTTCACCCGGATTCTTTCCGTGGCTTCGAGTCACGCGGCGGAACGCCCTTTGCCTAGCAGCAGGGCTCACAGCGCGATTCACGACACCCATGAATGGATGCGACCGATGGCACTCTCCGCCGCACAACTCAAGCATTTCGAGGAGCGTCTTCTAGAGGAGCGCGCAGCACTGCAGCGCGAGCTCGAGCGCTACACTGGCGCGGAAGCGGCGGAAGATGATCAGGAGCAGTCCGGCGATTTGACGAAGGTGCCATTTCACCTCGCCGATCTCGGCACCGACACGATCAACGCGGAGCTCGACGCATCGAATGCGACGCGAGAATCCGCTCAGCTGGCGGAGATCGATGCGGCGCTCGAGCGGCTGTATCATACGCCCGATCGATTCGGCATGGACGAGAACACGAACACGCCGATCTCACTCGAGCGACTGGAAGTCATTCCGTGGGCGCGCACGGACCTGCAGAGGAACCGCTAGGCGCACCGTTTCGCGAAGGCTCGTGGGGCGCCCCGGATGTATCAGTACGCCTACTGTTTGCTTGCCGGAGCGGCATCCCACTTGAGGACCGCTCCTTTTTGTCCGGGCTTCACGTCCATTGACGTGCCGAGCATCGCGCCGAGGGTGCTTCGGGCCGCAATGGTGACCGGCACAGCGCTCGAGAGCGTCAGCGTCGGATTGCCAAGAAACATCGTGGTGCCTCCGATGTAGATCCGTCGCGCGTGGCCGCCGCACATGGTGTGTGCCTCGCGCCCCGCGACCAGCTCCGCCTTGAGATCACCGGGCGGCGCGCTGACGACGTTAATCATCACCTGCGAAGCACGCTGCGCCGCGTCGCCGTTGACGATGAGATCCACGCGCGGACCGCTGGCCGAATCGCCAGCGTCCGAGCCGCAGAAACCGGCGAGCATGATCATGGCCGAGTCGCCCATCATCATCCCCATCTGAGCGCGCGGTGCTGCGGGAGCCGCGGCCACCGGCGCCGCAGCGCTTGCGGCGGCGCTGTCGGCATTCGCGTCTGTGCCCTTCGCGCAGGCAGCGAGCAAGGTGCAGGCGAGGGCGAGCGGGAGGCGGGCGGATCGTGTCGCGATCATCAGAGCTCTCATGGTGGAGGAGGACGGGGGAAGCTTCGCCACCACAAGGGTGGGAGACAGCACGAAACTCTCGCAAAAAATTGCTGTGCTCGACTGGAATAATCAAATCGATAGTTGGCACGCATACGCATCAAAACAAAAAGGGCCGGCCCAATGAAGGACCGGCCTTTCTGCATCACTCGCAGTTCGCTGCGGTCAGTTACCGCGCGTAGAACTCGACGATTGCAGCCTCGTTCACGACGAACGGGATGTCCGCTCGTGAAGGCGTACCGATCACGCGTCCAGTGAACTTGTCGTCGGGATCGAGCGCGAGGTAGCCGGGGATGCGAACCTGCGGCCCACGCGTCACAGACTCGAGCACGCCGGCGCGCTCGCGAATCTTGCCCTCGGGAAGCGACACCGTCTCGCCGACCTCGACCAGGAAGCTCGCACGATCGACCTTCTTGCCGTTCACGCGCACATGCCCGTGCGAGACGAGCTGACGAGCAGCCGGTATCGTGGGGGCGAAGCCGAGGCGGAAGACTGTGTTGTCGAGACGACGCTCGAGGAGCCCGAGCAGATTGTCGCCCGTCTTGCCGGGGAGGCGCTGCGCTTCGGCGAAGTAGCGGCGAAGCTGCGTCTCGGTCACTCCGTAGTTGA
This sequence comes from Gemmatimonadota bacterium, assembly GCA_040006175.1. Lineage (GTDB taxonomy): Bacteria > Gemmatimonadota > Gemmatimonadetes > Gemmatimonadales > Gemmatimonadaceae > FEN-1250. The sequence goes on along the minus strand of JBDTXN010000196.1, from coordinate 2,761 downwards.
AGCGGACCTTCTGCTTCTCCTCGAGGAGGCGGCGGAACATGCTGGTCTTCCGGCGCTTGGAACCCGTGGGGCCGTGCTGGCCGGGCGGATACGGACGGCGCTCGCCATCCTTGCGGGTAAGACCGGGGAGCTGAACGCCCAGGCGTCGAATGACCCTGAGACGGGGACCGCGAATCGGCATGAAAGAGCGTTATGGAGTGGTGAAAGGCAAACGCGTACAGCTACTTATGATAACTCAATAGCTGCGCTCGGGCAACACACGAGCGGTTACGAAACGCTGTCCGCCGCGGCCACCCCGATCGCTTGCCCGTCATCGGACAGCACGCGACGGGTTCCCTTCCAGCGCTTCACGCCGGCAACCTTCGGCTTGAGAAGATCGGTCTCGATCACTTCGCCCGTCTTCGCGCTCGCGTGCACCATCCGCCCATCGCCGACGTAGATCCCGATGTGCGACACGGCGCCCTTGCCGCGCCCGAACGTCACCAGGTCGCCCGGCAGCATCGCCGCGGTGTCCTTGGGCACTGCGATACCGGCAAAGGCCTGTCGAGCAGCCGTACGGGGCACCGCAATGTGAAGCGCAGCAACGATATAGCGAACGAGACCGCTGCAGTCGAAGCCGCGCGACGGACTCTCGCCTCCGTGCAGGTACGGGGTGCCCACCTGCGCACGCGCGAGCGCGACCAAGCTGTCGCGGAGCGTCATCGCGGAGGCACTGAAGGCCGCGAAGGGCTTGGGCGCGTCGAGTGCCTTACCGTTGTACGCCGGCGCCTCGCGCACTCCGTCCTGCGCAGCGGCAACCGCCGGCACGACGAGCAGCGCACAGCCCGCGGCAACTAGCCGGAGTGTGCGCGTCATCGGACGGGTCCCTGTGCAATGGAAGAGCACGCTTCGGTCACTCATGCGAGGTACGACGAGTCGCCTCGTACCACTGCAACGCAATGGTCGGGCGGATGGACCTACTTTCATGGCAAAAGGCTAACCAGCACACCGGAACGGGTCAACTTCGCTTTCCCGAGACCTGGCCGTGGTCGAGCATGGCTACGAAGATCACCCCGCCCACAATGTTGCCGAGGACGGTCGGCACTGTGAAGCCTCCGAGCGCCAACGCCCATGAGGTGAGCCCGCTCGACGCCGCGTAGAAGGCCTCAACCGAGCCAGCGATCGAATGGCGGAATTCCAAAGCCGCGATCGGGGCGGTCGTCAACCAGATGAGCGCGATCTGCGCGCCTGTGAACGTCGTGGCCGCCACGAGCCACGCAGTGAGGGCGATCAGCCAGCCCGCGAAGATCGCGTGGTAGAATTGCGATCCGAACGTCCCCTCGAGCGCCTTCGTGCTCATCTCCCGCATTTGATCGACGACCTCGGCGTGCACCACATTCGTGTGCGCGAAGAGAAGCGCAAACGCCGCCGCCCCGATCATGTTGCCGAGCAGCACGAGCCCCCACAGCCTCAACATCTTGCCGACCTTCTCGCCCGTCGGCTCATCCAGCACGGGGATCACCGGCTCGAGCGTGTTCTCCGTGAAAAGCTGGCTTCGTCCGATGATCACGAAGATGAATCCGAGCGGGTAGAGCGCCGCCTGAGCCGCTCGCCGGTATTCCGGCCCGACCAGCGTCGAGACGTACGCGCCGCCGACGAAGCTCCAGCCGATCGTCAGCCCAGCGGTAATCGCCGACCAGAAGAGATCGGACGCCGGGCGCTCCATCTCATCCTTCGCCTGCACGAGTACGTTCTCGTGAATTTCCTCTGCCGAGAGCCTCGTGCCCGATCCCGGAGTCGGGGCACCCTTCTCCTCGGTCTGTGTTTCCATGGTTGATCCGATTCAAGGGGAGCGCGTCGACCCGCGCGTCACGAGGGAAGACTCGTGCCCCCTTCCGGATTGCATGCGACCATTAAGCTTGCAAGCCCGGCCGTAGAGCCGTACTCTAGTGGACAATGCTGCCGATTTTGCTCGAGGGCCTTCTGTTCGTTGCCTCCATCGCGACGATCGCGGCCCTCGTGTTCCATCTCACCCGCTCGAGCACTTCACTCGGGCTCCGTTCCCGCCAAAATCGAAATCGCGAGCTCATCGAGCGCGAGGCGGAGCTCGTGTGTTCGATCCACGGCGCGCACACGGAGGAACAGCTCGTCCGGCTCGAGAGCGGCGAGCGGATCTGTCCCGAATGCTTCCGCGAGGCGATGAAAGGGATCGTCGACTGACCATTACAGGATAGGAGCCTTCCCATGGATACGGATCAAAGGAGCGGCACGCTGCTTCGCCTCGTCGGTATTGGCCTGGGCGTTCTCGCGCTGCTGATCTTCGCGCTCACGAGCAGCACGTACGTGAACCCGGGACACGTCGGCATCATCATCCACCGCACCGGGGGCGGCGTGGACGCGACGCCGTACGGACCGGGGCTGCACATGCGAAATCCGCTGACCACGGGTGTGCAGGAGTATCCCACCTTCATGCAGACGCTCGTGCTGACGAAGGGCGGCGCGGAGGGATCCCCGAACAATGACGAGATCAACGTCAACAGCGTGGAGGGACAGCCACTCTCGCTCGACGTGTCGATGTCCTTCGAGCTCGATCCGCGAATGGTGCCGTCGCTCTACACCACCTTCCGGACGGACGTGCTTACGATCGAGCACACGTACGTGAAGCAGGCAATCCGCCAGGCGCTGCAGGAGATCGTCGGCAACGAGGCGATCGCCGACATCATCGGACCGAAGAAGGCCGAGGTGACGAAGCGCGTACAGGACCTCATCTCTCAGCGGCTGA
>JBDTXN010000195.1:0-5150 GCA_040006175.1 Gemmatimonadota bacterium | reverse complement strand
CAGATAGACGCCGAACTTCATGCGCTCCACCACCGCGCCCGACACGAGCGCAATCGTGATCGCCGCGAACATCGCCTGGAACGCCGCGAACGCCAGATGCGGGATCGTCGCCGCGTACGTGGTGTTCGCATTTGCGCCCACGAGCGAGAAGCCTGCCCAGTGCGCGCCTCCGATGATCGAATTCCCCGGCGAAAACGCCAGCGAGTAGCCGATCACCACCCACTGCACGCTGATGACGCCAAGTGCGGCCATACTCATCATCAGCGTATTGAGTGTGCTCTTCTTGCGCACGAGACCACCATAGAAGAAGGCGAGCCCCGGCACCATCAGCATCACGAGTGCGGCGGAAATGAGCACCCACGCGGTGTCGCCCGCGGAGATCGTCGCATCCGCGCTCACGCGCCCACCCCCGGCATCTCCGCCTTGGCGCGCGCCTGTACCTCGTCTGCCGTGACCGGCGTGAGCGCATCGTTGTTCGTCTCGCCCGTTCGGATGCGCACGACGCGCTCGAGCGACTGCACGAAGATCTTGCCGTCGCCCACCTCGCCCGTGCGTGCGGCATCGACGATCGCCTGAATCGTCGCCTCGACGAAGGGCTCCGAGCACGCCATCTCGATCCGCACCTTGTCGTGAAACTCGAGCACCAGTGAGGAGCCGCGATACTGCTCGACGACTTCGCGCTCCCCGCCGTGGCCGGTCACGTGACTCAGCGTGATCCCCGTGACCCCCGCGCGAAAGAGCGATTCCTTCACGGCTGCGACCCGCTCGGGTCGGATGACGCACGTAATCAACTTCATGAGCTCCCCTCCCCCGGGGATGAACGAAAAGCGCCCCGGAGGTGCCGGGGCGATCGAGTGGCTGCAACGCACACGATGCATAACGAAAAAGGGGCGCGCGCGCGAGAAGAAATGCGGCATTCGGGCGTTTCTCACAGGACTCGACTGCCCAAGAGGACAGGCGCGCCGCAGCAGACCCGGAACCCTCGTAGCGGCGGGGACGCAGGGGGTCATTATCACCTGTTGGGCGAAACAGCCAACCCTAGATTCTCCTCCAGACCCGACTGGGTGCGCTTCCGCGCCACCGAGTATTCAACTCGCTTACACTGGAGGTTCAGATGTCGCGCAGTTCACGCAGGAGCTTCACGTTCCTGATCACGCTGGTTGCGCTGTCCGCTCCGGCAACATCGCGCGCGCAATTCGGCAAGCTGCTGAAGAGAAAGGCCGCGGAGAAGGCGATCGAGAAGGTCGCTCCCACCGGAGACCCCGCGGTGCCGGCCGCTGTGGCAGCCACTCCGGGCGACGCCGATCGCAAGGCTCGCGAAGATGCGTGGCAGCACCCCGTCGCCATCTCGTCATCCACGCTCGACGCATACCTCAAGGGAATCAAGGCGGAGAACGCCGCGCGCGCGACCTATGTCGCATCCGCACCGCCAACGAGCGCGATGGGCCGCTGGAACGCCTACCAGGCGGAGAAGGCGAAGTGCGTCAGCGACAAGGTGAAGGACGATAGCGCGCAGGCACGCCTGCAGCGGAAGATGATGACCGAGGCGACGGCCGGTCACGCGGAGAACATCCAGAAGTACACCGACTCGATGACCGCGATCGGCACGGCATCGCAGGAGCGCGATCGACGCTGCAACGGCCTCGCCCGTCCTGATCTCACCGACGACGACTACAAGGCCGTGCACGCGGAGGACGACAAGGAAGAGGCAACTGGTGCTGCGGCCGCGGGGCTCTCGCCCTTCGTCTACGCTCGACTGAAGGAACGCGTGATCGCGTACACGCTGCTGCCCAAGAGCTGGAAGCCCTCGGGTTACTCGCCCGAAGAGCTGCAGGCGATCGACGCGCGACGCGTTGAGATCAAGTCGGCGATGGGCTCGGGGTTCAATACCTCAGGCCAGCGCAATCCGGTTGGCAGCTGACGAAGTGAATCTGGTAGCGCGAGCGAAAGAGGTACCGAAATGAGAGTCGCTCCCTCTCTTTCGCTCGCGCTGTTGCTCCTCGCGCCGCGAGCAACAGCAGGCGACGCGCTCGCCGTGCGCGTGAATGGCGCATGGCGCGAGTGGTGGCACGCGGATCGTGCGCCCGTTCGCTGGACCGCACCCGCAGCCACGCTGTCATCCGCCCTCAGGTGGCACCCGGCAAGTCCCGGCATCGAGTGGGGTGACGCGGAGCTCTCCGCACCTGTCGAAGGATGGCGCACGAAGCTGGTAGTAGAACGCATCGATCCGGCGCGCCATCGCTTCGCGCTGCAGCTCGGGCAAGGCGTCGACTTCGCACCCAACTGGGCCGTCGACAGCGCCGGCGACAGTGTGTTGGTCGCCGTGAACGCCGGCCAGTTCAGCCGCATGCTTCCATGGGGATGGCTGGTGAACGACGGTCGTGAGATCACGAAGCCGGGCACCGGCGCCCTCTCGATGGCTCTCGTCTTCGACTCGAGCGGCGCCGTGCGGTTCGTCGAGGCGGACTCGATCGCGGCCGAGCGCACTCGCGGACACATCGCGAATGCGTTCCAGTCGTATCCCGCGCTCCTCACGGGCGATGGCGACGTCCCGGAGCTCCTTCGCTCGACCGTCGCATCGACGGACATAGACCTCGCGCACCGCGACAGCCGCGTCGCGATCGGCGAGACGCGCGACGGACGCATCCTGATCGCCATGACCCGCTTCAATGCACTGGGCGAGGCGGCGGCGAAGATCCCGTTCGGGCTCACCGTCCCCGAGATGTCCGCGCTCATGGGCGCGCTCGGCTGCCGGCGCGCGGTGTCGCTCGATGGCGGGATCTCCGGACAGCTCGCGGTGCGCGAGCCGGCGGGGGAGGTACGAAAGTGGACGGCGTGGCGCTTCGTCCCCCTCGGGCTGCTCGTCCTGCCGAAGCTGGCCAGTTCTCCGGGCACTTACCGCTCCACCCGGTAGCCCGCTCTTGCAGCACGATGGAGTTGCGCACAGATATCTCAATCCTCGTGGGAGATGCACATGAATCGCCGATTCGTGATTTGGGGAGCGCTCGGAGCGCTCATGCTGGTTGCCGCGCCCGCGCACACGCAGGGCATTTTCGGGAAAATCAAGAATCGCGCGCGCACCGAGGTCGATCGAAAGGAGAACGACGCGATCGAAGCAATGGCGAAGGCGGTCACCTGCGCGATCACCGACAAGGCGTGCATCAAGAAGGCGCACGATGCGGGCACGCCCGTGAAGGTGACCGACAAGAACGGGAAGCCGGTCTCCACCGCCGACTCGGCCGCCGCGATCAGCGCGGCCGTCGCGCAAGCCGCATCGGTAGCCGACGAGGAGCCCGCTGGCACACCGGCGGCGCCTGCGGGAGGCGCGGCCGCGGCGGCGGGTGCGTCTGCACCCGGCGCCGGCGCGTGGCTCAACTACGATTTCGTGCCCGGTGCGCGGACCATCTACTACGACGATTTCGCCGGGGACGACGTCGGAGACTTTCCTCGCCGCATGAAGCTGAAAGAAGGAAATCTGGAAGTCGTGAACATCAAGGGACAGAAGATGCTTCGCGCTGCCGAGAGCGGAAAACTCTTCATCGTCCTTCCCGAGAAGCTGCCGGACCGCTTCACTGTTGAAGTGCTCTACCACAGTCCCACGGCAACATCTCCACTGCGTTTTTCCACCGGCGGCAACACGCACAGCTTCGGATGCTACCCGACATCCGCCTGGGTCGATGCCGAATCCAAGTCGGGCGGGAAGAACTACAAGAAGGCGAGCACGGAGTTCGTCAACTGCCGGTTCACCGTCGACACACGATACGTGCGCGGCTACATCGACAGCGTGCGCACCGCGAATGCGCCCGACGCAACGATCGTTCGCACCGATACGCTGTTCGTAGAGATCCCCGGCGGCGAGAACAACGATCCGACACTGCTGGCCACCGTTCGCATCGCCGAGGGTGGCAAGAAGTTGTACGATCTCATTTCGACAAAGGGGCGGGCGTCGACCCAGGGTATTCTCTTTGAACTTGGAAGCGACCACATCCGTGGGGAGTCCACGCCGACGCTCGCGGAGATCGGGGACATGCTGAAGGCCCACCCTGCGCTCAAGCTCGCGATCGAGGGGCACACCGACAACGTCGGGAGCGCGGCCTCGAATCAGGCGTTGTCCGACAAGCGCGCAGCCGCGGTCAAGCAGCTCCTCGTGTCGAAGTACGCCGTGGACGCGGCGCGGCTCAAGTCGGTGGGCTACGGCGCGACCAAGCCCGTCGCGCCCAACACCACCGAGGAAGGACGCCAGAACAACCGCCGGGTGGAGCTCGTGAAGCAATCTTGATGTCGGCCAATGGAGGTAGCTCGAGCTCCGGAAATCATCGCTGGAATTGGCCGGCAGGATCGAGTAGATTTCCCAGGACAAGCCAGCAAGATCGTACGTGCCGCAGTGCCCGCGACTGAGCAACCCAGCGCGGGCGCTCGACGTTTTGGCGAACCCCCGGCCTACACCAGGAGTAGCGTCATGCCCGCGACCGGACTGAACCCGCGCAAAGCTGCCATCCAGGACATCGCTTCCCGCACCGTGCGAAATACGAACGGGAGCAATGGCAACGGTAGCGGCAACGGTCAGCATCCGACGTCGGAGTACTTCGGCATCAATACCTTCGGCGCCCGCCAGATGCGCGCGCGCCTGCCGAAGGAAGTGTATGCGAAGCTCGTGGGTGCCATCCGCCAGGGAAAGAAGCTCGACGCCGAGATCGCGCCGACCGTCGCGCAGGTCATCAAGGAGTGGGCGATCTCCCGCGGCGTGACACACTTCACGCACTGGTTCCAGCCGCAGACGGGCCTCACGGCCGAGAAGCACGACGCTTTCTTCGCGTTTGACGACAACCGGCAGCCGATGGAATCGTTCAGCGGCGAGCAGCTGATTCAGAGCGAGCCCGATGCATCGAGCTTCCCCTCCGGCGGACTTCGTTCCACCTGGGAAGCACGTGGCTACACCGCGTGGAATCCCGCCAGCCCGGTCTTCATCATGGAGTCGACCGGCTCTCGCACACTCTGCATTCCTTCGGTGTTCATCGGCTATAACGGTGAAGCACTCGACGAGATGACGCCATTGCTCCGAAGCTCGGATGTGCTGGCGGACAAGGCGATCGCGCTGCTCGAGTTGCTCGGCGACAAGGGCGTGCAGCGTGTGTACACCACCCTCGGAC
>JBDTXN010000194.1:0-5283 GCA_040006175.1 Gemmatimonadota bacterium | reverse complement strand
AGTCCTGCGCCTCGGTGCCGCCGGCGCCGGCGCTGATCTCGACCATCGCATTGCGGTGATCGTCGGGCCCCTGCAGCATCGAGCGGAGCTCGAAGCTGGTGAGCTGCCCATCGAAGGCGGCGAGCTCGCGATCCAGCTCGTCCGAGAGCTCGGGATCGTGCTCGGTGTTGAGGAGCTGATCGAGCTCCGTCATTTCGCGGAGCTTCGCCTCGAGCTTGTCGAAGGGCTCGATCCAGTTCTTGAGTGTGTTGACTTCCTGAATCACTTCACGGGCGCGGTCGGGCATCTCCCAGAACTTGGGCTCGCCCATCTGCGCTTCGCGCGTGCTCAGTGTGACGCGCCGGGTATCCAAGTCAAAGCAACCCCCGGAGCTCGGCGAGTCGCTCATCGTGCCGGCGCAGCTGCCGGGTGCGTTCACTCTCGGACATTGGATCCACTCCACTGATGAAGACGCGCGTGCCGGGCAGGTGCGCGCGGCGAGGGCACAAACGACGCGAGCCGCTCCGGGCGCCGGAACGGCTCGCATCTCAAATATAATCTCCCATCGGCGCTTCGGCACGACGCGGAGTCGATGCATGTGCGCAGGAGCTAGAAGATCTTGGCTCCGCCCGCGAGCACGTCGTTGAGCGCATCCTGGAAGTGCGTCGTATTCTCGGCGAACTCCTTGCCCATCTGCTCGACGTATTCCTCGTAGCTCTTCTTGATTTCCTCGCGGAAGTTCTCGCGCAGCGTGCCGTCGCGCTTCCCCTGTGCGTGACGGTCGGGAAAGTACGCGATGATGTCGGAGACGAGCGCGCGTGCAAGACGCTTGGCCTTCTGATTCGGATCGTTTGCGAGGAACGGGTTGATCGGCGGACGAGCGGCGGGAGCGCCGGTCTGCGGGGCGCCGGGCCGTGAACTTGGCGCGGTCGGTCGAGGCGCCGGTGCGGCAGGTGCCGGTGCAGACGCTGGAGCAGCAAGCGTCGGCTGCGGGTTCGGCTGCGAGGCTTGCTGCTGCGATGGCGCTGCCTGTGCGGGCGCGGACGCGGCGGCGGGCGGTTGCACGGACGGCTGCGTGGGGCGCTGCATCGGTGGCTGCATCGGTGGCTGCATCGGCCCCGATGGTGCGGACGGCATCGATGGCTGCGGGGAGGTCGTCGGCGCGAAGGGCGTCATTCGCGGTGCGATCGGCGCCGCTGCTGCCGGCGGCGCGGACATCGGTTGCGCCGCCGCTCCCGTGGCCGGCGTGGGCGAAGCGCTCGTCGCGGCGGCGGGCGCTGCGGGAGGAACTGCTGTCGCCCGCGGCGGCGTCTCGCGCGAGGGCGCCTGTACCGGCTCGCGATCGCTCGGCGGCGTCACCGCAGAGGGACGCGATGGCATGCTCGTGTCCGCGGAGGTGCGCGGCTGCGGCGCCGCGGGCGCGTTGGCCTGCGACGCGAAGCCCGCGTGCATCGGTTGCGGCGGGGTCGGCATCGAGACGGGCGGGCGAGGTGGCAGCGGTGCCGATACCGAGGGACGCTGACGCGGCGGCGTCGCCGACGCCGGCTGCGCCGGCGACGCTGCGGTGAAGTCGTCGTCGATGCGACCGCGCTCGCCGATCGCGATCACTCCACCGCACACAGAGCAGCGCGCACGCACGCCGGCGAGCGGAATCTTCGCGGGATCGACGCGGAACACGGAGCTGCATTCGGGACAGGTGACGTTCATGCGGTGGCGCTCACGCGAGAGTGGTTCGCTTCATCGTTCGGAAACGCCCACCGGGGAGCCGAGGATCGGATCCTGTCGCCGGTCGACCACGTAGACGGATCCGTTGAGGGTCTTCGCATAGCTCTTCATCTCTGTCGCCAGCTCGCTCACCTGCGCGGGATGACTGAAGGTCCGTCGCTCGTTCGTCACGACGCCGATGCTCACCGTCATGAGCGGCACGCGATGCAGCTGTCCGCGCCTGTCCTTGCCGAAATAATATCCTGCCTGCCGATCCTGTTCGGAATACTGATACGGCACGAGCAAATCGAAAATGGAGACGATCTCCTGGCAAATCTCCGGAGCCTGAAGCATCGGCACGAGGAAGATGAAATCGTCCCCCCCAATATGTCCGACGAATCCACCTTCTGGCGAGAGGCCGCGCACGACGTCGTGCAGAATTTTCGCGAGAATGCGGATGACGCGGTCGCCCTCGAAGTAGCTGTACCGGTCGTTGTACTCCTTGAAGTGATCGAGATCCGCGTAGCAGGCCGCGAACAGCTCCCCCGCCGCGAGCCGCACGCCGATGGCGGCCTCGATCTCCGGAGCGCCCGGCAGTCGCGTCGACGGATGCACGTGCACGTCGCGATCGGCGCGCCGGAGCATCACGTCCAGGCGAATCGCCACTTCAGCGTCCGGAGTATTGGGCGCGAGCACCTCGTCGGCGCCGGAGGCGAAGCCCTGCGCGAGCGCCGCCTCGCCGCCGCTCACGAACATTCCCGCGGGGACGACGCCGGTGTACGAGTCACCCTTGAGTCGCACACACGCGGCGTGGGAGAGCGTCGGCTGGGTGCGCGCGTCGAAGATCACGACCAGCGGGCGCCCGCGAAGTGCCATCCCCATGAGCTCATCGAGCGTGCGACAAAGCACCGGCGTGAGACCGCGCACGCAGAACCAATGCCGCGCCAACTCCGGCAGAGGAGCAGCATCGGGAGCAAAATAGACGGCTGGACTCTCGGCCACGCTACGTGGTCCTCTCGTCGGCGGACGCCAGAATGGTCCTCGCGATCGAGGAGGTCAAAGCGTTATGGGACAGGGGGATGTCTTCGTTTGACGATCAAAAATAGAAGAACGCAACTCCCAGAACCCCATACACCAGCAGTAGAAAAGCTCCCTCCAGCCAGTTCGACTCGGCGTCGATGACGATGGCCGAGGTTATCCACACCGCGAGCGTAACAGCCGCCACTTCGAAGAACCCAAAGGCGAGATCGAGCGGGTGCCCGAGGAGTGCGCCGATGAACACGAGCACCGGGGCGACGAAGAGCGCGACCTGCACAGACGATCCGATTGCGATACTGGCGGCGAGATCCATCCGGTTCTTACGCGCCATGAGGACGGCCGAGCTGTGCTCCGCTGCGTTACCGATGATCGGAATCAGTATGAGACCGACGAAGACGTTCGACAATCCGAGTGTGCGCACCGTTACTTCCGTCGCACCCACGAGCAGCTCGGACATCCACCCGATGCCCGCCGCGACGACGAGCAGAACGATGAGCGTGCGCCTGAGCGTCCAGTGCGGCCCGTCCGCTTCGAGCGCGGGCGTCTCGTCGAAGGTCTCTTCCTGCAGCGCGTCGAAGGCGCTCTTGTGCGTGCCCATCGAATAGATGAGGAAAAGCACGTAGCCGACGATGAGAAAGCCGGCGACGAATTCGGACACGCGCACGGTCGCCGCGCGCGTGGGATCCGGATGGGCGGCGAGGAACAGCGTTGGCACGATGAGCCCGACCGCGGCAATCACGAGGAGCGAAATGCTCGTTCCGGCGAAGCTCGGATTGAAGCGTTGCGTGCGGTACTTGAGTCCACCCGCGAGCTGTGCGGCGCCGAGCACGAGCAGGAGGTTGCCGATGATGGAGCCGGTGATCGACGCCTTGACGAGGTCGACGAGTCCTGCGCGCAGCGCGAGGATCGCGATGATGAGCTCCGCGAGATTGCCGAGCGAGGCGTTGACGAGCCCACCGAGTGTCGGCCCGGTGTGCGAGGAGAGCTCCTCGGTCGCCTGGCCGAGGAGGCTCGAGAGCGGGATGATCGCGATCGCGCTGGCGGCGAAGACGATGATCGGGGCTGCGTGCAGAAAGGACGCACCGATGGCGATCGGTGCACCGAGGAGGAGCCAAAGCAGCCAGTTCACTCGCGGTCCGCTAGTACGCCGTCGCGTCGTCGATCAGCATGATCGGAATGTCGTCTCGAACTTCGTAGCGCAGGCGATCGACATGGCAGATGAGCACCGACTCGGACTCGCGATATTCGAGCGGACCCTTGCACTTGGGGCAGACGAGAATGTCGAGCAGCTGCGGTGTGAGACTCATGACGTTTGATCCTCTGGAAGCGTGTAGCCGAATCGTTTGAGCGAGCCTTCGTTGCGCCGCCAGTTGGGGAGCACCTTCACCCAGAGATCGAGATACACGGGTGTGCCCACGAGCCGTTCGATCTTGATGCGCGACGCGCGTCCGATGTCGCGCACGCGAGCGCCCTTGTCGCCGATCAGAATTCCCTTCTGGCTGTCGCGCTCGACGTAGATGACCGCCCGAATGTACACGGGCTCGCGGTCTTCGCGAAATTCCTCGATCTCGCATGCGACGCTGTACGGGACTTCGTCCTGGAGCTGCTCGAGCGCCGATTCGCGAATCAACTCGCTCGCGAAGAAGCGCATCGACTGTGCCCCGATCTCATCGGCAGGATAGAGAAAGGGGCTTTCGGGGAGGAGTGCGCTGAGTCGTTCGATGAGCTCGGGGATGCCTTCGCCGGTGCGTGCCGAAATGAAGACGTCGCTCGGTCGTGCGGCCATGCGGCGCTTGAGCGCGCGAGGGTTCAGTGCATCGATCTTGTTGCACACGGTGAGGACGGGAGCGCGCGGCGGCGACCCGAGCTCCGCGGCCTGCTCGAGCGTGGGCGGATCCAGCTCGGCCGCTTCGACGAGATAGGCGATCACGTCGGCTTCGGCGAGGGCGGTCAGGGCCGCGCCGCGCATGGCGCGCTGAAGCGCGTATTGAGGGGCGAGCAGTCCGGGGGTGTCGGCGATGATGAGCTGCGCATCGTCGGTCGAGTGGATGCCCAGAATGCGGTCGCGGGTGGATTGGGGCTTGGGGCTGGTGATGCTGAGCTTCTGGCCGATGATGCGATTGAGGAGGGTGGATTTACCCGCGTTGGGTTTCCCGACAACGGCGACGATCCCGGCGCGAGTCATGGGCGAAAGGTAGTGAGGAATGGGAATGCGGATGCAGCGATCCCCCGGGCTGCGTGAGCAACTCGGGGGATCGAAGGGGTGCCGGCGACGGCCTACTCTCCCGCGCCCTCTCGGGCGGAGTACCATCGGCGCTGCAGGGCTTAACGACCGTGTTCGGGATGGGAACGGGTGTGGCCCCTGCGCTCTAGTCGCCAGCGATAACTGTTGTGTCGTAGCTGCTGTGTGACGGCGGCTGCAAGACGAACGAAGGTTGGTGTAGGTCGAAGGAGATCGAATCCAGTTGTTACTTAGAAACGCGTTGCTCTGCTTGCAGACTTGAATAAGGAAGTAGTCAAGCCGCACGGGCGATTAGGACCGCTGCGCTCGGAATGGATTAC
>JBDTXN010000193.1:0-5381 GCA_040006175.1 Gemmatimonadota bacterium | reverse complement strand
GAGTGATCGCCCCGCGTACGCTCGGTGTCGGCTACCAGAATGTCACGGATCTCATTTCGGGCGCGATCGTCGGGCGCGCGCTGTTGCTGCTCGTGGCGCTGAAGCTGATCTCGCGGGCCGTCTATCGTGGAAGCGGCACGTCAGGCGGAACGCTCGCGCCGCTATTTACGATCGGAGCGGGGCTTGGTGCCTGGATCGGCGAGCGTCGTGTTCGATGACAACACGCTGCGCGATGCCGCCGATCAGATGGTCGCCGAGGGCGTCGGACGGCTCCCGGTCGTGGAGCGAAGCGAATCGCATCGACTCGTCGGCATCATCACGCGTAGCGATCTGCTCTCGGCGCACGCGCCACGACTGAACGCCGCACTGGAGGTGCAGCGGCCACGGAAGCTCGCCTGACGAGCTCGTGGCTGTCGAAACGATCATCGGTGCACGCGAAAAAAACTTTGTGAGTGCATCACGGGGAATGTCATGCCGTTGAAAGGAAACGCCGGCATGCTTCGGTCTCGTCGACACATTCCCCGAGTCGTGCATCGCCTTGGACATTGGTTCGCTGGAGCGCGCCTGGCGGCGCGCGTGGATGCGGGCAATCGGAGGCCTCTCCGCCGGTGAGTCGTGTGCGTCTCTCCCCGACTGGAATTCCCGCAAGTGGTCGGTGTTGTATCTCCGTGCGCAGGGAATCGGTGATGTGATTCTCGCGACGGGCGCGTTGCGCGCCATCGCGCGTTCCCACCCCACCATCGCGCTCGATGTGCTCACGACGCGAGCGGCAGCGCCCGTGCTCGATCACAATCCATACGTGCGCCGCGTACATGCGACCGACAGCGGCAGCGCAGACGCCGTTGCGCTGGTGAACGAGCTGCGTCGCTCGAGATACGACGTCATCGTGGACGGCAAGATCACGCGCGGTGCCTCGTTCATCCGGAGTCCGGTACTCTCGATGCTGGCGCGCGCACCATACCGCATCGGTGTCGGCGGCGGGAATCACCACCTCGTCTTCAACATCTGCGTTCCGCGCTACGATCGCACGACTACGCATATGGTCGATGGCAGCGCCGCACTCACCGCGCCCTTTGGTGTCGACATGGTCGCCACCGACTTTCATCCCGAGATTTTCCTCCAGCCCGAGGAACGTGCGCGCGCCGACCGCCTGTGGAACTCGGCAGCAGCCACTCACTCGTCGGGTGGCGAGCGCTGGCTGGTGAATCTCTCCGCGGGCGCGCCGATACGGCGATGGGCCGACGAGCATTGGATCTCGCTCGTCGATCATCTTCGCGCACGTCATCCGTGCGCGACGGTGGGAGTCATGGCGGCAGGATCCGAGCAGAGCTCCGCGCAACGCGTGGCGCAAGCAACAGGCGCCACAGCCTTGAACACACCCCGCCTGCGCGATGCGCTCGCGCTGGTCGGCACGAGCGAGCGGGTGATCACCGCGGACACGAGCGTAACCCACGCCGCGACCGCGTTCAGGGTTCCGACCGTCCTGCTGCTGCAGCGCGGACTCGAGCAGTGGGGCTCGTATCACACGCCCTGCGAAGTCGCGTACTGGGCCGGGTCGTCGATAGCGTCACTCGACGTTGAGACGGCATACGACGCGGTGGACAGACTGCTGGCATCGCGGCCAGTTGCGAGCTTGCTGGAAGTCGTGCGCTAGCGGCGCGCCCGCGTTTCGTCGCGCGCGGGCGCGTCCACCCGGCGCGCCGCAATGCCGTGCTCGCGCGCGAGAAGCCGCTCCTTGCGCGCCAGCCCCCAGCGGTATCCGCCCAGCGCACCGGTTCCGCGCACGACGCGGTGGCAAGGAATCACCAGTGACACACGATTGCGCGCGCATGCGCTCGCGACAGCGCGTGCGGAGGTTGGTGCGGCGATGGACTCCGCCACCTGCGAGTACGACCGCGTCTCGCCGTACGGAATCTCTTGCAGCGCACGCCACACGCGATGCTGGAACGGAGTGCCTGCGATGTCGAGCGGGACCGCGATCTCTCTCTCGGTTCCACCGAGATATGCGGTCACCGCCGCCACCCATGCGCGCAGGTCATCGTCGCCGCGCGCTCCGCGCACACGCGCGACCGTCGCATGCGGATACTCTGCTCTCAAGGCGCCTTCCAGCGTCGCGTCGTCGTCGCCCAGTGTCACCGCGCACACGCCACGCTCCGACGCCGCCACGAGCACGCGCCCGAGTGCGCTCGCCGCCGTCATGTAGCGGATGTGCACGCCTTTTCCTCCGCGCCGGTACGCGCCCGGCGTCATTCCGAGCTGCTCCGCCGCCGCATCGTACGCGCGGCTGCTCGCGCCGTATCCCGCATCGAACGTCGCTCGGCTCACCGTGGCACCGGCGCGGAGCTTCGCCTTGAGACGATCCGCGCGCAGCGCTGCTGCGTACTGTCGCGGCGACATGCCGACCTCGCGCGTGAAGGTGCGCTGCAGATGCGAGGCGCTCATTCCCACTGCCTTGGCGAGCGCTCCGAGCGCGGGCGTTTCATCGACGTGCGTCTCGAGATACGCGCGGGCTCGCGCTATCACGCGGCTGGTTGTGCTCTCCGTCGCGCGCGGCTCGCACCGCTTGCACGCGCGGAAGCCAGCGGTCTCCGCTGCGTCCACGTCCTGGAAAAAACTCACATTCTCGCGCAGTGCACGCCGCGACGGGCAACTCGGCCTGCAGTACACACCCGTAGTGCGAACAGCGTAGACGAATGCGCCATCCCGCGCACGATCGCGTGCGACGACGGCGCTCCAGCGCTCGACATCATTGTCGGTATACGTAGTGGCGCGACTCACGCGGCACCTTTCATCGCGTGCGTGGCACTCGCCACCCGACGCGGACGATACACCGTCTCGGGAATGCGACTGAGCGTCGACTCGTGCACGATATCGCCGAGTCCGAAGAACTGCTGGAAACTCATGATGAGCGGGCGCCACTTCACGGGATCGATGCGATCGTCGTGTCCTGCCATGCGAATGGATTCATCCACATGGACGCGGACGATTTTGAGCTCGAACGCCACGAGCGCGCCGCGGCGGTCCTCGTCGCGCACGGCGAGAGGATGCACGGACTCGAGCGTCGCCTCGAGGTGCACGGGGCACTCGCGCACCCGCGGTGGAGTTACACGCTCGGATGACAGCGCCGTGAGCCCCGCAACGCCGAATTTGTCGGCGACGTGCCGGTATTCCATCGCGATTTTGTGTGGAGGTACGGGATCACTACCCGTGGTACGCGCGAGCCGGTTCACGGCACCCACCTCGGTCACCGACGGCAGGTTGAGCACGCACTCGCCGGTGCGCTGAATATTCTGTGGTGTGAGCGAGCGCGCGCCGAAGCCGAGCATGCACGAGTGGCCGAGCCACCAGGCGCTCGACATCGGTGCGAGGTTCGAGGAGCCGTCGACGTTCGTGGTGCTCACGAGGACCACGGGAGTACCGAAGTAGAGAATCGCTGGATCAATAACGGAGTGCATGGTGATCGGTGGTTCGGGTGACCTTCGCGGCGGCTCCCGTGCGGAGGCGCGCTCACACCACCGAGTTTATTGCACCCCGACCCCCGGCACTTCCCGAATATTGCGCTCAAATTCCACGCTCGACGGCGGGCCCGCGACAGCCTCGAGCGCGTCGTACCGCTTGAGCCGGTAGATCGCGGCGGCAACCAGCCAGCATCCGAGGAACACGGCGATGATCAGGTAGCCGATGCTGCCGAAGTTCCTGTTCAGCGCTGCGATCCCGCTCCAGAATCCGCCCGTCGCATGCAGGCGATCACCGATGAGTCCGAGCGCCTCGATGCCGCCAACCAGCAACGCGACGATCACCGAGACGAAGGTGATCGTCATGTTGTAATACAGCTTTCGAATGGGCTTGACGAACGCCCAGCCGTACGCGCTCGCCATCAGCACGCTGTCGAGGGTGTCGACGAGCGACATGCCCACCGTGAACAGGGCGGGGAACACGAGAATCGACCAGAGGCTCATCCCCTTCGACGCCTCAGCGGCCGAGATGCCGAGCAGTCCGATTTCCGTGGCGGTATCGAAGCCGAGGCCGAACAGAAATCCCAGGGGATACATGTGCCAGCTCTTGCGGATCATGCCGAAGAGCGGGCGGAAAATGCGCGCGAGGATCCCGCCTCCGCTCAGGAGCAGGTCCAGATCGTCATGATCGTAGCGGCCACCGGCACGCACCCGGTGAAACGTGCGATACACGGACAGCAGCACGACCGCGTTCATGATCGCGATGACGAGAAGGAAGAGCGCCGAGACGATCGTGCCGATCATGCTGCCGATGTGATGAAACGCCGCGAGCTGCCGCGTGAGCGCCGTCGCGGTCACCGCGATCGCAGTGGACGCCAGCACGACGACCGTCGAGTGCCCGAGAGAAAAGAAGAAGCCCACGCCGATCGGTCGCGTTCCGCCATGCATCAGCTTACGCGTCACGTTGTCGATGGCCGCAATGTGGTCCGCATCGATCGCGTGACGCACACCGAGTCCGTACGCCAGAAGCGCGGTGCCTAGCAACAGCGGATACGCGTGAAAAACAGACAACGCCAGCGCCCACACCGCGAAATTTGCGACGACGAGCGCGATGAGCAGGCGTGCGGCACGACCGCGCAGGAGCTCGATCATCTGCATCCAGGCTGTGCGGAAGAGGCGAGCACGGACCCGCAGTGAGCAGTCATTCGTATGGAGAGAGAATCGATCAGCGTGCTACCTGGTTTTTGCATCCGCGGTGCGGCCGCTCGCTGAGCGGCGGTGGTGCCAGACGACGAGCCCGACGACCACCACGACGACGAAGGCGATCAGGCTCGTGCGCCCCACGAGGTGCTCGAGCCGCTGCAGATTGTTCCCGAAAACGTAGCCGAGCGCGCCGAAGATGATCGACCACGCCAGCGCTCCGAGAGCGTTCCAGAGTAGAAATATACCCGGGCGCATCTTCGTGACGCCGGCGAGGAGACCCGCGAACATTCGCAGAATCGCGATGAAGCGAGCGAAGAAGACTGCTTTCGGACCGTGTTCGGTGAAGAATTTCCGCGCTCGTGCGATGCGGGGCTTCGTGATCCCGACTAGGCGGCCGTGCCGCTCGAGAAAGGGAAGGCCTCCGGATGTGCCGATCCAGTAGCCGCCCATGCCTCCGCCCGCCGCTCCAACGAAGGAGGCGATGATGACTCCGATGATCGAGAGCTTGTGGCTCTGCGCGGCGACCGCGGCGGCCGTGATGAGCGCGGTTTCACCCGGGAGGGGAAGGCCAACGCCTTCGGCCAGCACGAGCACCACGACGATCGCGTAGCCGTAGCTCTCGATCAGATGTCTCACCCATTCGAGCATGTATCGACGCCTCCGGACTACGCACCCTTCAATCTGGGTCGCGCCGGCGCCATATTGCCGGGCGATGACAACTGA
>JBDTXN010000192.1:0-5474 GCA_040006175.1 Gemmatimonadota bacterium | reverse complement strand
CAGAACCGCGACCGCCGCTTCGGCCGCGTCACCGCGTAGTGGCGCTCTCGAATCTGGCGGCGCGGGTGCTCGTGGCCGTCGTCGCCATTCCGTTGATCATCGGCGCGGTCTACGTGGGTGGAGCGGTGCTCGCCGTCGTGCTCGGAGCCGTGTCCGCGCTTGCCGCGCGCGAGCTCTACGCGATTGCAGAGCACGGCGGCTACACGCCGCTCGCGCGCACGGGAACGCTGCTCGCCTTTCTGCTCCCGATCGCGGTGCACTTCTTCCATGAAGGGCGATTCGTTCCCCCCGAGATCGCGCTCGGCGCCATTGTGATCGTCGCGCTGTTCGCGATTGCGCTCTTCCGCCGCACCTCCGAGCAGCATCCGTTTGGCGCCGTGGCGGTGACGCTGCTCGGCGTCATGTACACGGCGGGATTTCTCTCCTTTGCGTATGCGCTGCGCTACCATAATTACGTCGTGACGGCGCGAGCCGGAAGCGTGCTGCTGTTCTACCCGTTCGTGCTCACCTGGATCTCAGACACCGCGGGCTATTTCGTGGGGCGAGCGTTCGGCCGTTCGAAGCTGATGCCGAGCGTGAGCCCCGGCAAAACGAGAGCGGGTGCGGTTGGGGCGCTTGCGTTCTGCATGCTTGCGAGCTGGGCGTACGCGCAGTGGGTACTGGTGCCGTACGCGAGCCTGGGACTGCGGGCCGGAGTCGCGCTCGCGCTCGGTGCAGCGATCGGCGCTTCGGTGCAGGTCGGCGATCTCGTGGAGTCGCTTCTCAAGCGGGAGGGCGGCGTGAAGGACAGCTCGCATCTGCTTCCCGGGCACGGCGGAGTCCTGGATCGCATAGACGGCATGCTCTTCGCGCTCCCGATGGCGTACTTTCTCTTCACCTTTCCGCACGTGCTCCTCTTCGTGAACCGATGACGATCCGCGGCGTGGCGGTACTCGGGTCGACCGGCTCGGTCGGAACGACGGCGCTGCGCGTGCTCGCGCGCCATCGCGATCGTTTTCGCGTGGCGGCGCTGACGGCGTTCTCGAATACGGAGCTCCTCGAAGCGCAGGCCGCGGAATTTCGACCGTCGTTCGTAGGCATTTGCGCGAACGGGGCGAGCCCGCACCCGGGCTGGTCCGAGGGAATCGACTGTCTCGTGGAGGCGGCCACGCGCAGCGACACATCCATCGTGATCAACGCCATCGTCGGTGCCGCGGGGCTGGACGCGACGCTCGCAGCGGTGACCGCGGGAAAGCGTGTGGCGCTCGCGAACAAGGAGACGCTCGTGATGGCGGGCGCGCTCGTGGCGGAGGCGTGCATGCGCGGCGGCGGCGAGCTCGTTCCCGTGGACAGTGAGCACAGCGCGATCCTGCAGTGTCTGGCAGGGCGCACGAGCGCCGATGTGCGCCGTCTGGTGCTCACTGCGTCGGGGGGTCCGTTCCGCGAGTGGGCGCCCGATCGACTCGCCAACGTCACGATTGCCGACGCCCTGCAGCATCCCACCTGGCGCATGGGTCGCAAGATCTCGATCGACAGCGCCACGCTCGCGAACAAGGCGCTGGAAGTGATCGAGGCGCATTTTCTCTTTGGACTCTCGTACGACCAGATCGAGGTCGTGGTGCATCCACAGAGCATCGTGCATTCGTTCGTGGAATTCGTGGACGGCAGCGTGCTCGCGCAGATGGGAACGCCGAGCATGGAGCTGCCGGTGTTGTACGCGTTGACGCACCCGGAGCGCGTGGTCGACGACGAGATGCCGCGCTTCGATCCGGTTGAATGGCCGGCGCTCACCTTCGAGCGAGTGCGCACCGCGGATTTTCCGGCGCTCGCGCTCGGGCTTGAGGCCGGGCGCCGCGGTGGTGCCGCGCCCGCCGTTTTCAACGCGGCGAACGAACAGGCCGTGAGCCTTTTTCTCGAGAATCGCATAAGATTCATGGACGTCGCGCGCGCCATCGAGAGCGCGCTCGCGCATTGCGTCGACGGTCCCGGCGATACGCGCGCGGCGGTGCTCGGTGCCGACGGGGCTGCGCGACAACACGTATTGGAGATGTTTGCATGCTAGAGTGGCTCCGCACGCCCGCTGCGATCGTGTTCGTGTTCGGCGTCGTGATCTTCATTCACGAGCTCGGGCATTTCATCGCTGCCAAGCTGACGGGCGTGTACGCGCCGCGTTTTTCCATCGGATTCGGTCCGGCGCTTTTCAGTCACAAGTGGGGCGAGACGGAATACATCCTCGCGGCGCTCCCGCTCGGCGGCTACGTGCGAATGGCGTCGCGTGAAGACGAGTCCATGGCTTTCCTCGAGGGAGGAGCGGAGACGCCGGTGGGCACCGTGGGTGCGAGTGGAGCGCCCGCCATCGCTCCCGAAGAAAAGAAGCCGCGCTACTACGACCCTAACGGCATGGCGCCGTTTGGTCCGCGTCCGGTGCCGGAGAATCGCTGGCTCGAATCGAAGCCGCTCGCTGCGCGCCTGTTCATCATGCTCGCGGGAGTGACGATGAACTTTCTACTCGGCTTTGCGATCATCGCGGGCTTGTATATCGCGAACGGCGAGATCGTCCTGCAGTCACGCGAGATAGGCGGCGTGCTTGCCATTCCCGGCGCTGATTCGCTCTTCCGCAACCTCGCCGCGGGCGACACGGTGGTTGCCGTGGATGGTCGTCCAGTGAGCACGTGGAACGACGTGCTCCAGCGGATCGCGACTGATTCCGGAACTCCACTTCGCATTCAGACGAATCGTGGAGTCGCGGAAATTGCGGTGCGCGATTCCGGGATCTTCTCCCGCGGACAGCTCGCGGGGGTGCTCTCGCCGTACATTCCGCCGATCGTCGACCGCGTTGTTCCCGGACATCCGGCGGACGTAGCGGGGCTCAAGCGCGGCGACAGCATCACCGCGGTAAACGGCACTCCCGTGCGTGGCTGGGCCGCAGTCGTGAACCGCATCGAGGCTTCGCCCGGCAAGCCACTCACACTTACGGTGCATCGCGGCGATTCGGTGAAGCAGATGGCCGTCACGCCCGAAGCCACTCCCGGTCAGAACCCCATCACACTCGGCGACACCGTGCTTGGAAAGATCGGCGCGACCAGGCGCGAGTTCGGGACGCGACACGCGATTCCGATAGGCACCGCGATCGGCGATGCCTGGAGCACGACGTGGGCGAGCGCGGGATTGATCGTGCACACGCTACGCAACCTGCTCACCGGTCATCAGTCGCTGAAGGGATTGAGCGGACCAGTCGGAGTGGCCGTGCAGTCCGGCGAGGCCGCACAGCAAGGATGGGGTTCGCTGCTCGCACTCCTCTCTTTGCTCAGCATCAATCTCGCGGTCGTGAATCTTTTCCCGATCCCCATTCTCGACGGAGGACAGATTCTGATCATCCTTGCCGAATCCGTGAAGGGAGGCGCGCTCGCCGTGCGCACACGCGTGTGGCTCTTCTACAGCGGCCTCGCGGCAATCGTCCTGCTGTTCTCGATCGTGACCTTCTACGATCTCTCGTCGCTGGTGAAACGGATTTTCCACTTGTGATCATGCGTCTCGCCTGTGTGGCGGGAATCTCGGCACTCGTGCTCGTGTGCGCGCCGACGCGCGCGCGCGCACAGGAGACGGCTTACCGCTTCGAGATCACCACGGTGAGCGACAGCACCGTGTCCATCTCGACCGAGAAACACGAGTGGGTGCACCAGGGGCTGAAAGGGATCGCGGTCGATCCCATGCGCCATGACGCGCTCGTCGCGCGCTTCGTGATCATGCACCTGGATCTCGCGCACAAACGCGCGCTCGCGGTAGTGACGGGGCAGACTACCAGACTGACCACCGCGCATGTGGCGCTGATCGATCGTCCTAGAAAACAATGGTACGAGCAGCCGACGCTCTGGATCGGTGCGGTCGTCGGCGCAATCATCGGCGCCTCGGTCGCGCACTAGCGCGCTATTGACAGATCAGCCGCACGCGCTCGCGTGCCTGCGCGCCGGAGCTGATGGACACCGACCCCGAATAGTCGGCGCAGTACTTGGCGGAGACGTGCAGCGCGTACGTGCCCTCGGCCACCATAATCGGGGCGGATAGCGGCACGTTGCCAGAGGCGATCTCCTTGACGCCGCTCGAGAGCGAGAAGCGTGCACCGTTCGGCGCCGCATCCAGCGAGAACGTTCCACAGCGTTTCGGCGTGAGCTGAACCGTCGTCGTGCCGTTCTCCGCGACTCGTACGTCTTTCGCATCCTGCGCCGCTTCGCACGCGGCCGGCGCGTTGAGCGCGACGATCACGTGGTGCACGCCGCTCGAGATGTTCTCCGAATGCCACGTGCCTCGCCCCACCACGGATCCGTCGACCATGATCGCTGCGTCGGCGGGTCCGATGACTCGCAGCACGCGCTCGGACGTTTTCGACTGCGGCTTGCGCGCGTTGTTGCGGGCAATGGTGCGGCCCGTGGCGGCCGCGATCGCATCGGTTGGCGCGCTGTCCTGCACGTTGAGTGCGGCCGTCGTTGCCGAGGGAGGGATGATCGGCTGCGACTTCGGTGAAGAGGAGGTGGAATCTCGGACGGGCGTTGTGACAACGTCGCGTTGATGAATCGCGTTCACCCCGAAGCCGGCCATGATGAGGATCAACGCTCCGACTCCGGCTGCAACCGTCCGGGAGCGCGGCGGGCGCAGCCGCTTGGGCTTCGTGATCTCGAGGGCCGTGCGACTCGCGGCGGGAGTGGGGATGACGACGGTCGGCTCGCCGTCCGGGGAGCTCGCGCGTCCGAGTAGTTGCATGAGCTCAGTGTGCAGCGCGTCGCCCGTGGGGTACCGATCCACTGGATCTTTCGCCAGGCACTTGAGGATCACATGCTCGATGCCTCGCGAGAGCGCCGGATTGAATGCGCGGGGACGAGGAGCGGGCTCTTCGATGTGCTGGCGCGCGATCTCGTACCAATCCTCTCCCTGGAACGGAAGCACGCCCGTGGCGGCCTTGAACAGCGTAACCCCGAGCGAATAGACGTCGGCGCGGCCATCGAGCGTTTGTCCGCGTGCCTGCTCCGGAGAGAAGTACTGCGGCGTGCCAACAACCATATTCGTGCCGGTCTGCTCCGTGTATCCGGAGAGCGCGCGGGCGATGCCGAAGTCGGCGACGATCGCGTTTCCGTGGTCGTCGTAGAGAATGTTGTCGGTCTTGATGTCGCGGTGGATCACTCCCTCGCGGTGCGCGAAGGCGAGCGCTGCCGCGACGTCCATGCCCATTCGGATCAGCAGCATCTCGGGCAGCGTCCCCATGATCCGGAGCCGATCGTCGAGCCCCGTGGGGAGATAATCCATCACGAAGTAGACGGCCGTGTCCTCGCGCCCGACCGCGAGTATCCGGATGATGTTTGGATGCCGAAGCTTCGCAGCGGTTGCGGCCTCGGTGCGAAAGCGCGTCTCGAACGCCTCTTCACCCGCGTACTGGGGCTTGAGGATTTTGATCGCGACCGGGATGTCGAGCTCGGGGTCGTAGCCCTTGTAAACCCAGGCAA
>JBDTXN010000191.1:0-5500 GCA_040006175.1 Gemmatimonadota bacterium | reverse complement strand
GGCGGGTAGATGTACGTGCCGCGCGCGATGTACTCCTTGAGGATGTCGTTCTGCACGGTGCCGGAGAGCTTCGCACGTGGAATCCCCCGTTCCTCGGCCGCGACGATGTACATCGCGAGCAGCGTCGCCGCTGTCGCGTTGATCGTCATCGAGGTCGAGACCTTGTCGAGCGGGATGTCCGCCAGAAGCGCGTGCATGTCGTCGACTGTATCGATCGCGACGCCCACGCGACCGACTTCGCCCACTGCGCGCGGCGAGTCGGAGTCGAAGCCCATCTGCGTGGGGAGATCGAAGGCGACGGAGAGTCCGGTCTGGCCCGCGGCGAGCAGCGCTCGAAAACGTGCGTTCGTCTCGGACGCGGTGCCGAAGCCCGCGTACTGGCGCATGGTCCAGAGCCGTCCGCGATACATCGACGACTGCACGCCGCGCGTGTAGGGAAAGCTTCCGGGGTCGTTCAGGTCGCGCGGGTAGTCCACCGGCGCATCGGCCGGACGGTAGAACGGTTCGAGTGGTACGCCGGACGGAGTGGCTCGAGCGTCGTCGCGCGCGGGCATCAGCGGCGCGTCAACCTCCCACGCCGACAGTCACGCCGCTGAGCAGCTCCGTGGCGAGATCGACTTCATGCTTGCTGCCGATGTACAGCGGCGTGCGCTGGTGCAGCTCGGTGGGCTGCACGTCCATCACGCGATGTGCGCCAGTGCACGCCGCGCCGCCTGCCTGCTCCACCACGAAGGCGAGCGGATTGGCCTCGTACAGCAGGCGCAGCTTGCCGTTCACACGCTTCCGGTTCGCTGGATACGCGAAGACGCCGCCGCCCAGGAGATTCCGGTGAAAATCGGCGACGAGGCTACCGACGTAGCGCACACTGAGGGCCTTGTGATCGCCCTCGAGCCCGCGATACCTACGCATGAGCGACTTCACCGGCTCGTCCCAGAGCTGCTCGTACGAGTCGTTCACGGACAGGTAGCGGCCCGTATCCGGAATTCGGATGTTCGGATGGGAGAGGAGGAATTCACCGATCGACGGATCGAGCGTGAAGCCGTGCGATCCCTGTCCCGTGGTGTAGACGAGCATGGTGCTCGAGCCGTAGATGACATACCCCGCTGCGACCTGCTGGCGCCCGGGCTGGAGCAGATCCGACATCTCGCCGCGCATGCCGCTCGATGTCTTCCTCAGCACCGAGAAGATCGTTCCGACGGGGACGTTGACGTCGATGTTCGATGAGCCGTCGAGCGGGTCGAAAAGCAGCACGTACTTGCCGCACTTGAAGCCGTCGGGGATCGGTATGATGTCGGGCTCTTCCTCGGAGGCCATGGCGCAGAGGCGTCCACCGTGATCCATGGCCTTGATGATGATGTCGTTCGAGAGCACGTCGAGCTTGGCCTGGACCTCGCCCTGCACGTTCTGCGACTCGTTTGATCCCAGAATGTCGGCGAGGCCGGCGCTCCGGACCTTGTTCGCGATCATCTTCGCAGCCAGCGCCACGTCGTACAGAATTCCGGACAGCTCGCCGGTGGCCTCGGGGTAGAGGCGCTCCTGCTCGATGATGTAGCGATCGATCGTGACGACGGACGTAGGCGTATGTTGAACCACGGGTTACCTCGTGTCGGGAGCGGCCGCGCGGCCGCATCAAGTGCAAAGTGTCGTCTGCGCGATCCTTCCTGCAAGGCCCAAACCGTGCCAGTCAGGGCTCTGCGCGCGGAGCGGCGACCCACCTGTCACCGCCTTCTTCGATTTCCAGCGTGCGGCCATCCGTTTTGCACACGATCGATCCCTCCAGATCCGTGCGCAGAACCGCCGCACCCACTGCGGTGAGTGATCGCAATACGCTCGCGCTCGGATGCCCGTACGTGTTACCGGCGCCCACCGAAACGAGCGCCACGCGCGGGCGGACCAGCGCGAGAAAGTGCTCGGTGCTGCTGGTGTTGCTCCCATGGTGCCCTACCTTGAGCACATCCGCGCGGAGCTCCGCGCCGTACGCCTCGACGAGCCGCTCCTCCTCACCCGCCTCCGCGTCTCCCATGAGCAACATGCGCACGCTGCCGTACTCCGCACGCACCACGACGCTGCCCGCATTCGGATTCGTGAGCCCGACCATCCATGCGGAGTCCGGGGCGAGCACGTGCAGACGCACGCCGTCGACCACCAGCGAGTCGCCCGGGTGTACGCGGCTCCACATCACGTGCTGATCGCGCGCAGCGATCAGCGAGGCGCGGTACGGCGGGCTCGTGCCCGCATAGGCGCCATCCCAGTACGCCGCCGGGTGCAGCGCCGCGATCACGCTCGCACCACCGCCCACATGATCCGCGTGCGGATGCGAGAGCACGAAGAGGAGCACGTCCCCGCCGCGCCGCCGTAGATACGGAATGACCGTGGAGCGCCCCGCGTCACCACCCGACCAGTCGCGCCCCGCATCGAACAGGAGCCAGCGGCCGGCTGGTGTGCGGAGCGCGATTGCATCTCCCTGCCCGACATCGATCATGTGCAACTCCATCACCCCGCTGTCCGACGTCCACAATGGGCGCCAGGCCGCAATCACGAGCGCGCCCGCGGCCACCACCAGCGCTCGTCCGGGCGCGCGGCTCACGCAGGCCACGAGCAGCGCGATGCTCGCGGCACCCGCGAAGATCGCCGTCACGAGCGTCGGGGCGACTGTGAGCGCCGCGTAGGGCACGCTCGCCCCCGCCGTCGCAATCGCGTCGAGTGCGCGCAGCAGCGGGTGGCACGCGTCCGCCAGGAGCACACCGAGCATGCGAACGGGCGAGACGGTCACCGCGAGAAAGAGCGTGGGCTGGAGCACCGCGACGACCGGCGTGGCGAGAATGTTCGTGATCGGCGCCACGAGGCTGAGTCGGCCGAAGGTCCACGCCACCAGCGGCGCGCTCGCCACGCAGGCGACGCACGACGTGAGCAGCGTCCGCGTGAGCGACCCGCGAATGCCCGTCCACGCTGCCGGAATGCATCGGTTTGCGAGCGCGCCGCTTGCCACCAGGGCCGCCATACCCAGCACGCTTAGCTGGTAACCGAGATCGAGCACCGTTGCCGGAAGAATGAGCGGCGCGGCGGCGCCCAGTGCGAGCGCAGCCCACGGCGAGGTCGGTCGCTGGATGAGCCGGCAGATCGCGCGCACGCCGAGCATGACACCCGATCGCACCGCCGGTG
This sequence comes from Gemmatimonadota bacterium, assembly GCA_040006175.1. Classification (GTDB taxonomy): domain Bacteria; phylum Gemmatimonadota; class Gemmatimonadetes; order Gemmatimonadales; family Gemmatimonadaceae; genus FEN-1250. The sequence goes on along the minus strand of JBDTXN010000191.1, from coordinate 2,338 downwards.
CCGGCAGACCGATGACGGCGATGTATGCGGCGGTGATCGCGAGCGTCGCGATACTCGCCGTGGCCGGCCTGAGCCGCGCCATCCGGCAGATGAGCTCCACCGCCATCGCGATGATCGCGACATGCAGCCCGGAGATCGACAGCATGTGCACGATTCCCGAGACGGCGAACCGATCGCGCACCGCCGGATCCACCGCGCGCTCGTCGGCAATGAGGAGCGCGCGCACGAGCGGCGCGTCGCTCCGGAAGAGCGTGTCGATGCGTGCGCCAATCGCGGCGCGGGCGACGAGCAGTGGATCGCGCGCGCCGTCACCAGAGATTCGCGCGTGGGTGATCTTGAGCCCGCGCGCGGTGACGAACACCGTGCCGCCGATCGAGACGTGATCGCCCGCAGCAGCGTGCCCCCGCTCGACGGACATCGAGGCGAGCATCGCACACCCGGGCCAGCGCACCTGCGCACGCACGTATGCGCCCGGCGCCGCCGCATCCTCGAGCCGCGCGCTCCACTGCGCCCGGGTCGGCGCATCGGTGCGGCACCTCGCGTCGTGAGCGCTGGTCCAGAGCGCCATGCACGCGCCCGCAGCGAAGAGCGCGCCGAACGAACCATGGGCGGCGCTTCGGCGGAGCGCCGCGACAGTGCCGTACGCCAGTCCGAGGGGGATTGCTGCCGCCGGCGCGCCGATGAAGCCGGCGACGAGTCCGGCGGCATAGGCGAGAACTGCGATGGCGATGAGTGGCACCACGCACTATCACCCGCCCTCACGCGCCGCTTTGCATCGGCGCGACGCCGCCGTCACCGCGCGAGCGCGCGGGGACCCCCCGAGCTTCGAGCCTAGCTTGAGGGGTGGCGCGGATTCGCGCCCACTCGCTTGATCGCGTCCAGCACGATCACCGCGAGCTGCGCACGCGTCTGGTCCTTCTGCAGGTCGAGCGCGATGAGGGCCATTCCCGTGTCTGTGCCGCCGCTGTAACGCGGGCGCGTTTTGTTCAGGACGTACGCAAGCGCATCCTCGCGGCAGCTCGCGCAGCCGCACACCGCTGGCATCTTTGCGAGGAGATCTTCGTAGATCCCCGCGACCGTATCCTCGAGAAGGTTCTTCATCCGGCCATCGGAAGCGAGGCGCGCGCGGGTACTTGGGAACCGGTAAAGGTCGAGCCGGTGGTGCCCGTGAGCTCGACGGTGAGATAACGGCCGATCAGCGAGTCATCGCCCGGAATGAGCACCGTCCGATGATGCCGCGTCCTCGCCTGCAGCAGCGTCCCTCGGCGCGACAGCTTCTCGACGAGCACCTCGTGCCGCGTGCCGAGCATGCCGAGGTTGATCGCGCGCGTGCCGGCGCGCACGGTCGCGATCAGGCGCTCGAGCCGCTCACTGGCCACTGTATCGGAGATCGTCCACGACTCAGGCAGTCTCGTCGCCGGCGTGCCTTCACGCGCGGAGAACTTGAACGTGTACGCATCGTCGAAGCCGATCTCGCTCACCATCTCGAGCGTCTCCGTAAATTCCTCTTCGGTCTCGCCCGGAAATCCGACGATGATATCCGTCGTGAGTGCGAGCCCCGGAATCGCCGCACGCAGTCGCGCGACGCACTCGCGATACTCCTCGCGGGTGTACCGGCGCAGCATGCGCTTGAGCGTCGTGCTCGAGCCCGACTGCATCGGGAGATGCACGTGCTCGCACACGGCGCCGGTCGTCGCCATCGCCTCGATGACACGATTCGAAAAGTCGTTCGGATGCGGGCTCGTGAACCGGAGCCGGCGCACGCCCGGCACGGAACCGACCGATCGCAGCAGATCCGCGAAGTCGTGCGTGCCATCGTTGTACGAGTTCACGGTCTGTCCGAGCAGCGTGATCTCGGAGATGCCCGCCGCGACGGTCTCCCGCGCCTCGCGCACGACGTCGTGCAGCGCGCGGCTTCGCTCCGGTCCGCGCGTCGTGGGCACGATGCAGTAGGTGCACTTGTAGTCGCAGCCGCGCTGCACGGGAATCCAGGCGGTCACGCCGTCGAGGCGCCGCGCGCGAAAGTCCTCATAGTGCTCTTCGAGGTCGAAGTCGACCTTGGCCACGCGCTCGCCATTGCGCGCGCTCTCGATCAGCGACGGCAGCGCGCGATAGCCGTCGGGACCGATGACGAGGTCCACGTGCTTCGCGCGATCGAGCAGCCGCGGCCCCAGCCGCTGCGCCATGCATCCCGTGACACCGAGCACGGTGCTCGACTTCATGTGCCGCTTGAGCTCACCGATCCTTCCCAGCACCCGCTGCTCGGCGTGATCACGAATCGCGCACGTGTTGACGAGGATGACGTCCGCACCCTCCGGCCCGCTCACCGCACGATAGC
>JBDTXN010000190.1:0-5695 GCA_040006175.1 Gemmatimonadota bacterium | reverse complement strand
CGCGCGCGTGCTCTCGCGCTACGTGGACGGCATCATGATCCGCACCTTCGCCCACAGCGAAGTCGAGGAGCTCGCGCGCTTCGCGACCGTGCCCGTGATCAACGGGTTGACGGATCTGCTGCACCCCTGCCAGATCCTCGCGGATCTGCTCACCGTGAGACAGCACCTCGGCACGTGGGAAGGAAAGAAGATCGCGTGGATCGGCGACGGCAACAACATGGCGAATTCGTGGATCAACGCGTCATATCGCCTTAACTTCGAGCTCACCATTGCGTGCCCTGAGGGTTACGATCCTGATCCGGCAACGCTCGCGCGCGAAGGTGGCAAGAACGTGAAGGTCGTGCGCGATCCCGCCGAGGCGGCGAAGGGCGCGGACGTGATCAACACCGACGTGTGGGCGTCGATGGGGCAGGAAGAGGAGCAGGCGAAGCGCGAGAAGGCGTTCGCGGGCTACGAGGTGAACACGACGCTGATGTCGGGCGCGAACAAGAGCGCGATCTTTCTGCACTGCCTCCCTGCGCACCGCGGCGAAGAGGTTGCGGCCGATGTGATCGACGGGCCGCAGAGTCGCGTGTGGGATGAGGCGGAAAATCGTCTCCATGTACAGAAGGCGCTGATGGCGGTACTCATGGGAGGCGAGCCGCTCTCCTGAGCTCCGCGTGCACGCGAATGTGAAGTCCTCGCTTACACGGAGCCGAACATGAAATTCGCATGGTTGCTGTTGGCCCTGCGCGCGCTGCACACCGCGGCGGACGAGCTGCCGCCGGATCTCGCTGTCGCATTGAGCAGCTACGACCGCGCGCACTACGAGAGCGATCTTCCACGTCTGTCGAGCCTCGTCACGGATGACTATGTGCTCGTGAACTCGGATGCATCCGTCGAGAACAAGGAACAGTTTCTCGCCGACTTCCGTTTGCCGGGCTTCAAGATCGAGCCCTATGTGCGCGAGCAGTCGGTGAACAAGGTGTGGGACGGCGGCGCGGTGACGGCGGCGATCGTTCACCTCAGCTGGATGCAGGATGGATCGAAGCACACCCGCGCATTGCGCTATGCGGACGTATGGCTCAAAAAGAGTGGGCGTTGGCGGGTGACCTTCACTCAAGTCACGCGAGTTCCCTGAGGCGCAGCGTTCGCTGTGCCCCGTGCTCGACGCAGCCTACCCCTTCTTCACCGTCCGGTTCTCCCCGCTCGGCCGCCACGGCTTGAGCGCCTGTAGCTGCTCCTCGATCGCGTGCATCTGATCGTCCGCGCTCATGAGCGAGAAGCGCGCGAGCGCGCGTCGCAGCCACTTGGTGGCACTCGTCACATCGCCGCGCCCCGCCTTCACCATTCCGAGCTCGCGCGCCGCTTCGGCCTCGAGCGTCAGAAGCTGCAGCCGGCCCGCTATCCGAATTGCTTCCTTCAGACGCGGCTCGGCCTCTTCGAGCTGGTGTATCTTCCGGTAGATCTCCCCCTGCACGCGCAGCGCGGCCGCGCGCCCGCTCTCGTCCTCGAGCTCGCCGAAGATTCCGAGTGATTTCTCACTCCGCTCGAGCGCCTCGGGATATCGCTCGGCCTCGCAGCGCAGCTCCGCCTGATTCAGCAGAGCGCCCGCGACCACGCTTCGATCGCCGCGCTTTTCGGCGAGCCCCAGGCATCGCTCGAATGAGACTTCCGCCGCATCCCAATCCTGCTCCTCGGCGTGCGCGAGCGCGAGATTGTGGAGCGCGAGCATGAGCGCCTCCTCATCGTTCACCGTATCGAGAATCTCTACCGCGCGCTCGTAGCTCGCCCGTGCTTCTTCGACATCGCCCATGAGGAGCGAGAGCGCGCCGATGTTGATCTGGATGCGTCCGCGAAGCGACGCGGACACCGCCAGCTCCGACGCGACGGCATACGATGCACGCGCCTGCGTGAAGATCCCGCGCTGACAGAACACGGAGCCCACCCCGTTCTCGACCGCCGCACGGAGATCGTCGTCGCCCAGCTCGATTGCGGATGCGCGGGCGCGCTCGTAGAGCTCGAGCGCGTCGTCGAGACGCCCCTGCTTCCAGGCCACGCGGCCCTGGCGAAAAAGTCCCTGCGCGACAGCCGCCGGAAGCTCCGATGTGGAGAGCCGCCGATACGCCGTGACCGCAGCGGACAAATCGCCGCGCTTCTCCGCCTCGTCGCCCTCGGCGAGAGCCATCTCGTGATCACTCATACGGCGAGCCTCGGTGCGCGCGTGTGCACGCGTGGGAGCGTCTGGCGCCGGCCATCCGCCGACTGGACGTGGCGTAGCAGCGCGCCGATCACGTACGCCGCACCGCCGCGCGCCCGGATTTGGTGTGGTGCGGCATGAACGTATCGCTGGCAGGTGTTGCGGAACGCGCTGCCGGATGGAAAGTCGAGCGCGAGCGCGACGCTGTCCGCCGTGCGCTCGTTGTCCTCGAGCATCTTCGCCGCGACGACGAGACGTCCCCACGCGATCAGCCGCTGTGCCGTCGGAAATCCCGCCTGCACCAGTCGGTCGGAGAGCACCTTGCGACGAATTCCGAGGATGCGCGCGAGCAGATCGGGGGCGAGACGCTGGTGCGCGCGAGTGACCGTCACGAGCAGCGCGTCGCGCACGGTCGGTTTCACGTCGGCAATCGCCGGGCGCAGCAGCTCGATGATCCCGCGCGCCTCGGCCTGCTCGATGATCGTGAGGAGACGACGTGGCTCATCATCCTGGTCCGCGACAATCAAGCCGTCGACGCCGAATCGCCCCGCCTCGAACAGATCGCGCGGCCGCGCGGGCGGAACTGCGGCATAGAGCACGACGGTAACGGATGGGAAGCGGCGCTTCACCTGGCGAAGCCAGTCGAAGGTGTCGCTTACCTGCGATGCGGGGAAGAGATCGATGAGCGCAATCGTGACCGGGCGCGCCGCACATGCGGCGAGCAGCTCCGGCCAGTCGTTGCAGGGAACCATGGTGTAGTGGTCCCGCAAAGCCGTGCGGACGCGATTTAGCCGGTGAGGGCTGGGAAGTAATGTGGCGACCAGACCCACGTGCTACCTCGGTTCAGGAGTCTTCACTATAGGAAGGACGCTGATCGTCTCCGTCTTGTCACAGGGCGAGAAGCCAGCAGCGTGACGACGGCTGCGCCCTACCATGCTCCGCCGGAGCCTTTCGCGCAATGTGATTAATCCCACCCCGATCGCGGCCTCCGCGGGTTCATCGAACGTGCCAAAATGATTGGCGAGCTGTGCAATATCTAGCATATCGGCACCATTTTGCGTACCGCGTTGTCTGCGGCTGTCTCATAAGTCATTAAGAAACAAACAGATGTGGTGGGGCATAAGCCGCGCATTACCTCGTTGCGGACGAGACCGCCTCTTAAGCGAGCTCGGCTTAATCGCCGGACCGACGAGTGCTGAAGTCTCAGACACATTAGTTCCCCGCACCCTTAATGAGTCAGCGCAGATGACCCTTTTCACTACCGACTCACCCAGCAACGTGACAGCACCACCCTCGAGCCGCCGTCCTGGCTTCAGCGCGGTCGAGCTGCTGATCGTGTGCGCGATCGTCGGAATCATCGCGACGCTGGCGTACCCGCGGGTGAACTTCACGCAATTCCAGGTGGATTCGGGAGCGCGCACGGTGCGTGTAGCGTTGCAGAACGCCGAACGGCTGGCGGTAACGCGACAGTACGATGTGGTGGTGAGCTTCGACGTGACCAATAAGCGTCTTCGCGTACTGGAAGACGGCAACAACAACGATGCAGTAGACAACGGCGAGCGCGTCACCTTCGCGGCGCTCGAGGACGGGGTGCACTTCAAGCAGCCGCCTGCCGGACTGAGCGGGCCGGTCGCCAGTTCCGTAATCGGATCCAACCTCAAGACCGTCGACGGCATGCCGACGATCGTTTTCCGTCGCGACGGCGCGGCGAGCACCGATCTCGAGGTCTACCTCGCATCGAGCAAGGATCTGGCGAACGACTACCGCGCGGTCCAGGTGATTCAATCCACCGGCCGCACGGACTGGTACCGCTACCTCAACAATCTCTGGAAGGCGGGGAGCATATGATCGCGCGCTTTCGTCGCCGCCGAGGCATGACGCTCATCGAGATCATGATCGCACTCGTGACCTCACGGGCGCGCTCCTCGGCATCGTCAAGTTCATCGCCTCGTTTTCGCACGCCACGAGCGATGGTGCTCTTTCCTTCGTCGCCAGCGATCTCGTGCTCGACCGACTCGAGATCATCAAGGGCTCGGACTCGTATGCAGCGCTCGATGGCTACGCGGCGACCGAATCGGCGATCACAGGCTTCACGGGCTACAAGCGCGTAACTCAGGTGACGCGCGTGCTCGACGCGACCGAGGACTACAAGGCGATAACGGTCACCGTCACGAATCCGGGACTCGACTCCCCGGTGAAGAAGTCCACCATCATCGCAGCCTTCTGAGGATGTCACCCATGCGCACTTCCGGATTTGCCCGGCGCGATGGCGTGACCCTCATCGAAATGATGATCGCGATTGTGCTGTTCGTGCTCGTGTTCGGGCTCGCCGTTCCGTTCTTCCGCTATCAGGCGCGCTCCGTGAGCGCCAGCGCCGGAAGGCTCGACGCGCTGCAGAACGCGCGCTACGCCCAGAATGCGATCGACCGCGACATCCGCATCTCGGGCATCGGGATCGTGCAGGCGCAGCCGATGATCGTGCAGGCCGACGGCTTCGCCGTGACCTTCAACGCCGATCTCGCCACAAAGGACAAGAACGATCCGCTGTCGATCTACTACGACGCCGATCTCGACTCTTCTGGCGCCGATGCGTTGCTGAACACGGCCAAGATCACGCTTCCGAATTCCGCAGTCAGCTATCCCGACTCGAACTACATGAGCGGTGGTGTGTCGAGTCCGGCCGAGACGATCTCGTATTGGCTGACGAAGGACTCGACGTCCTCGAGAAACGATCAATACGTCCTCTTCCGCCGCGTGAACAATCTCACGCCAAAAGTCGTGGCGAAGGGAATCATCGTGCCGTATGGCCAGAATTTTTTCCAGTACATGTGCCCGAACGGCCTGGGCGGTCTCGATTCCATCCGCGCGGCGAAGCTCCCAATCTATCACTTGGCGCCGGTCCACGGATCGCCGGCAGACACCGGCAATTCGGCGCTCACGGACAGCATCCGCGTGATTCGCATGACGGTGACGGGTATCTACAACGATCCCGAGAAAGGCGCGATCCTGAAGACCGTGCAGAGCTCGACCAAGCTGCTCAACGTCGGGATGTCGCGATCGACCGTGTGTGGCGACAAGCCGATCGCGGTGACGAACGCAACGGCGAAGGTCACGCAGATCGGCCCTGGTCCGCTGAACAAGCCGCTCAAGGTGACGCTCACCTGGAACTCGTCGCTCGATCAGGATGGCGGCGAGAGGGATGTCGCGCGCTATCTGATCTTCAAGAAGGATGTGGCGAGCGCAGACTGGGGAAGCCCCATCGCGAATCTCGCGGCGTCGGTGAACAACTACACACTCGATGACACTACGCTGCCCACCGGAAGCTGGGTGTGGGGCGTCGTCGCACAGGACTGCTCGCCGAACAATTCGGATGTCACCTCGACTGGAGCCGTCAATGTTCCGTAATTCGCATCGCGTACATCGCACGCCCGACTTGTGGGCGAGCCGCGTCTCGTGACGCCGCACGGCGCTCATTCTCGTGCTCCTCATGACGGTGACGCTCGCCGCAATCGCCAT
>JBDTXN010000189.1:0-5705 GCA_040006175.1 Gemmatimonadota bacterium | reverse complement strand
ACATCACTCGCGACCCGGACGCCCTGCGTCGCACGCTCGGCTACCTGCCGCAGGATTTCGGCGTGTACGATGGTCTCACGGCGCTCGAGTTCCTCACGTACTTCGCGGCGCTCAAGGGAATCCACAGTCGCACACGCATCGCCGAGATGCTCGAGCTCGTGAATCTTCATTCGGTGGCTGACCGCGCAGTTGGCGGATTCTCCGGGGGCATGAAGCAACGACTCGGCATCGCGCAGGCACTGATCAACGATCCCGCGCTGCTGATCGTCGACGAGCCCACGGCCGGACTCGATCCGGAGGAGAGGCTGCGCTTCCGGAACATCCTCTCGGACATCGGTTTCGACAGGCTCGTGATCTTCTCGACGCACATCGTGAGCGACATCGAATCGATAGCGACGCAGATCGCCGTGATGAAGTCGGGACGACTGATCACGACTGCAGCGCCGCAGGACTTTCTTCGCGCGGCCGCCGGTAGCGTGTGGGAAGCGTCGGTCCCTCTCGCGCGCTTCGACGGCGAGCGTAAGCGCTTCAAGATCGCGCGCTCCGTACGCACGAGCGACGCGGTGCTCGCACGCATCGTCCACCCCGAGCGCCCCCTCGACGGTGCCTCAGCCGTCGAGCCCGAGCTCGAGGACGCCTTCATCTACGCGCTGAGCTTCGGCGCGTCCGCATGATCGCCCCGAGCGAAGGCTCGGCCATGCGTCGAGTATTCACGATCGCCTCGACCGATGTGCGCATGCGCGTCGCGCGCGGCTCGACCGTGGTCGTGCTCGTCGCCCTGTGCATCCTCGCCTACGTGCTCGTCCCCGATCTGTCGACCGGGCGCACCCTCATGCAGGTGAACGGGCATCGCGCGCTCTACAACTCCGCGACGATTGCGCTGGCAACCTCGTCGCTCTGTGCGACGCTGCTCGGACTCGCCGGCTTCTATCTGACGAGCAACACCGTTCGTCGCGACGTGGAGACGCGCACGGGCTACGTCATCGCGTCCACGCGCGTGCGCAACATCGAGTATCTCGCGGGCAAGCTGCTCGGGAGCGCCGGATTTCTCGGGCTGATCGTTTTCGTGTACGTGCTCAACGTGATCGGCATGCAGCTGCTGCGGGGGGAGGCTCCCGTCGAGCCGTTCACGTATCTCGCACTGTTCGTCGCGATCGTGGGGCCCGTCGTCGTCGTCGTGTCTGCAATCGCGCTGATGTTCGAGTGCGTGCGCCCGCTGTCGGGTCGCATCGGAGACGTGCTCTACTTCTTTCTCTGGGTCTTTCTCCTGAGTGCGCCCGCGGCGAATGCCGTCCGCAACCAATCGGGTGCCCTCTCGAGCGTCGACGTGTTCGGAATGACGTTCCTCATCAATGCTGCGAACGAGCAGGCGACCAGCGACTTCCATGCGCACCCGGAGGTGAGCATCGGGAGCAGCCGCTTCGATCCCGCGCAGACGCCGTGGCGTTTCAGAGGTGTGAGGTGGACCGCTGCCGTGGTCCGGTCCCGAGTGACATCCGCCCTGCTGGCACTGCCGGCGCTTCTCATTGCATGGCTCGCATTCGCACGCTTCGATCCCGCGCGAATGAAAGGCGGTTCGGGCGGATCGCGCACGAGCGTGCCCGGACGAATCGCCGCCCCGGTGCGACGGGTGCTGGGTGTTCTGCGTCCCGCGTCGTGGGGAGGACGCGGTCTCGTGCGCGGCACACTCGGCGAGATCGCGCTCACGATCATGCTGCGACCCATGGTGCTCATTGGAGTTGTCGCCGCAGCGGTCGCAGGCACACTCCTGCAGGCGACGACCCTTCGCGTTGCTCTCATCCCGATCGTCTTCGTGGCGCTCGTGGCGACGCTCGCCGAAATACCGACACGCGATCGCGCTTCGCGGGTGGTGGGCATCCGGAACTGCATTCCGGGAGTGCGTGCGTCGAGCGTGTACGTGAAACTTCTGGCCGCCGCGGGAATCTCGATCGCCTTTCTCGCCGTACCCCTGCTTCGCATCGCGTCGACTGCGCCTGCAGATGCACTCTCGCTGCTCATCGGCGGCTGGCTGTTCGCGGCGGCCGGCGTGGCGCTCGGCACCCTGTCGCGCACACCGAAGCTGTTCGCGGGTATCGCACTGCTCTTCATCTACGTGGTCATGAGCAGTGGGCATGCGCCAGAATTCGACTTCGCGGGATGGAATGGCGTCGCTGACAATGGCGTTCGAACCGCATACTGCCTGACCGCGATGCTATTCGCAACACTCGCGGTTGTCGGAGATTGGCGCACCTCCCGCGCGGAGGGATAGCGCACGGGTCGAGCGTTCGATTGGCTGGCGATCAGCCGGGAGAGATCATGTCACGCACTGCGCAAATGCACCGTTGCTCCTGGGCTGAAGGCGACCCGCTCATGCAGGAGTATCACGATACCGAGTGGGGAGTGCCGGAGCGGGACGGGCGCGCGCTCTGGGAGGCGCTGGTGCTCGACGGGTTTCAAGCCGGACTCTCATGGATCACGATCCTTCGGAAGCGCGAAGCGTTCCGCGCGGAGTTTGGTGGCTTCGATCCGCGCGTCGTCTCAGAATTCGGCGAAAAGGAGATCGTGCGCGCTCTCGCGAACCCCGGCATCGTGCGCTCGAGGGCCAAGATCGAGGCGACGATCGCGAGCGCGCGCGCCTATCAGAAGATGGAGGCCGATGGAGAGAGCTTCTCAGCCTTCGCGTGGTCGTTCGTGGGCGATGTGCCACCAAAGATTCGTGGCGACGTCCCAGCGAAAACGCCGCTCTCCGAAACGATCTCTGTCGCCCTCAAGCAGCGCGGTTACAAATTCGTCGGCCCCACCACCGTCTACGCGTGGATGCAGGCGAAGGGGCTGGTGAACGATCACGTGTCCGGCTGCTTCAGAAGAAACGAGGTGTAGCCTCGGCTCGCCCGTTCAGGGGCGAGGAGCCACATGCAGCGTCGCCGTCACGAAGTCGCTTTCCCACACAGTGGCGCCCGTGGCCGAACGGCGAAGATTCGTGCCGTTCAGCAACCAACGGCCATCCGCGTCGAGAATCACACCGGCGCGTCCCGTGGAATCGGTGTGAAAGAAGGTGACCTTGGTTCTGCCCTCGCGGATGGCGCCGACGGAGAAGTTGGCGAGGGGCAATCCCTTGCGCAGCACTCGCACCACGATCGTGTCGCCCGCGCGAAGGTTCGTCGGATCGCGCTCGGGTACCAGCTCGAGCGCGAGTCCGAGGGGACGAGTCCAGCTCTTGTCGGCAATCCAGGCGCTGTCGCGCTTGGCCGGCGTTATGCGCACGAAGGTCATCGCGTGCTTGGTATACGACTCCGTCCACTTCCGCTTGTCGCCCAGTGATTTCCAGGCGGCGCGTATGGCGTCGCTGGCGTCGATCTCGCCCAGGTACTCCTCGATCAGACGCGGCTCGAGCACGAGCGTCTTTGGCTGGAGCTCGATTCCCACCGACGCGACGCCCGCGGCACGGGGCGTCCACAGGTACTCGAGTCGGAGGGCTGCCCCGGTGGGCCTGGGGAGAAGGCGCGTGACACCCGCCTCTCGCACGACCGCTCGTGCAACGCGATTCTCGACAATCGCGAAATCATCGTTCGGGAACGTCTCTCCGCTGGTGAGGCCGAGCCTGAACGGGGTGCCCACCCGGCCAAAGTTGGTGGCCGATATGAGCCACGTGTCGTGCGCGGAAGCGATGCGTACGATCGCGAACATGAGCACAATGGCACCCAGCAGAACGACGGCGTTACGCATGCCGGGGTGGCCAGATCGAGCTGATTGATCTCTCATTCGGACCATAGTAACCTCCCCTTCTTCGGTGGTATGTGACCGGCATCTCACCCTCACTAGGGAGCTATCCATGCAGGAAGTGACCCACCCGTTCTCTGCGTGGGAAAGCTTCTACGTGATCGTGGGATCGTCGGCAGCGGCGCTCACGGGACTGCAGTTCGTTGTGATCGCCTTGACCACGGAGCTGCGCAAGCGGCGTACGACGGCCCAATTCGATGCGTTCGCGACGCCCACAACCGTTCATTTCTGCGCGGCGCTCTTCACCTCGGCGATTCTCAGCGCGCCGTGGAGCAGGCTGTCGAGCGCCGCAATTCCGCTCACCATCACCGGCGTTGTAGGAATCTTCTTCACGGCGCTCGTCATGCGACGGGTCAAGCGGCAGACGACCTACAAACCCGTCTTCGAGGATTGGCTCTTCCACACGGGTCTGCCTTTTCTCGCATACGCCACGATCCTTTCGGCGGGACTCACGCTCGTGAATCACACGATCGATGCACTGTTTGGCCTCGCGACAGCGTCGCTGCTGCTGCTGTTCATCGGCATCCACAACGCGTGGGACACCGTGACGTTCATGGCCGCGGAGGATGGGCAAGGCAACGAGGAGCCGAGCGCGATGGATGGCGGCGCGGCGGATGCGGCCGGTAAGTAGAATAGGCTCGTATCCCGGGCGGCTGGTACCTTCGGATGAAAAGACAGAGGCTCACGTGAAATTGCTGAATCTGCTCGACACCGCACGCGAGGCAGCTCCCGCGCGTCCTGATCGACCGGCGATGGTGGTCGTGAGCGACGAGGCCGCGGCGCGACTCGTCGTCTTTCGGATCGCACCCGGCCAATCCGTACCGCCGCACCGGAACGCATCGCTCGTCATGCTCACCGTCATCCGAGGCACCGGAACAATCGCGGGCGAGTCGGAAGGCGCCGCCATCACACGTCCGTGTGGCAGCGGAGACCTCTTCGTCTTCCAGCCCGGAGAGCTCCACGGCATGAGCACCGGCGCAGACGAGCTTATTCTGCTCGCAGCGATAACCCCGCGGACCAGCAGTCTATGATCAACGATGCTCCGCGTCAGGGGTGATTCCCAGGCGCAGCTGCATGCTGTTCGCAATTCCGTGGGCCAGTGCCTTCATGCGATCGGCGTTCGTACCGGCATGCCATGCATCGACTGTCGACTCTAGCATCGCCAGCCATCGTGCGAAATGCTCGCTGGTGAGCCCCGGCATGTCGAGGTGGGGACGGAACGCGTTTCCGGAGTAGCGCCCCGAGTGAAAGAGCAGCGTGGACCAGAAGTCCACGATCCGCGGCAGGTGCGCTGGCACATCCAGCGCGGCGAAGTACGGCTCGAGCAGCTCTTCGTCTGCCAGCCTCGCATAAAAAGCTGCCAGCACTGCGTGCAAATCTTCATCGCGCAGATCGTCGTGCAGCGACCGCGGCTCAGCGTCGCGCGACGCGTGCACTTCCGCTGCGCCGTTCCGTGAATCGACAATCGGGACGAGCAGCATCATCTTCACCGTCGGCCACTCTCGAGGACGCGCGCCGAGCTCTAGCTGTTGCCGGCCGAGGCGCGCGTCGAGCGCATCATGGAAGAGGGCAGATCATACCGAGAGTTTGCCAGCTGCTCGAGCTTCTTCGCGTTGTGCGAGTAGCTGAACACGACATCGTGGCCCGCACGCGCGAAGATCGTTCCGAGCTGTGCGCCCATCAACCCTGAACCCAATATGCCGATTTGCATGTGATTCTCCGATTCGATTCGCGTTTGTTCATCGGACTGTTCTCGCAAGTGGAAGCAAATTCGTTTCCGCGTGCATCTCTTGACAATTAATAAGTCGTGGCTTATATATTGTCCATGCATAATGTCGCCGCAACGCAGAACAAAGTCTTCCACGCTCTCGCCGACCCCAGCCGCCGAGCGATCTTCGAGTCGCTCACGCGCGGCGAGGCCGCGG
>JBDTXN010000188.1:0-5742 GCA_040006175.1 Gemmatimonadota bacterium | reverse complement strand
GACGACCGACGTAAGTAGCAAGCAAATTGTCCAGTTCGGCAACAAAGTCCGAATCGCGCATCGCGTCGGCGAGCGCCGATTCGAGATCGTCGAGTGCGGGGATGAGCGTCTCGGGGACGTAGCGTCCTCCGAAGGCGCCGAAGCGGTCGCTGGTGGTGGTCGCGGTCATCGAAATACTCCCGTTCGCCGCACTGCCTCGATGAAGTCGGCAATACGCGCGTGATCCTTGAGTCCGGGCGACGATTCGACCCCGGATGAGACATCCACGATGTCAGGCGAGAGCGTCTCTATCGCGTCGCCGACGTTCGCGGGGGTGAGTCCGCCGGCAACTACGAGCCGCCCCGGGCGTTTCTGCGTTGCCCCGTCGACAAGACTCCAGTCGAAGGGGACGCCGCTTCCACCCAGCAGCCCCTTTACCTTCGAGTCGAGCACGAGCGCGTCTGCCGACTCCCACACTGTCTGAAGCGCCGCAGGATCCAGCATGCCGGAAACCCGCACGACGGCCCATACGCGCGCCCCTGTCGCGTCCCGAATGGCGCGCACCTGATCCGAGCCGGGATCGGCATGGAGCTGCACCACGTCGAGCTTCGATGTTCGCACCGCTGCCGCGATCGTGTCGGTATTCGATTCCGCGAAAACGCCCACGCGCTCCACGTCCGCTCCCCCGGCGTCGAGCACCAGCCGAGCGCTTTCGAGGTCGAGCGTTCGTGGTCCGCCAGCGAAGATGACACCAAGGTAGCGGGCCCCGAGCTCCGCGGCCGCGCGTGCGTCCTCCGGGCGCGTGAGTCCGCAGATCTTTACCTCAACGCGCACGTGGGCTCCTGCGCACCTGCGCGAGCGCGCGCACCGCGCCCTCGGGATCGCCCGACGCCGAAAAGGCCGAACCGACGAGCACGGCATCGGCTCCCCATCGAGCACGGTCCGCCACGTCCGCAAGCGTCTCGATCCCGCTCTCGGCCACCGCGATGACTCCGGTTGGGATCAGCGCCAGCAGTTGCTCGGACACGCGCGCATCCACTACGAGTGTCTCCAGATCGCGACTGTTGATCCCGATCACGCGAGCACCGAGGTCGAGTGCGAGCATCAACTCAGCCTCGGTTCGAGCCTCTACCAACGGTTCGAGAGACAAGTCTTCGGCAGCCGACATCATTCGCTCCAACGCGGCCGGCGCGAGCGCTCGCGCGATCAGCAGCGCGGCAGACGCGCCATGTGCGCGAGCCTCTACCAGCTGAATCGGGTCAGAATGAAAGTCCTTACGTAGCAAGGGGATCGTCACATGATCTCGAGCGATTTCGAGGTCGGCGAGCGCCCCGCCGAAGTGCGCCGGCTCGGTCAGCACCGAGATCGCGGCGGCCCCGCCCCGCTCGAATGCGAGCGCCTGCGCCCCAGCCGAAAGCGAGTCCCGAATCGCCCCCTTTGAGGGCGACCGGCGCTTGATCTCGGCGATCACGGCCACGTTGGCTCGGTTCAAGGCGCCTGCGAACGACGCGCGCTTCGGAGCCACTCCCGCAGCGTGCTCGACTGCCCGTCGCTCAGCGTCGCTCATCGCATCGACTCGTATAACGGACTCAGCCATTATGCGGCCGAGTACCCCCGTTGGCGGAGTCCATTGCGGGGAAAAGACTTGCGCTTCGGTCACTGTTCGGCTATTCTGCTTTTCGGCGTCCATTCGGGACGCGAGGAAGATTGTTCATGGCACGGCTCACCTTCGTCCACCTGCGAGCATGGCGCTCACCAAGCGGCAACGCGAAATCCTCGACTACCTCAGTGGCTACGCCGAGGACAACGGATACGCACCCAGCTTCGAAGAGATCGCCCGAAAGTTCAACTATAACTCGCTCGCAACCGTCCACGAGCATCTCAGCAATCTCGAGCGCAAAGGTTACATCAAACGCTCGTACAACGAGAGCCGCGCAATCGAAATCCTGCCGTCGGACGTCTTTCCGAAGGCCGTGGAGCTCCCGTTGCTCGGTACCGTTGCCGCCGGCATGCCGATCGAGGCGGTCACCGCGCACGAGACCATGTGTGTGCCCGACAGCTTCGTCTCGCGTGGCGGCAACCACTACGTGCTCCGCGTTCGCGGCAACTCGATGATCGACGAGCAGATTCGCGATGGCGACTTCGTGATCATCAACGAGCGCCGCAGTGCCGACAACGGTGAAACGGTGATCGCGCTGATCGACAACAACTCAGCGACCGTCAAGAAAATCTATCGCGAGCGCGATGGCCGAATTCGACTTCAGCCCGCCAACGAAGCGATGCTCCCGATTTACGTTCACGAGAACGATGTCACCATCCAGGGCGTCGTCGTGGGAGTACTGCGCAAGTACTAGTCGGGGTGGCTCCGGCGCACGAGCTCGATCGTGTCGTGACGCCAGAAAAAATGGCGGCGGCGACTAGCGCGTGGTGTCGGGTTCGATTCGGTCCTGACCGGTTTGATCCGAGTACAGTAAATTCTCTACGCTTCTCTACTCAGCCCGCACTGCCTGACTCGCGCAACATCGTGAGCGCGCCGAGCGCTTTGCCCGAGTCGATCGCGATCGCCGCGCCCCGGATTCCCTCTCCAAAGCTCGACGCTCGACCGCCCACGTAGATCGCCGCCGCGGCGTTGAGCACCACGGCGCTTCTGGCACCGCCGCGATCACTGCCGTCGAGCACTGCGATCACGCGCGCCGCGTTCTCCTTGGGCTCTCCCCCCGCGAGCTCTCCCGGCTCTGCGCGCAACGAGAAGCTCGCCGGGTCGATCGACCACTCGCTCACCGCTCCGCTCCGGACCTCGAGCACGCGCGTGCACCCGATCGGCGAGATCTCGTCCATTCCGGGCTCTCCGTGTACCACGAGCGCGTGCACGCTTCCGAGCTCCGCGAGCGCGCCGGCCATGAGATCCATCCGTGCGGGATTCGCGACTCCCACTACCTGTCGACCTGCGCTCGCCGGATTCGCGAGAGGGCCCAGCAGATTCATGATGGTGGGCACCCCCAGCTCGCGGCGAACGGCTGCGACGTGACGCATGGCAGGGTGCATCGCGGGCGCAAACATGAACACGATGCCGGCGTGGTCGAGCATACGCCGCATCACGGCGGGCGAGGGCTGAATGTCGATGCCCAGCGATTCCAGAACGTCCGCACTACCGCAGCGGGAGCTGTGCGAGCGATTTCCGTGCTTCGCGATGCGCACGCCGGCGCCGGCGGCCACGAGTGCCGCAGCGGTCGAGATGTTGAACGTCGAGAAGGATCCACCGCCGGTTCCGCACGTATCCACGAGCGTCGCGGAGTCATCGACGAGGAACGGAAGCATCGCCGTGCGCAACGCCCGCGCGCCCCCCGCGACTTCCTGTGCCGTCTCGCCCTTGACGGCGAGCGCAGTGAGTAGTGCGCCGATCTGTGCTGGGGTGCCCTCCCCCGTCATGATCACGTCAAACGCATCGCTCGTCTCGTCCGCAGACAGCGAGCCGCCCCTCACCAGCTGACGAATCGCGTCGACGAGTGCGTTGCCGCCGCTACCTCGCACCGGCCGGCTCCAGGAGCTTGCTCGCCAGCTCGGCCTGTGACGCGACCAGCGAGATCACCAGCGCCAGCAACCGCACACGCTCGACGTCCTCCTCCACGAAGACGCCGCGCTGCACCCGGTTCGTCAGATTGAGCACGCCGACGAGATCGTCGTGATACACAATCGGGAAGCTGATGAAGGATCCCGTCGTGAAATACTCATCGCCGAGCAGCGGATGATTCACGGCCTGCGCGACATCGGTGACGAGCAAAGGCTCGCGGCTGAGCGCAACCTTGCCGGCGACTCCCTGTCCGATGTGAATGCGTGTGCCATCGGCGATGTCGGGGGACAATCCCTTCGCCGCGGCGATGTAGAGTTGATTGGTTCCCGGCGCGCGAAGCATCAGCGAACAGCGCTGCGCCTGCATGTCGTCGCCGCACAAGCTGAGCAGCCCCTCGGCCAGCTTTCGCGAGTCGCTCGTGCCCGCGTCGAGAGTGAGCAGTCGCTCGATGAGATAGAGCGTGCGCGTCTTCTGGCGAAGCGTCTCACTCCGACGATGCAGCTCCACGTGCGCCTGCTCGAGCTGCCCCACCGCCGCGCTCACCTGCTGCTCGACGGCTTCGGCGCGCCGGTTGGCGCGGCGCGCATCCTCCTTCGACTTCGCGTTCTCCGTCTCGAGCGTGATCATCCGCTCCGGCGTGAACCCTCCCTGTCCACTCGGAGTGTTGCGCGCAACCGCGAGCGCCTGCTCGAGCGAGGCAAGATGCTTGACGTACTCGCCGTGCACGCGCTGCGTGACATCCTCGAGCGTGCGCACGGCCTCGTTCCGCGCCTCTCGCTCGGCGAAGCGCGCATACGCCAGCGCGAAGAGCGCGACGTATGGCGCAAAGCGCTCCATCACGCGTGTCCCGAAAAAGCGGCGCGGTTCGTACACCGCGATCACGGCGGAGAGCTGACCATCCACGCGCATGCCGCGAAGCGCGAGCAATCCTTCCTCTTCCAGAGTCGTGTCGAGTCCGAGGAGCCGAGCGTATTCGTCGGACTGGTCTCCGAGATCCACGAACTGTCCGCCGGCGAGAATCTGCGTGCGGATGCGCGCGGGGAGATGATCCACAGTGGTGTCGGCGCGCGCGCGCAGAACCTTCGAGCCATCGGGGCTCACGCGCTCGCGGAGCATCTGATGGCGCGCATCATAGCCGAAGAGCGAGAGCTCGGTGCTCCGGTCCACTTCCGCGAGGGCCTCGCCAAGCGACACGATGGCGGCATCGAGGTCCGACGATGCCGCAAGCGCATGTGCGAGCGACGCGAGTGTACGAGGTGGCATTGAGGGGGGCTGAGCCGTCGGGCAGAGGGGGTGCGCCGAGCGTGAATGTTGAGGCGTAGGTGCCGAGCTGTCAATCGTTTCCGCGCTTCTGATCGCTTGACACCGAGGGTCGTTTCGGTAACTTCCACGCATGCCGGAGCGCATGGTGCAGCTGGTGCTGCATTACGATGGCGCGGGGTTTTCTGGGTGGCAGCGCCAACCGGCAACGCGCACGGTTCAGGGAGTACTGGAGAGCGCGCTCGAACGGTTGTGCAACGCACCCGTCGGCGCGCTCGGCGCCGGTCGCACCGACGCTGGTGTGCATGCGCGCGGACAGGCGGTGGGTGTACGAGTGCCGCTCAAGTGGGAAGCGGCCGAGTTGCGGCGGGCATTGAACGCGGTACTGCCGGCGGACCTCTGGGTCGCCAACGCAGTCGAGATGAGCGATGCCTTTCACGCACGGTACAGTGCCACCGGACGTCGGTACAGTTATCACGTCGGCACGGATCGGGAGGCGCGATCTCCCTTCCGGCGACGGTGGGAGTGGGCGCTCGAGGAACCACTCGCGCGCGACTCGCTCGCGCACTGCGCCCGGGCGCTCCTCGGTACGCATCGCTTTCTCGCCTTCGCCGTTCAGGGCACGGCCCCCGCAGACGACGACCATCGCTGCACGATTCTCGAGGCAGCATGGCGCGAATGTCCCAACGGGCTCGCGTTCGAGATCGAAGCCAATCGCTTTCTGCATCACATGGTGCGGTTTCTCGTGGGCACGATGGTCGACATCGCACGCGGCCGCCGGCACGCATCAGACTTCGAGATGCTGCTCGAGGCCGAGGACAACCGAAGCACGTCTGCACCCGCGCCACCGCACGCGCTCTTCCTCGAAGTCGTTCGCTATCCGCGCGACCTCTACCTGGGCGGCACATGAAGATTCTGCTCGATACGGCGAG
>JBDTXN010000187.1:0-5788 GCA_040006175.1 Gemmatimonadota bacterium | reverse complement strand
CGTCGCGCTTGAGGTATTCGATCTTGTCGAGATCGAGCGAGCCCGAGATCAGCCCCTGCAGCGGACTCTCGCTCTCGCCCGTGATGAGCGCGTGGGCACGCATCGCCGCGTTCGAGCCGATCGTCGTCGAGAGTACGGCGGCGATCTCGCCACCGATGATGAGCGTGCGCGCAACGGTCTCGTGGTGCAGCGCGCCGATCTCCTCGAGCGCGTGCGAGAATGGATAGTGACCCACGTCGTGCAGCAGCGCGGCTGCGCGCACGATCGCGCACTCATCGGCCGGCACGCGCGCGAGATCTCCGCGCTCGCGCAGCAGTGCGAGCGTACGCCCGGTGAGATGATACGTGCCCAGCGCGTGCTCGAAGCGCGAGTGCGTCGCGCCGGGATACACGAGAAACGCGAGGCCGAGCTGCCGGACGTAGCGCAGCCGCTGAAAGACGGTGGTGTCGACGAGCCGCATGGCATCCGCGTCGAGCGGAATGTTGTTCCAGAGCGGATCGCGGACGATCGTCACGCGCGTGTTCGTCTCATTCGCGGGGCCCCGCATCGCGTACGGCGGCATCGACACCGTCCGCGAACTGCTCGAAGTTCTTCGCGAACATCTGCGCGAGCGTGCGCGCCTGCGCGTCGTACGCGGCTGGATCGGTCCACGTCGACCGCGGTGAGAGCAGCGGCGAGGGCACGTCGCGGATGGACTTGGGAACTGCGAGACCGAACACCGGATCGGTATCGGTCGGCGCGTCGGTGAGCTCGCCGCCAAGCGCCGCGCGGATCATCGCGCGCGTGTGGCCGAGCTTCATGCGCTCACCCACGCCGTATGGCCCGCCGGTCCATCCGGTGTTCACGAGCCACACCTGCGCATCGTGCTTCTCCAGCAGGGCTCCGAGCATCTGCGCGTAGCGCGACGGATGCCACACGAGGAAGACGGCGCCAAAGCACGCGCTGAAGGTCGCCTGCGGCTCCTTCACACCACGCTCCGTACCCGCCACCTTCGCGGTGTAGCCGGAGAGGAAGTAGTACATCGCCTGCTCGCGCGTGAGCGCCGCGATCGGCGGAAGCACGCCGAACGCGTCCGCCGTGAGGAAGATCACGTGACGCGGATGTCCCGCACGTCCGCCCGCGACGTGGCGCTTGATGTAGTGCATCGGATAGCTCGCACGCGTGTTCTCCGTAATCGATGCGTCCGCGAAATCCACCTTCCGCGTGGTTGGATTGAGCACGGTGTTCTCGAGGATCGTGCCGAACATCTGCGTGGTGCGATAGATCTCGGGCTCACCCTCGGCCGAGAGGTTGATCGCCTTCGCGTAGCAGCCACCTTCGAAGTTGAAGATCCCGTCATCGCTCCATCCGTGCTCGTCGTCGCCGACCAAAAAGCGATGCGGATCCGCGGAGAGCGTCGTCTTACCCGTGCCCGAGAGACCAAAAAACAATGCCGTGTCGCCCTGATCGCCGACATTCGCCGAGCAGTGCATGGAGAGCACGTTCTGCTTCGGCATCAGGTAGTTCATGACGGTGAAGATCGACTTCTTGAGCTCACCGGCGTAGCGCGTGCCGCCGATGAGGATCATACGCTTGGCGAAGCTCAGCACGATGAATGTGCTCGAGCGCGTGCCATGTCGCGCGGGATCGGCCTGCATCTCCGGCGCGTGCAGCACCGCGAAGGTGGGCGCGAAGGTCGGCAGGTCGGCGAGCGTCGGGCGTAGAAACATGTTCCGCACGAACTGCATGTGCCACGCGTTGGGGCTCACGAATCGCACTGGGAGCCGGTGCGCACGATCGGCTCCCGCCCAGAGATCCTGCACGAACAGATCGCTGCTCGAGTCGAGGTGCGTCCGCACGTCCGTGAGCAACGCGTCGAAGTGCTCCGGGGAGATCGGCTGATTGACCTTCCCCCACCAGACGTCCTGCGCGACTTCCGGATCCTCGACCACGAACTTGTCGTTCGGCGAGCGGCCCGTATGCGGTGAGGTGATCGCGACGAACGGCCCCATGTCCGCAAGCAGCCCCTCGTCCCGCCGCACCGCCTGCTGGATCAGCTCCGGCGCAACGAGATTCCAGTGAACGCAGCCGCTCGGGCGCAGCCCCTGTTGGGCGAGGGTGCGATTTTCCGATCGACCGGTGGTGGGCGGAGTGGGCGCGGCTTCTGTGGTCATATGATGTAGGCGTCCGATATTCAGAGTGGTCGTTGTGTATGCATCCTCAACGCGCGGCTGCAGCCCCGTGCTGCTGGGCATCGATCACGGCGACGGCTGCCGTGTTCACGATGTCCTGCACCTCGGCGCCCTCTTCCAGCACATGCACGGCCGGCGCATCCCGACGAGAATGGGTCCGATTGCCGTCGCGCCGCCCAGGTGGTTCAGCAGCGTGTAGGCGACGGTTCCGGTGCCCAGGTTCGGAAAGATGAGCACGTTCGCACGTTCCGTCAGGGTGCCGAACGGATACATCGCCTCGAGCGTGCGCTCGACAACGGCCGTGTCGGCTTGCATTTCGCCATCCACCGTGAGCGCTGGATTCCGCGTACGCAGCAACTCGACCGCGTGCGCCCCTTTTTTCCCCTCCGGGTGCTGCACCACTCCGAAGTTCGAGAACGAGAGCAGCGCGACATGCGGCTCGATGTTGAACGTACGCACGGCCGCGCCGCCCCTCCCGCGATCTGCGCGAGCTGCTCGGCCGTCGGATCAATGTTCACGGTGGTATCGCCGCACAACACCCGGACCTTCGGAGCCGACTTCGATGTCGAACACGTCCAGATCGGCGAATTGTTTGAAGAGATTCGCCTTGCCTTCCGTCACGGGCTTCGAGGCGAGCGCGCCGATGTTGCCGAGCCCCAACACGGCGGTGCCATTCGTCACGACCGCGACGAGATTTCCCTTCGCCGTGTGCTTGTACCCGTCTTCCGGGTTGGCCTGAATCTCGAGGCACGGCTCGGCAACACCCGGTGAATAGGCGAGCGAGAGATCGCGTTGATTGTCGAGGGGTTTGGTGGGTACGACGGCGATCTTGCCGGGCCTTCCACGAGCGTGGTAGTCGAGCGCGTCCCCCCGATCGTAACTCATGGAGGGAAGCTAATGACGGGAGTTCCACGATGTCAGCAGTGTTCGTAGGTTATCCGCGGGCGGAGCGCGACCGATGTGTCGCGTCGCTCGATGCACGGTTTCTTCCCGCTGCGGAGACGCGTGTCGGCAACTTCTGAGTCACCCGCGCGGCGTACGATCCTACGCGACGTGCTCATCGCGATCGCCGTGGTGGCGCTTTCGCTACTGGCGGACGGCTGGGTATCGGAGCACGTGCGCTACGGGCACGTGTACGACACGGATTGGGGGCGCATGCTGCGCAACTTCGGCTATCTCCCGTTCTGGTTTTTTGCGGCGCTCGCGCTGGCGCTGAACGATCGGGAGAGCAGGGAATGGTGGCGCCGGGGCGCGCTGCTCGCGGCGGCGCCGACGGCGGCGGGGATCTTCGGTGAGCTGCTCAAGATCACCGTACGCCGCCTTCGGCCCCCGGACGATGGGAGCGCGTACCACTTCCGTCCCTTCAGCGATCATCCCCTGAGCTCGCGCGGTTTCGGTTTTCCGAGCAGCCACGCCATCGTCGCCTTCGGGGCTGCAGCGATCCTCGCGCGAATGTTTCCACGCGCGCGAGCAGTGTGGTACGCCGCTGCGGTCGGCTGCGCGGTGAGCAGGCTCCTCGCGCACGCACACTTCTTCAGCGATGTCGTGGCTGCAGGGGCAGCCGGCATCGGCGTGTCGGCGTTGCTTTGGCGCTACGTGACGCCGCGTGTGGAAGCGCCGCGCGAGGTCTGATCGCGATTAGGGCTTGGCGCTACCTGCGAGCCCGATCGTAAATGGCCGGTGAGCTTTCCATTCACTCCAGCGTCGGTGACGGCGCGCGACTCGAGTGCGGCGGAGCTTATCCCTCGGCGAATCCTCGTAACAAATGCAGCATGCAGCTATCGGTGAGCATGTCGTTGTCGAGCTTCGGCGTTTCGAGCACCTTCGGCACGCGTGCCATGCGTGAGTCGGTCATGATGCGGCGGAAGGGTTCCTCGCCGAGCGAGCCGAAGCCGATCAGCTCGTGCCGGTCCCGCCGCGATGCGAATGGAGTCTTCGAATCGTTGAGGTGCATGACGCGCAACCGCGGCCAGCCGAGCGTGTCCTCGAATCGGGCCCAGACGTCGTCGTACGCGCGCACGAGATCGTAGCCGGCCGAGTAGATGTGGCACGTGTCGACGCACACGCCGATGCGAGAGCGATGCGGCTCGGGGACG
Organism: Gemmatimonadota bacterium; assembly: GCA_040006175.1. Taxonomy (GTDB): domain Bacteria; phylum Gemmatimonadota; class Gemmatimonadetes; order Gemmatimonadales; family Gemmatimonadaceae; genus FEN-1250. Next base: position 1,521 of record JBDTXN010000187.1, on the reverse strand, counting down.
CGGTCGATGATGCTCGCGAGCTCCTCGAAGGTGGAGCCGAGCGACGTACCCGAACCGGCGGTGGTCTCGAGGCAGAGCACCGTGTCGCCGGGGGCGCGCGCCAGTGACTCCGCAATCGCGTCCGCATTGCGCGCGATGCCGGACTCGCGATCGTCCATGTAATTGCCCGGATGCGAGACGAGGCAGGTCAGACCGAGCGCAGAGCACCGCCTGAGCTCGCACACGAACGACTCGATCGACTTGCGGCGCAGCAGCTCGTCCGGACTCGCGAGATTGATGAGATACGAGTCGTGCGCGATCGTGACCTCGATACCCGTGCGCGCCAGCGCCGCGCGGAACTCATCGCGCTCGCAGTCGTCGCACTCGCGCTCCGCCCAGCGGTTCGCCTGCTTGGTGAAGATCTGCATTGCGGTGGCCTGGAGTGCGCCAGCGCGCGGAGGAGCGGCCGGAACTCCGCCCGCCGACGAAACGTGTGCACCGAGGAGATGACGCATCACTGACTTGGACGCAGAAAGTCGATCGGGTCGACTGCGTGCCCCTGCGGCCGCAGCTCGAAATGAAGATGCGCGGGCAGATCGGGGTCGGCGGTGCCCACGTAGCCGATCACCTGTCCCTTCGTCACGACCGCGCCTTTCTCCGTCGTAATCTTGCTCAGCGATCCGTACACGGAGTAGTCGCCCCCGGGATGCTGCACGATCACGGTGAGACCGTAGGTTCCGAACTGATCCGCGACGAGTACCTTACCCGCCGCCACCGAGTGCACCTCCGTTCCGGATGCGGCCTTGATGCCGATCCCGTTCCAGCGAACCGTCGTGTTGTTCGGATTGACGACGCGGCCGAAGCTGTAGATGATCGGGCCCTGCACCGGCCAATCCATCGAGCCGTTGCCCTTGCTGATAGTGCTCGGCGCGCGTGCCGTACCCGGCGACGTTCGCTCCGCACGCAGTCGCGCAGACTCGAGACCGGCGATGACGTTGCTCAGCCGCGACTCGTCGCGTGAGATCGCCTGCAGCCGCGCGTCCGTGTCCTGGGCGCGGCGCCTGGCCTGCGCCAGACTCCGCGACTGCTCGAGGCGGAGCGTCTTGAGACGATCCTCCTCCGTCGCCTTCTCGTCCAGATTGAGCCTGATGTTCTCCTGGAAGCGCACGAGATTCGCGCGCTGATGGTTGATCTGATTGCGCAGATCCTCGACGCGGTGCACGAGCGTCTGATCTCGCACGGCGAGCAGATGCAGATACTTGTAGCGCGCGAGCAGCGCGCCGAAGCTGCGCGCCGAGAGCAGCACCTCGAACGAGAAGAGCGGACCGCGCTTGTCGATGTCCACGAGCCGTCGCCGGAGCGTCGCCTGCTTCACGGTGATCTCATCCTGCGCGCGCACGAGATCGGAGGTGGTGGTGCCGACCTCGCTCGAGATCGCGTCGAGTTGCTCGTCGAGCGAGTGCATCACGCGCGCGGTGACGTCGGCCTCGCGGTCGAGCGTCTCGACCTCCTCGGAGAGATCGTGCACGGTGTTCTGCAGGC
>JBDTXN010000186.1:0-5878 GCA_040006175.1 Gemmatimonadota bacterium | reverse complement strand
GCGGTGCACTACACGATGGGCGGCCTCTGGGTGGACTACAACCTGATGAGCACGATCCCGGGACTGCACGTGATTGGTGAAGCGAATTTCTCCGACCACGGTGCAAACCGCCTCGGGGCGAGCGCGCTCATGCAGGGACTGGCGGACGGCTACTTCATCATCTCGAACACGATCTCCAATTATCTCGCGTCGAACAAGTTCGCGCCGGTGGATGCATCGCACCCGGCGTTTCGTGAGGCCGAGGCTCGCGTCGCTGAGAGGACGAAGCGATTCCTCTCGATCAAGGGTTCACGCACGGTCGACTCGTTTCATCGCGAGCTCGGGAAGATCATGTGGGAGTATTGCGGGATGTCGCGCAACGAAGCAGGACTGCGGAAGGCATTGGAGCTGATCCCGAAGCTGCGCGAGGAGTTCTGGCGCGACATGAACGTTCCGGGGAGCGCCGACACGCTCAACTCGGCGCTCGAGAAGGCCGGACGCGTTGCGGACTTCTTCGAGCTCGCGGAGCTGATGTGCCTCGACGCGCTGCAGCGGCGAGAGTCGTGCGGCGGCCACTTTCGCGAAGAGTTCCAGACTCCCGACGGCGAAGCACTCCGCGATGATGAGCACTTCGCCTACGTCGCGGCGTGGGAGTATGCGGGCGAGGGGAAGACGCCGGTGCTCAACAAGGAGCCGCTCGACTTCGAGTACGTGCACCTGGCGCAGCGGAGCTACAAATGAACCTCAAATTGCGCGTCTGGCGTCAGGCGGGCCCGCACGTCGCGGGCAAGATGGTGGAGTACACGGCCACGGACATCAGCCCCGAGTCGTCGTTTCTCGAGATGCTCGACGTTCTGAACGAGGATCTCACGCTCCGCGGTGAGGAGCCGATCGCCTTCGATCACGACTGTCGCGAGGGCATCTGTGGAAGCTGCGCGATGATGATCAACGGGAAGGCGCACGGACCCAACAGAGGTACCGCCACCTGCCAGCTCCACATGCGGAGCTTTCGCGATGGGGAAACGGTGTTCGTCGAGCCGTGGCGCGTGCGCGCATTTCCAGTGGTGAAGGATCTCAGCGTCGATCGCAGCGCACTGGATCGCATCGTCGCGGCAGGCGGATTCATCTCTGCGGCCACCGGCGGCGCACGCGACGCGAACGAGATCCTCGTTCCCAAGGTTGCGGCCGATCTGGCGATGGACGCGGCCGCGTGCATCGGCTGCGGCGCGTGCGCGGCTGCTTGCCCCAACGCTTCTGCATCGCTGTACACCGCAGCGAAGATCACGCACCTGGCGGAGCTTCCGCAGGGGCAGCCCGAGCGGTACCGTCGCGTGATCGCGATGGTGGCGCAGCACGACGCCGAGGGCTTCGGCGGGTGCACGCTCCATGGCGAATGCCAGGTCGCGTGTCCGAAGGAGATCAGCATCGACACGATCGCTCGCATGAATCGCGACTACATCGTCGCGACGGCAGCCTCGCGCGAGGAGAAGGCGTCGGGCGGCACGGGGTGAGCTGCGAACGAACGCGCAAAGCAGAACGGGTGCGGCGAGTCGATCGCCGCACCCGTTTGCACTTCTCGGCAAGTTTCCGGGCGCTACAAGCGCGGAAGCGTTACTCCGCGCTGACCCTGGTACTTCCCCTTGCGATCGGCGTAGGACGTTTCTGGCGCTTCGTCGCCCTCGAAAAAGAGGGCCTGAGCGATCCCCTCGTTCGCGTAGATCTTCGCTGGAAGCGGAGTCGTGTTCGAGATTTCTAGCGTGACGAATCCTTCCCACTCGGGCTCGAAGGGCGTCACGTTCGTGATGATGCCGCAGCGCGCGTACGTCGATTTTCCAACCGTGATCGTGATGACGTTGCGGGGAATTCGGAAGTACTCGACGGAACGCCCGAGCGCGAAGCTGTTGGGCGGCACGATGCAGACGTCACCCTCGAACTCCACGAACGACTTCGGATCGAACTTCTTCGGATCGACGAGCGAGTTCAGCACGTTCGTGAAAATTCTGAACTCCGTCGCCACCCGCATGTCGTAGCCGTACGAGCTGACGCCGTAGGAGATGACGCCTTCGCGAACCTGACGGTCGGCAAAGGGCTCGATCATACCGTGCTCAAGCGCCATCTGGCGAATCCAGCGATCGGACTTGATGGACATGTCTCGTGGGTAGCGAGGAAGGAAGGGGATCGATCGGAGGGGGAATGTATCCCTCCCCATTGGCCATGGCAAAGCGCATTGCAGTGGCATCGTACCCTCGATAGTTTTCCCAATACCGATAGTGAAAAATTTCACGAACTGGGAGACGATGGGTCGAGAGTATTTTCCGATTCTCATGTTGGTGGGGTTCGTTGCCGTAAATGCGGTTCTCATTCTCGCATTGTCCCATCTGACGATCCGCCCGCGCCCGACCCCAGTCAAACAAATCGCGTACGAATCCGGCATCCCGCCACTCGGTGATGCGCGCGAGCGATTCTCCGTCAAGTTCTACATGGTCGCCATGCTGTTCATCGTCTTCGACATCGAGACGGTGTTCATGATCCCCTGGGCGACCTATTACCGGCAGCTCTCGTGCACCGTGCCGCTGGTGAATGGCGCGTGCTCCGCGGGGCACGTCTCGTTCTTCGGCCTGGGCGAGATGCTCGTGTTCGTCGCGATTCTACTGGTCGGCTACATCTACGTCTGGAAGAAGGGAGCGCTGCAATGGGATTGAGCCAAACGAGTCCCTCGAGTGTGGAATTCAGCCCCTCGCACCAGGAGAGCTGGGTCGCAACGCGACTCGATTTCCTGGTGAACTGGAGCCGGTCGAAGTCGCTGTGGCCAATGCCGTTCGGCACCGCCTGCTGCGCGATCGAGTTCATGGCAACCGCGGCTACGCGATTCGATCTTGCGCGCTTCGGCATGGAGCGCATGAGCTTCTCGCCGCGTCAGGCCGACGTGCTCATCTGTGCGGGCCGCGTGCCGTTCAAGCTCGCGCCGGTGCTTCGTCGCATCTGGCAGCAGATGCCCCAGCCGAAGTGGTGCATCTCGATGGGCGCCTGCGCATCCACTGGCGGCATGTTCGACAACTACGCCGTGGTGCAGGGGATCGACACGATCATTCCGGTGGACGTGTACGTGCCGGGGTGTCCACCGCGCCCAGAAGGTCTTCTGTACGGCATCATGATGCTGCAGGAGAAGGTCATGCGCGAGAAGATGTCGGACAACGCGATCCGCAACGAGATGGAGCCGGATCCCGAGAGCGGTCTGTACATCCCCGCGAGCAAGATCGACGAGCTCTCGGAACCGTTCGGCAACTCGGTGCAGCAGACGCGGTCCGGGCTGTGACCGTTCCGTTTTCTCCCGTTCTCCCCGGCAGTGCGATTGTCGGCGGAGCCGCGCCGTCGACGCCACGTAATCTTCCGCAGAAGGGTGGCGAGCCGAATCCGTCAGCGGCCGCTATCGCAGAGAAATTCCCGGCGGTATTCGTGCGCTCCGAAGTAATCTGGGGCGACACGAACGTCTACGTGCACCCGCACGGAGTCACGGAAGTCGTGCGTTGGCTGCACGACGATCCGTCCCAGCGCTACGACTACCTCTCCGACGTCACCGCAGTCGAGTTTCGCGACGCGGAGCAGCCGCTCGAGGTCGTGTGGCATCTGCGCTCGCTGCCGTATCGCCGCTTTCTCCGGCTCAAGGCGTCACTCGACAAGCGCAAGCCGCTCGTCGTCGACAGCGTGTGGCCGGTCTACAAGGGCGCGGATTGGCTCGAGCGAGAGTGCTACGACATGTTCGGCATCACCTTCACGGGCCATCCCGATCTCCGGCGCATCCTGATGTGGGAGTCGTATCGGGAAGGGCATCCGCTGCGCAAGGATTTCCCGCTGCGGGGACGTTTCAGCCGCGCCGAACAGCTTCGCCAGGCGCTGAGCATCACCACCGAGGGCCGATACTCCATGGAAGAGCTGTCCGTCGCAGAGGCCTTCGACGATCTCCCAGAAGACATGCGCCGGCGGCTCGCCGGCGGCGAACGGACGGGGGAATAACATGGCAACGACTACACGCACGGTCGAAGTAGCACTCGGCACCGCGGGCGTCGACTCCGAAGGACGCGCGGTACGCACGCCGATGACGGTGATGGAGAACGGGCAGGTCACGACGCTCGAGCCGCCGGTAATGGGCGCCGCGCCCGAGCTCGAGGGCGAGCACATGCTGATCAACATCGGACCACAGCATCCCGCAACGCACGGCGTCTTGCGGCTCGTGCTCGAGCTCGATGGCGAGACTGTCGTGCGCTGCATTCCGCACATCGGCTATCTGCACTGCGGCTTCGAGAAGATCGGCGAATATCGCCAATACAATCAGGTGATCCCGTGGACCGATCGCGAGGACTACCTGAACTCGATCGGCAACAACGTCGCCTTCGTCGTCGGCGCCGAGCGGCTGTTCGGAGTCGAAGTACCGCCCCGCTGCACCGTGCTGCGCGTGATTGCCGCGGAGCTCTCGCGCATCATCTCGCATCTCGTGTGGCTCGGAACCACCTGCATCGATCTTGGCGCATTCACCCCGTTCCTCTGGTCGTTCCAGGAACGCGAGAACGTCTACAATCTTTTCGAGAGCTGGATCGGCGCGCGTCTCACGACCACGGCAACACGTGTGGGCGGCATGGCTGCCGACATTCCGGAAGGGTGGACGGATCAGCTTCGCCACTTCATCCGCAGTTTCCCGAAGACGGTGGACGAGTGCGACCGCATGCTGACCAAGAACGGCATCTGGGTCGGCCGCACCACCGCGCTCGGCGTGATGTCCGCGGAGGAGGCGGTCAACTACGGTCTTTCCGGACCGATGCTTCGTGCCTCGGGCGTCGCGTACGATGTGCGAAAGGACTTCCCCTATCTCGACTACGAGACTTACGACTTCGACGTGCCGGTCGGATCGAACGGGGACGTATACGATCGCTATCTCGTGCGTGTCGAGGAGCTGCGGCAGTCGACGCGCATTCTCGCACAGGCGCTGGACCGGCTTCCCGATGGACCCGTCAACGCGAACGACCATCGCGTGATCCTGCCGCCGAAGAACCGCGCGATGAGCGACATGGAGTCGATGATCCACCACTTCAAGCAGGTGATGGAGGGGCCGCGCCCGCCGATCGGTGAAGTCTACGTGCCGGTCGAAAGCCCGAAGGGCGAGAAGGGCTACTACTTCGTGTCCGACGGAACGGCGAAGCCTGTGCGCTGGCGCATCCGCCCGCCGTCGTACGTGAACCTCTCCGCGATCTCGAAAATGGTGGAGGGGCACCTGCTCTCCGACGTGATCGCGATCAATGCCAGCATCGACATCGTCATGGGGGAGATCGACCGGTGAGCGCTCAACGCGAAGGAGCGACACAGGCGTCCGCCAAGGACCATTCGAGTGGCGGCGCGATCGGCGGGATTCCGTACGCGCCGGTGTTCGTTGGCGCAATGATGGAAGAGCTCAACGCGCTGCTCGGACGTTACCCGACGAAGATGGCCGCGCTCCTCCCGACGCTCTGGATGGTGCAGCGCGAGCGCGGATGGGTGAGCGAGGAGTCGATGGTCGAAGTCGCGCAAGTGCTGGAGCTCACACCCGCGTACGTGAAGGGCGTCGTCACGTTCTACACGATGTACCACCAGCATCCGGTAGGTCGCTACTTCATTCAGGTGTGCACCACGTCGCCCTGCGGAGCCTGCGGCGCCGAGAAGGTGGTCGAGACGCTGCTCGAGCAGACGGGATGCGGCGATCTCGGCGCGACGTCGCCGGATGGGCGCTTCACCGTAATCGAAGTCGAGTGCCTGGGCGCGTGTGGATTCGCCACGCCGATTCTCGTGAACGAAGAATTCGTCGAGTCGGTCACGCCCGAGAAGGTCCCGCAGATTCTCTCTCAGTTCAAATAGATGGGATATCCCCACA
>JBDTXN010000185.1:0-5880 GCA_040006175.1 Gemmatimonadota bacterium | reverse complement strand
ACCACGAATCCATCGGCGTTCACCCTGAGCTGGCGTGAGAACTCGCCGCCCGAGCTCTCGTAGAGATACGTGAATTCCGTGAGCCGCGTATAGCTCTGCTCGAGCACTTCGAGCGTGAGCTCCGGAAAGCGTACCCACGCTGCGCGTACGTCCGCGTGCTCACCCACCGCGAGCTTCAATCGCCGAATCGGAAGCAGGTTCGTGGAGGGGCTGAAGCCCAGATCCACGTCGAGGCAACCCTGCACTGCCGGCTGGGCCACGCCGTTCGCGCACCACACGTTGTTCACGTCGCGCGAGAGCACGAGCGAGACCGGAGTCTCGCCGATCTGGCCGCGTACGGTGACATCGCGCGCGCCCCACGTCATGTCGCACTCGATCTCGTAATCGAGCCTGCATCCGAGGCCGCGATACGCGAACAGCGCGGTGCCCGCCAGATTCCATCTGTTGCGGTGCTGAGTGATCTCCGCCGCCTCGTGCCCCGGCAGGTCGAGCCGCCTCCACAGAATCATCGTGCGTTCACCGCCGCCAGGAGGGAAAGCACTTCCTCGTCGCTCGTCTGCTCGAATTGCTCGTACCACTCGCCGACCCCCTGAAAGTGCTTCGGGATCGCCGAAAATACAGTGGTGACGCCGCGCGACCCGACGAGCTCCGCGCCCTCGGCGCTCGCGACCGGCGCGGCGAAGATGAGCCGGAGCGGTCTCTCCGCGAGCAGCACTCTGAGAGCCGCGCTGGCGGTGGCGCCGGTTGCGAGCCCGTCGTCCACGAGGATCACCGCGCGGTCGCGCAGCGGCGGCGGCGGGCGCGTGCCGCGGAAGAGCGCGAGCCTGCGCTGCGCTTCGGCGATCTCGCGCGCGGTGATCTTCTCGATGTACGACTCGCTCACGCGCAGCAGGTGTACGAGCTCCCGGTCGATCACCCGAGTTCCATCCGCGGCAACCGCGCCGATCGCGAGCTCCTCGCGCCCCGGCGCACCGAGCTTGCGCGCGATGAATACGTCGAGCGGAGCGTGCAGCGCGGTTGCGATCGGCGCAGCGACGGGGACTCCCCCGCGTGGGATCGCGAGCACGGTCGCGGGCTCGTTGCGCAGCTCCGGAACCGCTTCGAGCAGCTTGCGGGAGAGAAATCGCCCGGCCTCCGCACGATCGCGGAAGAGCATACTATCCAGGCACACTGGGGAGGTGGCTCGTCAACCAGTCCACCGTGAGCCGGCCAACGGTTTCCAGTGCGCCGGCCTCTTCGAAGAGGTGCGTCGCGCCCGGGATGATCTCGATCTGTTTCGGGCCGCCAAGCTGGCCGAGCGCCTCCTCGTTCAGCGGAATGATCGGCACGTCCGCACCCCCGACGATCAACATCGTTGCCGCGTGCACATCGGGAAGACAGGTCGTCGCGAGATCCGGCCGGCCGCCGCGCGAGACCACCGCGTACACATCGCGCCGCTTTGCCGCAGCGGTGAGCGCAGCCGCCGCACCCGTACTCGCGCCGTAGAGCGCGATTGGTAGCATCTGCACTTCGGGCACCGTTCCGACGAACGTCGTGGCCGCGAGCACGCGCTCGGACAGGAGCTTCACGTCGAAGCGATACTGGCCCGTGCGCTCGTTGAGCGACGTTTCCTCCTCAGTGAGCAGATCGGCGCGGAGCGACGCGAAAGCCGCCTCGTACAGCATGCGCGCCGTGTCCGCATTCCGCTTGCTGCGATGACTGCTTCCGCTTCCGTGCGCGAACACCACGATCGCCTTTGCATTCGGCGGAATGGAGAGCACACCGTGCAGCGTGGCACTCCCGCAGAGAAACGAGACGTCCTGCTCATTCATTGGCGCGGCCATGGCTAACGAAAGCGGATGATGATGCCGAGCCGAGCGAGCGAGCGCTCCACGTTCTTCGCCTCCACCCGTCGCGCTTCTGCATAGAGCGAGTATCGCTGCGACTTCGTGAGCGCGAACGTCGTTCCGCCAAAGAAGTCACCGCCCACCACCGCGCCCTTGTACAGCCGCGTGGTGTTGTCGATGTCATTGTCGATGCTGCTCCCGCGCCAGTGCACGCCCACGCCGGCGCCCACGTACGGACCGAAGCGATAGATCCGAAGAAGCTCATAGCTCGCCTCCGCGTGCACACTGAAATCGTGGAATGTGCCGCCCACGGGCTTGCCGAGGTGATTGCGACGGTCTACGTCCGCGTGGAAGTAGTTGAGCCCCACCACGAGTCGGAGTTTGGGCGAGACGACCGAGCCGATGTCGACATCGGCACCGAACTCGTGGCCATGCGTTCCGTTGTCGGTCCATGCCCAGCTGAGAAAGCTGCCGAGCCGGTCGACGCCCAGGTGCGCGCGCTCCTGCTCCTGCGCGCGCGCGCCAGGCGCGAATGCGGCGAACGCGGCGATGATCCCGACCGCGAAAGTGCGCAGAGTCACGTGAACGCCTCCGTCATCGTGCCTGATCGCCAGGCGCCGCCGCGACCGCGGGCGGCTGGTGCGCGATCTCGATCCCCTCATCCGAGAGCGTTCTGTAGATCTCCAGATTGATTCGCTGCTGAGTATTCATGTATTCAGCATAACTCAACTTGTAGACCGAGTACACCGACTCGGTGCTCAGCGAGAACATCCCGAAGGTCGTGACGTTCGACCGTTCGAACTTCACACTCTTCTCGCGCTCCGCTGCCGCGCGAATGATTTCCGGCACGTGCGCCAGCTTTTCCTCCGGCGTGCCGTACGCGATGCCGAGTCTCAGAACGACGAGCCGCTTCTCCTGACCACGGTAGTTGCGGATGCGGCTCTTGAGCAGATCGCCGTTCGAGATGATGATCAACTCGCCCGAGTCGCTGCGCAGCCGTGTCGATTTGAGCCCGATGTGCTCGACGGTGCCGGCCGCGTCGCCCACATTGATCGCATCGCCAACGACGAACGGCTTGTCGAGCACGATCGAGAGCGCCGCGAACAGATCGCCGAGGATGTTCTGCACGGCGAGCGCGATCGCGATGCCGCCGATGCCCAGCCCCGTCACCAGCGCAGTGACGTTGATCCCGAGGTTGTCGAGAATCAACAGCAGCACAATGGCCCAGAGCACGACGCGGGCGGCAATCGCCACGACGTTGATCGTCATGCGAGTCCCCGCATCCGCCGCGCGACGCTCGGCAATTCGCTCGGACCAGAACAGCACGAGCCCGCCAGCCCATACGCCCGCCTGCAGAAGCACCGTCACCAGCACGACAAGACGCCAGACGTGCTCGTGGTGCGCACTCAGAGTGAGCTCCAGGGAGCCCGCCCAGAACGCCAGCACTAGAATGAAGTACGGGCGCGTGCGCTTGACGAGGTCCCTGAACAGCTCCTGCACGTGCGAGGGCGGCACCGCACTCACTCGCGCGGCGCGAGCTACGATCACCTTCAGCAGGAACGAACACGAAGAGACCGCCGCAAAGATGATGAGGGCGGTGATCCAGGCGGTAAGGCTGTTCGAGTAGAGCTCTTGCACGATAACTTGAGGGGAGAGAGGAGCGAGATGCCTACTACGAAGCGAACCGCGGACCCCAAGCGCGCAGGACCGGAATCTGGCGGGCGACCATGGACGCTCGTGTACGATGGATCGTGCAACGTGTGCAGCCGTCTCGTTCGCCGCGTGCAGCGCTGGGATTCACGCCACGTGATCCAGGCGATCGCGTCACAGAACGATACTGTGGCGACGCGCTTTCCGTGGATCTCGCGGGAAGCACTCGATGAATCGATGCACGTGATCGCCGCGGACGGGCGCACGTGGAGCGGCGCAGCCGCCGCGCGCCAGCTGCTGCGCATTCTCCCCTTTGGCTGGCTGTTGGGCTGGCTCTGGGGGCTGCCGACCTTCGGCGCGCTCGCCGATCGCGGCTACCGGCTGTTTGCCCGGAATCGGTATCGCTTCGGATGCGGAGAGCATTGCTCGGTCGCTCCGCACACTCCGCAGCCGGCTACGCCGAGCGAGTAGCGAGGCGCTCTCGCTCCGTCACGGGCTTGCCACTCGACCACGCATCGATTGCGTCGCAGGCATCGCAGTGGTGGCATCGCCAGTCCGGCGCAACCTCTTCGCCGAAATACTCGAGGATGTAGCGCGTGCGGCAGCGGGCCGTTTGCGCATACTCGATCATCGTCTCGAGCGCGCGCCGGTCGCGCTCGCGGCGCTCCTCGTATGAGTGCAGATCGGCACTCAGATCCACAGCAGTGAGGCGGTCGGCGAGGCGCTCCCAGCTCCCGCCCCGATGCTCGCGCACGAGCCCATGCCGCTTGAGCAGGATGAGCGAGATGCGCGCCTTGCGTGAAGGAACGTCCGCGCGATTCGCGAGCTCGATGAGCGAGACGGGCGTGAGCATGGGATACTGCTCCAGCACGAGCGCGACGCGCGCGGCCTCCTGCACCTCGGGATACTTGCCGCCCAGAAAATACGACTGGATGCGGCGATCCTCCACCCGATAGAGCAGCGTGCACGTCGCGGACTCGCCGTCGCGACCGGCGCGACCGGCCTCCTGGTAGTATGCCTCGATCGAGCCGGGAAAATGGTAGTGCACGATGAAGCGCAGATCGTGCTTGTCGATCCCGAGCCCGAAGGCATTCGTCGCGATCATCGCGATGATCTCGTCCGCCATGAACGCGTCCTGCATCGCCCTGCGATCCGCGGCCGGCATCTTTCCGTGATAGAGTCCGATCGGATAGCTGTCCTTGAACTTCTCGTACAGCCGCTCGGCCTCCTTGATCGTCGCGACGTAGATGATGCTGCTTCCCGGCGTGTTGTCGAGAATGCGCTCGAGCTCCGCGTCCTTCACCTGCTGGTTCACCGTGCGCCGCACCTCGAAACGCAGATTCGGCCGCGCGAAGCCCGTAATCGTGATGTGCGGGTCGCGCATCCCGAGCTGCCGCGCGATGTCCTTGCGAACGATGTCCGTGGCCGTGGCGGTGAGTGCCAGAATCGGCGGGCTGCCGAGCCGCTTTGCGATGGAGCCGAGCACGAGATAGTCGGGACGGAAGTCGTGGCCCCACTGGCTCACGCAGTGCGCCTCGTCCACCACGAATAGACTCACCTTGCGCGTGAGCAGGCGCTCGAAGAAATCGCGATCCTTGAAGCGCTCCGGCGTGAGGTAGAGGATCTCGCCGGTGCCATCCTCCATGCGCTGCTGGGTGTCGCGCGACTCGGCCGTGGACAGATGCGAGTGCATGGCAAGCGCGTCGACACCGTGCGACGCCAGCTTGTCCTGCTGGTCTTTCATGAGCGCGATGAGCGGACTGACGATCACCGTCAGCCCCGGAAGCATCAGTGCGGGAAGCTGGTAGACGATCGACTTTCCGCTGCCGGTGGGCATGACGACAAGTGCGTCGCGACCGGCCAGCAACGCCTCGATCGACTCCCACTGCCCTTCCTGAAAATCCTCATGCCCGAACCGCTCGACCAGCACACGTCGCGCGGCGTCGCGCGAGCGATGCGCCGAAGCCATGCGGACGTCGTTCGCATGATCCGTTCCTCTGCGCTACGGCTTCGGCATCTGGATCATGGGCATCGAGGAGGATCCCGTCACCTGCGGCATCTTCCCGTCCCAACGCTTCGCCATCTCGTACGACACGAGATTGGCCGTGACGCTCTGCGACAGCAGAATGTTCGCCTTCGCCTGCGCCTCCGCCTCCGCGAGAATCGCCTTCGCACGCCCCGCGCCTTTGATCGAATCGCCCTGCGCCTGGAATTTGTTCTTCTGCAGCTCGTTTTCGGCCGTGAGCGACTGCTGCTGCATGACGTTCTTTTGATTGATGGCCTCGATCACGGCCGGCGGCGCGCGAAGCTCATTGATGGTGAACTGCTTCACGAGAATGCCGTACTGGCTCAGCCGCTGAGAGATGAGGTCCTGTACGCGCTTCGTCACCTCGGCCTTCTTCGG
>JBDTXN010000184.1:0-5888 GCA_040006175.1 Gemmatimonadota bacterium | reverse complement strand
TGCGCATCCCCGCGCTGATCGTACAACCGCTCGTCGAGAACGCGATCCGTCATGGGTTGCCGCCCGACTCCGGCGCCACGCGCATCGGCATCGCGGCCAAGGTGCAGGATCGCAGGCTCAAACTGAGCGTCCGTGATCCCGCCGGGGCGGTCGTCACTGCTGCGGAAGCGAGCGACGTTTCGTGCGACACGGGATTCGGGCTACGCTACGTCCGCGAGCGGCTACGCCACTTCTATGGCGACGAAGCAACGCTCACACTCGCTGGATCCGATACGGGGACCACCGTGACGTTGGAGCTGCCGCTCGCTCCTCGCCCATCGGCCGCCTCGGTATGACGCTGCGCGACCCGCTCCGCGTGATGATCGTGGACGACGAGCCACACGCGCGCGAGGGGCTTCGGCTCCGCCTGCGGCGCGAGGAGGACGTGCTCGTGATCGGAGAATTTGCCGACGCAGACTCCGCGCTGCGCGCGATTGCGAGCGACAGCCCCGACGTGCTCTTTCTCGACATCGAGATGCCGGGCACGAACGGTTTCGCGTTGCTGGAGCGTGCTCGCGGGATGCCGCTCCCCGTCGTGATCTTCGTGACCGCCTACGATCAGCACGCGGTGCGTGCGTTCGATGCCCGGGCGCTCGACTACCTGCTCAAACCCGTCGAACAGGAACGGCTGCGCGAGTCTCTCGCCCGCGCACGGGCGCAGCTCGCGAGCGCGCGCAACGGCGAGTTCGCGGAGCGGGTGCGCGGGTTGAGTCGTGAGCTCGACTCCAGCTCACGCGATAGCACGGGCGCGACAGACGAGCGAGGAGGGAAGAGGCTCGACAGAATTCCGGTGAGCATCGATGGCTCGATACACTTCCTCCCCTCCAGGGACATCGACTACATCGCGGCCTCCGGCGACAACGTGGTCGCGCACGCGGGAGCCGCCGCGCACGTGATCCGCAAATCCATGAGCGAGATGCTCGAAACGCTGGACGAATCCAAATTTGCGCGCGTTCACCGGTCGACGATCGTGAATCTCGCGCGAGTCGTGAAGGTGGAGCCGTATCTGCACGGGGAGTACATCCTCGTGATGCCGAGTGGTGCCAAGCTCAAGGTAAGTCGCGGCTACCGTGACTCCGTCGCGCAGCGATTGGGACTCGGCGCGGTCTAAGAGGCAGGACAGCGCAAGACTCACGAGCTCAAGGTTGGTGGATGAGCCTGCGCCGCTGCAGCGCGGGCCCGTTCACCCGCCGCGCGGAGTCGAACGAGGCGCGTTGCGGCTCGGTGAGGATGCCACGGATCTCCTGGTCAGTCGAATCGACTGCCGCCCTCATTATCGTGTCGAACTGCTCGCCGGCCCGCATCACGCGATCGCGACCACGACGCAAAGCCGCCTGATCTCACCTCAATACACCCCGACATGAATTGCACTCGGACCCTGGTCCTCGCACTTGCCCTCATCATAAGCGTGACCGATCACGCTGGTCGATTCGCCGCGCAGGTCTCTAACGCTGCTCCAGTCTCTGCGCCGGCACTCGACTCGGCGCAGCTCGTGGCGCGAGTGGGAGCTTTCGCGGACTCGCTCGCGCGGGCTGGCGCGCTTTCGGGCGTCGTCCTGCTCGCGAAAAACGGTGCGCCGATCTTCGAGCATGCCTACGGTCTCGCCGATCGCGAGCGGAAAGTCCCGAATAGCACAGGCACTGCATTCAACCTGAGCTCGATCGGCAAGCGCTTCACGCAGACTGCGGTCGCGCAGCTCGTCGCGGCGGGGCGTCTGAGTCTCGACTCGACCATCGCGAGTGTCTGGCCGGACTACCCGAACAAGGACGTCGCTCGGCAGGTCACGATTCGAGAGTTGCTGGATCACAGGTCCGGGATCGGCGGCGACATTTTCCGAAATCCAGAGAAGTCGCGAAGCAATCACGACTATCTCGCGTTGTTCGTCAACGATCCGCTTCGATTTCAGCCCGGCACGCGCGAGGAGTACTCGAACGCCGGATACATAGTGCTCGGCGAGATCGTCGCTCGCGTGTCGCACGAGGACTACTACGCGTACGTGAAGAAGCACGTCTTCGACCCGGCTGGGATGTCGCACACCGGATTCTACGCCAGCGATTCGCTTCCGGCGTTCGCTGCCTGTGGCTATACGCGGCAGTCAGGTGCCGGAACACTGGTGAAGAACATTGCGATCCAGCCGCGACGCGGCAGCGCAGGCGGCGGGTCGTATGCGACGGCAGCGGATCTCCTGAGGTTCATCCGCTTCACCCGCGACGCGCACACCGGGTTTCCTCCGGACTCGCGGCGCTCGATGATCGCCGGTGGAAGCCCGGGATCCAATGGAGTGATTGCCGAGGGGCTGCCTGGCGGATACGACCTCATCGTGCTCGAGAATCTGGACCCGCCCTCGGCGGATGCGGTCGTTGAGCCGGTGCTCACGTGGCTAGGCGCCGTGCCGCCTGGTGGATTGCGCAGGGTGAGTGCGGTCCGCGGATCGCAGGCGTCCCCCGCCGGGGGTGCAAAGATCCCCGACACGCCCGCTGGACGCATCGTCGGCGACTATCTGCGCGCTTACAACTCCGGAGATCCCGCTGTCATGGGTCGCTTCTTCGAGAGCGAGGCGGTGAGCAATCCGGCACGACCGACATCCGCGCGCGTCGAGACATACAAGTCGATCTTCGCGGACAACGGTAAGCTGGAAGTCACCTCGGTGGATGAAGCGACCCCGAAATCGGTGCGCATCACGGCGCGCGATGCTCAGGGCGGCCTGCTGTCCATGACTTTTACAGTAGACAGCGTTGCGCCGAATCGCCTCGAATCGCTGCGAGTGGAGCGGAACCCTGATTAGGGGTGCGGCGGAAGAGTAAAGCGCCGTCGAATTCATGGGCGCGATGCTCGAGTCCCCCTACTTCTTCCGTCCCGGCGCGCCGTTCGCTTCCTCCAGCGCCTCGCGGAGCAGCGTTCGCGCAGCCCACCGCGACACCTCTTCCGCCTCGCTTTCGCCGAGTCCGCGCAAATCGCGGAGAACGATGAGCGCCTCGATGCCGACGCACATTGCCAGCGCGGAGACGAGACGTTCGTAGCGTCGCTTTCCGAGCTTGTGCTTTACGGGCGCGAGTGCCAGCGCGATCCACTCGATGCGGCGATAGCCTCGCTTCCTCACGGGAGAATCGCCGGGTGCGCTCACGGCGGGGGCGCTGACGGTGAGACGGATCATGGTGCGGAGGAGCTGCTCGTTGGCGACGGCGCTCTGCTGCAGCGCCTTGACCGCTCGGTCGAGTCGCGCTTCCACGTTCTCGATGTCGGGTCGGCCGTCGGCGCTACGCTCGATGGCGTCCGACATGATCCCACGTACCCCTTCGAGCGCGGCTTCCACGAGCATCTGCTCCTGGGTCGGGAAGTACCGGTACGCCGTCCGTCTCGAGACGGAGGCCGCGTCCGCCACCTCGGCCACAGTCGGTTGAGCGCCGGATGTCACGAGCCGAACCGCAGCGTCCAGGAGCGCCCGGCGCGTTCGACCCTTCTGCTGTACCCGCTCCTTCGGGGCTCTTGCCGTGGCCATGGGTGAAAAGTATACTACAGGAGCGTTATGGCACACGGGTGCCACAAAGCGTCCGCGGTGCCACGATACTTTGGAGGGCTCATGTTCTTGTCCACCCACATCCTTTGCGCGATCGTCACGTTCACGGCCGGCGTCGCACCTTGGTCGGGCAGCCAGAGCCAGGAGCTTCACAACATGCCGACAGAGTCATCGAAAGCATCCACAGATGCGGAAGCCGACATCCGCGCGCTGATCGCGAGCCAGGCTGCGGCCTGGAATCGTCACGACGCTGCGGCGTGGGCGAGTCCATTCGTGCCGTCGGCCGAGTTCATCAACATCCTCGGCACTCCGTTCAGCGGTAAGGCGGCGATCGAGGGGATCACGAGCAGAATATTCGCGTCGATCTTCAAGGACTCGCACGACTCGGTCACGGTGCGAAAGATCGTCATGGTCACTCCGGAGCTCGCGATCGCGCACTACGAGCACGCCGTGTCCGGGTACACTGCGCTTCCGCCGGGAATTCAGCCGAGCGAAGTGGGCGCGGATGGGAAGGGTGTGCTGCGCACGCTGATGGTGTACGTGCTGCAGCGTAGCGTGGAAGGAAAGTGGATGATCGTGAACGGACAGAACACTGCGATTCTGCCGGCGTTCAAAGGAAGCTGAGCGGGCGCCTTCCATAGATGACAGGCGGACGCTCACACGGCGCTTGTATTTCGCGTCCTGCCGAGCGAAGGTGCGGAGACACTCTCCCGAGCCTTCGCATGCCGAGCTCACGACTTTCCGCGTTTGCTGCCGCTCTCATACTGCCCGCCCTCTTCCTCGGCCGGCACGCATCTCAGCGGCCGACGATCATCGTCGCGCCCGTCTTGCTGCACAACATGTCGGCGCTCCCCGACACGCGCACGGATTCGGCGGCAATCGTGCTGCTCACGCGCGAGGCGCGCGCACGTCTCTCGAGCTGTGGCTATTCGGCGCCCGCGGACTCGGCGCCATCGATCACCTCCGAGCATCCCGGCCCGACCTACCTCTGGGAGCACGCGGACGAGGTCGCGAAGTGGGGCGCGGCGCAGCACGCCGACTTCGTCATCGTGAGCCGCTTCAACCGGATCGGTCCGTGGGTGGCCGAGTGGGAGGCGCAGGTCGTGTCGACGCACGCGCAGAAGTCCGTGAGCACGAGAGTCGTGGAGCTCAAGGGGATCGGCAGGGACACATCGCTGACCGCGCACATGTCCAATCGTGGTGCCGCGTGGATGATCGACCAGGTAACGCAGTCGATTGCGCACAGTGCGGGCGATTCCGCCGCGACGCGTCCATGTCACGCGTGATCATGAGTCATTAGCACGAAAGTGTTACGGTCGGACTCCCCGTCCGGGTGGTTCGATGCGGGCGTGTGAAGGACTATAGTGTAAGGCATGACAAAATTATCCGTTGCTGAAGTTGCATGCGCCATCGGCATCGCGCTCGTCGGCGCGAGCTCCGCTTCCCACGCGCAGGCCGTGCCGCTCCCCGCAGGCTTCCGGGTGCAGGAGATCGCGACCAACGGCACCACGCTCCATGTGCGAGTCGGCGGCAAGGGTCCCGCCGTGCTCCTCCAGCACGGCTACGGCGAAACTGGCGACATGTGGGCGGCGCTCGCCGCAAAGCTCGCGGTCGATCACCTCGTGATCATTCCGGATCTCCGCGGCATGGGGCTCTCGCCGATCACGAAGGGCGGCTACGACAAGAAGACGCAGGGGCACGATCTCGCCGGCGTTCTCGACGCGCTCAAGGTCCAGCAGGTGGACATCGTCGCGCACGACATCGGAAACATGGTCACCTATGCGTTCGCGTCCGAGTATCCGACGCGCGTCAAGCGATTCGTGCTCATCGATGCGCCGCTCCCGGGTGTGGGGCCGTGGGCTGAGATAACTGCAAATCACAAGCTCTGGCACTTCTCCTTCTGGGGGCCGGATGAGGATCGGCTCGTAGCGGGCCGCGAACGTCTCTGGCTCGATCGATTCTACAACGAGTTCGGGTATCACTCGGAGCGAATCAAGAATGACGTCCGCGCGCATTACGCAGCGATCTATGCGAAGCCGGGGCGGATGCACGCAGGCTTCGAGCAGTTTCGCGCGTTCGATCAGGATGCGATCGACGACAAGGCGTTCATGGCGCAGGGCAAGCTCACCATGCCGGTTCTCGCGGTCGGCGGCGATCATTCCTTCGGATCCAAGATGGCGGAAGTGATGCGTTTTGCGGCGTCGAACGTGACGGAAGGCATCATTCCGGATTCGGGGCACTGGATCATGGAGGAGAATCCGAAGGCCACCATCGCACTCGTCACCAGCTTTCTCGCAAAATGACCCGGTGGGCGAAGTGCTCGTGACGGCCG
>JBDTXN010000183.1:0-5916 GCA_040006175.1 Gemmatimonadota bacterium | reverse complement strand
TGAGAGACGACAATCGCATCAAGGTGCTCATCGCCGAAGACGAGGCGCACCTCGGGTCCATTCTCCAGAAATTCCTCGAAGGCCGCGGTTACCAGGTGGCGGTGCACAACGACGGCCGCTCCGCGCTCGACGCGTTGCGGGCCGAGGCGTTCGACGTTGCGCTGCTCGACATCGTGATGCCCGAGATGGATGGCCTCGAGGTGCTCCGACAGATCCGCGAAGAGCTGTCGCCTCCCGAGGTCATCATCATCACGGGGAACGGCACGATCGAGACCGCGATCAGCGCAATGAAGCTCGGCGCCTACGACTATCTCGCGAAGCCGTACCGGATGGCGGAGATCGATGTGATGGTGCGGCGCGCGTGGGAGAAGCGCGAGCTCACGCGCGAAAACACGCTGCTCCACAAGCGCCTGTCGCTGGCCGAGGCGTCTTCCGAGATCGTCACACAGTTCGCGCCGATGCAGGCGGTGCTCGCGTTGGTGGAACGTGTGGCCCGCAGCGATTCGGCGGTGCTCGTCCTCGGCGAGTCGGGCACGGGAAAGGAGCTGATCGCCCGGATGCTGCACCGGCTTTCGCATCGCGCGAGCGGTCCGCTCGTCGACATCAACTGCGCAGCCATTCCCGATGCCTTGGTCGAGAGCGAGCTGTTCGGACACGAGCGCGGCGCACACGCGGAAGCATCGACGCGAAAGCTCGGGCTCTTCGAGCTCGCAAACGGTGGTACGATCTTCATGGATGAGATCGGAGCGCTCGATCCCAAAGTGCAGGGGAAGCTCCTTCGCGCCCTGGAGCTGGGGACGTTCTATCGTGTGGGCGGTACGCAGAAAGTGCGCTCCGATCTTCGTGTCGTCGCGGCGAGCAATCAGGATCTCGCGCAACGCGTCGCGAACGGAACCTTCCGGAGCGATCTCTACTATCGCATCAACACGATCAGCATCACGCTGCCGCCGCTCCGTGAGCGCAGTGTCGACATCCCGCTGCTCGCGCGCCACTTCCTGGAGCATGCCGCGGACGGCGTGTCGCGCTCGCTCAGTCCCGATGCGGTGGACGCACTGCAGGCGTATCCGTGGCCGGGCAACGTTCGCGAGCTGCGCAACGTGATCGAGCGCGCGGCACTCGTCTCGACCGGCTCCGTACTCCACGCGAGCGACGTTCCGCTCGGCGGTCTCCCATCATCGAACGGCGGACGCGCAACCGATCCGCTTGCGCCTCTCGAGCAAGTCGAGCGGCAGCACATCGAGACGGTGCTGCAGCACGCACGCTGGCATCAGGGCAAAGCCGCAGATATTCTCGGCATTTCGCCGAAGACACTCTACCGGAAGATTCGCGAGTTCGGGCTGCGTCGCCCGAACGAGCGTTGACGCGCAGAGAATGAAGATTCTGGTGATCGAGGACGATCCGACCGTCGGCCAGTACGTGAAGCGGGGGCTCGAGGAGCAGCGCTGGGGCGTGGACCTCGTGACGGATGGTGAGGAGGGGGAGAGCCGCGCAGCCGCGGAGCAGTACGACCTCGTGGTGCTCGACATGCGGCTGCCGGGCCGTTCGGGGATGGAGGTGCTGCGAGCGATTCGGGCGCGCGGCTTCGAGCGACCGGTGCTCGTGCTCACCGCGCAGGATGCGGTGGACGCGAAGGTCGAGGCATTTCGCGCGGGCGCGGACGACTACGTCACGAAGCCCTTCGCGTTCGAGGAGCTTCTGGCGCGTGTCGAGGCATTGAGCCGGCGCACGCCCACCATCTCGGCGCCCGTGCTCAAGGTGGCCGACCTCTCGCTGGACAAGAACACCCGCACGGTAACGCGCGGGGACGACGCGATCGAGCTCACGCCCAAAGAGTACACGGTGCTCGAGTACCTGATGCGGCACGCCGGCCGAGTGATGAGCCGAACGCTCATCACGGAGTACGCGTGGGGATATCACTTCGACCCCGGAACCAACATCGTCGACGTCGTGATCAACCATCTCCGCAAGAAGATCGACAGCACGCGCGCGGTGAAGCTCATTCATACCGTCCGCGGGGTCGGCTACGTCGTGCGTGTGTAAGGAGCCATGAGCACCATTCGCGCGCAGCTCACGACTGCGTACGCGGCGGCGCTCATCGGCACCGTCGGCGTGTTCGCGGCCGTGATCTGGACCACGCGACGGGAGGGCGCGGTGGAAGAGCAGCGACACCACGCGCTCACGGAGGCGAATCTCGCACTTCGGCTCATTCGGCAATCCGAGCTATCGGGCGAGCCGGTGACGGCAAATCGCGACTCGCTGGTCGGTGCGCAGCTCGACGCGCCACTTCGCACGATGCTCGAAGGGATGCCCGACTACCTGCTCGTGCTCGACGCGAGCGGTCGCATTCTCTACGTCTCGGCGCCGATCCGCGACCTCAACGAAGATCCCGACCAGCTTGCTGCGCTCATGGCCGCAGCGGTGAGCGCGCCCACGGATGGTACCACGAAGACCGTCGTACTCGACGACCGCAAGCTGTTGATGGTGGCGCAGACGCCCGCGGACCGCGGGTCGACCGTGTCGCGCGTGGTCGTCGCAACGGACGCAGACGTTCCGGATCCAGGCAACCGCGACCTGATCGAGACCATGGCGGCCCTCGCGCCTATCCTGCTCATCGCCTCGATCGCGCTGGCGTACGCGATCGCGGGGCGCGCGTTTCAGCCGGTGGATCGCCTCGTGAACGAGGTGCAGGCGATCACCGACGGCCGTAGCCTGCACCGGCGCCTGCCTGTCACCGCGGGCGAGGAGATCGCCCGGCTCGCGGTGACGCTCAACGAGATGCTCGAGCGACTCGAGAGCTCGTTCGCCGCATTGCGCCGCTTCACTGCGGACGCGAGCCACGAGCTCAAGACGCCGCTCGCCGTAATGCGCGCGGATGTGGAGCGCGCGATGAGCGAGCGCGCACCCGCGCCGGAAAAGCTGATCGCGCTCGAGGAAGCGCTGCACGAGACCACGCGCATGGCCGATCTCGTGGACAGTCTGCTCACACTCGCGCGCGCGGACGAGGGGCGCTTCGATCTGCATCGCGAGCGAGTGCCGCTCGCGCCGCTCGCGCACGAGGTGTTCGAGACCGCCACTATTCTTGGTGAGGCTGCGGGACTCACCGTCACGATGCCGGAGATCGCGGATGTGGTGGTGCTCGCCGATCGCACGCGGTTGCGGCAGCTGTTCCTCAACATCGTGACGAACGCGCTCAAGTACACCACTACTGGAAGCGTCGAGCTGAGCCTGATCGCGCACGATCGCACAGTCGCCTTCACCGTGCGCGATACGGGAATGGGAATCTCCGCCGCGGATCTTCCGCACATCTTCGAGCGATTCTATCGCGCCGATCGCGCACGCTCGCGCTCAGCCGAGCGCGGCGGCTTCGGCCTGGGGCTCGCCATCAGCCAGTGGATCGCCGAGGCGCATGGGGGAACGATCTCCGTTCGCTCGCGACTCGGCCGCGGCACGACGTTCACGGTGACGCTCCCCGTGGCGGAAGGTGCGCTCGCGCCGAGCGCACCGGAGAGCATTTCCGCGGATTGATCGTTACGACAACACTAACGATCGATTCATGAGTTCTTAACGCATGCGGAACGGGCGCGAAACCTTCGCGTCCTACACTGCCTCCCAGAGATGTTGCTGCTGCTCGTGTCTTTCACCTGGGAGACCCCGCACATGTCCATCGACTTGATCGAGTCCGACCGCCGCACGGGGAAATCGCTCGGCGGTACGTTCATCAGCATCGCGGTGCACGCAAGCGTGATCACACTCGCCGTGTATGCGACGGCAAATGCGGGTGTGGTGACTGTGAAAGTGCCGGTGGACACCGTGCGCATCGTGTATCCCGCGAGTACACCAGATCCGAAGCCGGAGCCGTCGCCTCTCGTGCGCTCACCGCTACGCTCGGATCCGACACCGCAATCGCCACGGGTGCCGGTCATCAAGGTGCCGAGCGATGTCCCCGATCAGCTCCCGACGATCGACCCGGGCACGCACCCCATTCCGGTGGAGACGTATTTCACCATGCGCAGCCCGACGTACAGCGGCCAGGGAGCTACGGGCTCCAACGGGTCCGACGCGGGGGCGCCGATGTTTGCGTCACAGGTGGAGAAGCCCGCTGCGCCGCGGGCCGGAAATTTATTCCCGAAATACCCAACGATGCTGGAGAGCTCCCGTGTCGAAGGCACGGTGCTCGCGCAGTTCGTCGTCGACACCGCAGGCGTTGCCGACATGCGCACGTTCAAGGTACTCGAGTCTTCGAACGAGCTTTTTTCAGAATCACTTCGCGCAACGTTGTCGAAATGGCGCTTCTTCCCTGCGGAAGCAGGAGGCCGAAAGGTGAATCAGATCGTGCACCTTCCGCTGAAGTTCACTGCTCCGCGGCGCTGATCTGATACGACTACAGTTGTCGTGGAAACACGCTCGAACTCAGTCCGTTTGGATTTCGACCAGGAAATGAACAGCCGAGCCCGCATGCATGGAACGGGACGTGCCAGACAAATGTCGGATGTGGACAAAGAGACCGGCACGAGGTGTGAAGGTGTGTGATTAAATGCTAACTCGCGCTTCATGATTTCTTAATGTACCCGGCATTCCCCCGATAATGACGTGTCGTAGGTTGCGTTTCAGGTCTGTCATTGCTGCTCGTGCACTCAGTCCAGGATCCCAGGCGCATGTTCACTAACCTGATCGAGTCAAAGCCTCAAAAGAACAAGACGTTGGGCGGGACCTTCGCCAGCGTCGCGATACACGCGATCCTGATTACGCTGGCGGTGTACGTCACCGCGCACGCGGGCGAGAAGATCGTCGAGAAGAACCGACAGGAAGATGTCGTCTTCGCGAAGGCCCCCGAGCCGCCACCGCCGCCACCGGATGAGCCCAAGCCGCCCCCGCCGGACGTCGTTGCCGCTCCGCCGCCGCCGAAGGGATTTCAGGTGCTCACCGCGCCGATCAACATCCCGGACAAGATTCCGGATGTCGATCTCTCCAAAGCAGTGACGGATGAGAAGGATTTCTCCGGTAAGGGCGTCGCCGGAGGCAAGGCGAACGGTGTCGTCGGTGGTGTCCCGACGAACACCGACCAGCCGTACTTCGAGTTCCAGGTCGAGAAGCCCGCACTCGCACGTGAAGGCAATCCGAATCCGAAGTATCCGTCGATGCTCGAGAGCTCGCGCGTCGAGGGTGATGTGCTCGCGCAGTTCGTAGTAGACACGTCGGGCAAGGCTGAGATGAGCACCTTCAAGGTGCTCTCGTCGTCCAACGAGCTGTTCGCATCGTCGCTGAAAGCCACGTTGCCGTCGTGGAGATTCTATCCGGCTGAAGCGGGCGGTCGCAAAGTGAAGCAGATCGTGCAGCTGCCCATCAAGTTCGCGTCGCCCAAGTAATTACCGCAATTCCGTAACCACTCGTTCAACATTTTCGGAGAAGGTCACATGGGCATTTCGTTGATTGCACTTTTCTCGTCGATGGGCGGCTTCGCGAAGGGAATCGTCTTCGCGCTCGCGATCATGTCGGTGTATTCGCTGACGGTGATGGTCGGCAAGTGGTGGACGCTGCGGAAGGCGCAGGCCGAGACGCGCAAGTTCGCGCCTGAGTTCTCGCAGTTCCTCGAAGAGGACAACCTCAACGAGGCGATCCGTCTGGCCGAGAGCTACAAGAAGTCGCACGTCGCTCGCGTGCTCGGTGGCGCGCTGGGCGAGGTGAAGCCGCTGCTCCAGGACGGTTCCGTCACGGTCGCCGACATCAACTCGGCAGAGCGCGCGGTCGAGCGCAACATGATGATCATTCTTTCCGAGCTGAAGCGCGGTCTCGCCGTGCTCGCGACGGTCGGTGCAACGGCGCCGTTCGTCGGACTGCTCGGTACGACGATGGGAATCGTAAACGCGTTCACGGGTATGGCGCAGTCGGGCGCGGGCGGAATGGGCGCGATCTCGG
>JBDTXN010000182.1:0-5945 GCA_040006175.1 Gemmatimonadota bacterium | reverse complement strand
ATGGGAATGGGCGGCGGCAAGGGCGCGCTCGCAGGTGCGGCGGTGGGTGCGGCAAGCTCGATCGGCGCGGGAAAAGCCGGAGCGCCGGGCGCTGCGAGCGCGATGACGGGGGTGATGAACATGCCTGGACGAAGAGGCGCGGGTGGTGCGTCGACGGTCACGGCATCGGCGCAGAGTCTCGCCGCGATGCAGACCGCGATGGCGCAGATGAACGCTTCGTCGGCGGCGCATGCGGGCGGTGGAAGCGCGGCGATCGCGAGTGCGGCTGCCACTGCGGAGGTGAGCACCGAGGCGTCGGGCGAACAGATGAAGCTGTCCGGAGACGTTCCCTCGGAGATCAAGAAAGGCAAGCTCGTGATCAAAAGGATCGACTGGATTCGCGGGGCCGCGAACGTCTCCGCGCCGTCGACCGAGGGATTCATGAATCTGATGCAGAGCGCGGGGCAGGCGATCAAGGCGGCGGGCGGCACGTATCGAGTGGATGTCTACATGGACAAGAAGTACTCGGACGCCGACATAAGGCAGATCGGAATGCAGCGCGGACTCGTGCTCGTCTCGTTGCTCCAAGCGGGTGGCCAGCTCGGCGATGCGGTGATGTCCGGGAAGATCGGAAAGGAAAAGGAACAGCGCGTGGAGATCGTGAAGGTGAAGTAGCGCGGGCACGTTGAAGGCGTTGCTCCTCAGGCGAGCTTCATCTTCCGAAGCAGCGCCTGGAATCTCGGGTGCGGGCGAAGCGGGGCGAGAAGGAATGAGCCCTTGATGCCGTAGGCAGCGCCTGCGCGCTGCTCCACCGATTGCTCGAGCAGATCCAGCGCCCGATCGTATTCGCCGAGCCCAGTGTGTACGAAGAGGAGATGATAGGGAGAGATGTATTTGCGCGTGGACTCTTCCTCCAGCGCACGGAGGATCTCGCGCGCCTTGTCGGGGTGCCCCGTGAGCCCGTACGCCAACCCGAGCTGCGCGAGCCATTGCGTCGTGCCTGGCGAGAATGCGACGGCGCGCTGGAGTGCGGCGAGCCCCGCATCCGTCATTCCGCGCTTGATGAGCGCCCAGCCCAGCGTCGCATGCGCGCGGTCGAGCTGGGGCTCGAATGCAAGCGCGCCCTCCGCACCCACGGCAGCCTCCAAATAGCGACCGGCGCGCAACATCGCCGTCGCGACATCGAGCCGGTGGGCGAGTGGATCCATCTCCTGTGCCCGGCGCAGCAGCGCGATCGCCTCGTCGAAGCGTTGCTGGGCCGAGCACAGGCGGCCGTACAGGTCATAGGTGTCTGCACTGTTCGGATTGAGCTCGAGCGCACGCTGGAATCCCTGCTCCGCCGCATCCCAATCGAAGTCGCACATCTTGAGGTACGCGACGGTGCTGTGTGCCTCGGCGAGCCCGGGGTCGAGCTCGAGCGCGGTAGCAGCGGCCTCTCGTGCGCGCGTGAACGCCTCGGTCGGTGGACTCGCGCCGATCTCCGCGATCTCGGTGTAGGCGAGCGCCATGTTCGCGTATGCGAGTGCGTAGCCCGGATCGATCCCGATCGCCCGCTGGAAATACGAGATCGCCTGTTGCATCCCCGGCGTCGTGTAGTTGACGTACCAATGCCTGCCCTGGAGATACAGCTTGTACGCCTCCACGTTGCTCGTGGGCTCTTTCGTCAGACGCGCGTGCTCATCGACCGTGAGCTCCGCCTTGAGCGCCGCCGCGATCTGCAGCGCGACGTCGGTCTGGATCTCGAAGATGTCCGTGAGCCGACGGTCGTAGGTATCGGACCAGAGATACCGGTCCGCCTCCACGTCGATGAGCTGGGCAACAATGCGCACGCGATCTCCGCTGCGACGCACGCTCCCTTCGAGCAATGTGGTCGCTCCGAGCTTCGCGCCGATCTGCTTGAGACTTTCGAGCGATTTCTTGAACGGCATGACGGAGGTGCGCGAGATCACCTTGAGCGCGCGCATTTTCGAGAGATGCGCGATCACATCCTCGGTAATGCCGTCCGCGAAATATTCGTTCTCGGGATCGACGCTGAGATTCACGAAGGGGAGCACGGCTATTGCAGCGGGCTGCGGGAGCGCCGGGGCGGAGAGCGAGTCTGCGAACGCGATCACGGAATCGAAGCGGTCGACTGAATTCTTCGCGAGCGCTTTGATGAGCGACTGGTCGACGTTCGTGGGCACCGCTCCGCGGACACGTCGCACGGATGGCACGGGATCGACGAGCCGCTTGGCAATGAGCGCCTGCGAATTCGGGGCGGTGTATGGCGGCTCGCCCGCGAGCATTTCGTAGAGCACGCAGCCCAGGCTGTAGACATCGCTGCGCGCATCGACCCGCGAATCATCGAAGGACTGCTCGGGGCTCATGTACGCGGGCGTGCCGACGACATAGCCTCGTTCCGTGATCCTGTCATTTGCGGCAGTCAGCACGAGCGCGATGCCGAAGTCCGCGACCATCGCTTCGCCCTCGTGCAGCATGATGTTCTCCGGCTTCACATCGCGGTGAATCACCCCGTGCGCATGCGCATACGCCAGCGCGGAGGCTGTCTGCCGCGCGATGGTGAGCGCTTCTTCTACGGAAAGCTGCTTCTCGCGCTCGATCTTCGCGCGCAGCGATTCGCCCTTGATGTACGGCATGACGAAGAACAGAAAGCCATCGGCGTCGCCGGAATCGTAGAGCGGGAGGATTCGGGGATGGTTGAGGCTCGCCACCACTTCGACCTCGCGCAGAAAGCGATCGGACCCGATCGACAGCGCGAGCTCGGAGTGCAGGATCTTCACGGCAACGGGGCGGTGGTGCTTCACGTCATGCGCGAGAAACACGGTCGCCATGCCACCTCGGCCAAGCTCGCGCTCGAGGTGATAGCGGCCCGCCAACGCCGTGCGGAGACGGGTAAGGGTGTCTTCCACGTGCCACCGCTCCTGCGGATGAGGTGAGACCCGAAAGGCTCACCGCTTCGATGATCAAGTTTAGTGGCTCCGGGCGTCCGTGACGCATGCGTTTGAGGAGCAGGGGCGCGAACCGCCCGGTTCGAGCGCAGTCAGGACGCAATCAGTATGTTGACGCACGCCCGCGCACATTATGAGGACCGCCCATTCACATTGGGCTTCGCGCACTGGAGGAACCGCAGTGACGAACGTCAAGGTTGGAGAGAAAGAAAGCGACGCTTCCCTCACGCGACGGGACTTCCTGCTGCGCAGCGGGCAGATCGGGTGGATGTTTTCGGTGCTCGGATCGCCGATAGCTCACCTGGCAGCGCCTGCGCGGCAACAGTTCGCCGAGTTGATGACTGCGGCGCCGCGACCGACGGCGGCGGCATTGCCCGCAAATCTGCTCTCCGGCTTTCAATGGCGCACGCTCGGTCCCTTTCGTGGCGGCCGCGTTGCCGCCGCGACCGGGGTGCCCGGGCGACCGAATGAGTTCTACTTCGGAGCTGTGAACGGCGGCGTATGGAAATCGATCGACGCGGGCCGCGTGTGGGAGCCGATCTTCGATTCGCAGCCGGTGGCATCCGTGGGCGCCATCGCGGTGGCGCCAT
Source organism: Gemmatimonadota bacterium (assembly GCA_040006175.1). GTDB lineage: Bacteria > Gemmatimonadota > Gemmatimonadetes > Gemmatimonadales > Gemmatimonadaceae > FEN-1250. Next base: position 2,428 of record JBDTXN010000182.1, on the reverse strand, counting down.
CGGCTCCGGACACCGTGTACGTGGGGAGCGGCGAGTCCACACTTCGCGATTCGGCGGGCTTCGGCAACGGCGTCTACAAATCAACGAATGCGGGAAAGAGCTGGACGCACGCGGGGCTCGACACTACGCAACACATAGGGAAGATCGCAGTGGATCCGCACAATCCCGACATCGTGTTCGTCGCCGCGATCGGGCACCTCTATGCGGCAAACGAGGAGCGCGGAGTCTTTCGCTCGCAGGACGGCGGTAAGAGCTGGCAGAAGGTGCTGTTCAAGGGCCCGAATATCGGCGCTGTCGACGTGGTCATCGATCCGACGAATTCGAAGGTCGTGTACGCGGGACTGTGGAACACGCGTCGTCCGCCCTGGTTCACGTACTCGCCAACGAATGGCCCGGGCGGCGGCATCTACAAATCGACGGACGGCGGCACCACGTGGACGCAGCTCACGGCCGGTCTGCCGAAGGAGGGCATCGGCCGCACGGGGATCGCGGTGGCTGCGAGCAACCCACGTCGCCTGTACGCGGTGGTGGACTGCCTCATCGCGGAGAATGCCCCGCCAGGCACGAAGAACGTTCCAACCGCGGGGACCTCGATCGACAAGGATGTCCCGAGGCAGGGAGGCTTCTTTCGCTCCGATGATGCGGGCGCGACGTGGACGCGGCTCTCGAGCGACCTCTCTCTCTGGGGCCGCGGCTGGTATTTCTGCAAGCTCGCGATCGATCCGAAGGATCCGGATACCGTGTACGTGAGCAACGTGTCCGTGTCGCGGTCGAGCGATGGCGGCAGGCACTGGGTCACTCTGCGCGGTTCGCCCGGCGGCGACGACTATCATCAGCTGTGGATCTCGCCCGACGACACGAACACGATGATCGTGGCGAGCGACCAGGGAGCGATCGTCACGCGCAACGCGAAGGCGAGCGACGCCAAGGCTGTCACGTGGAGCTCGTGGCTCAATCAGCCCACGGCACAGCTCTATCACATCTCCGTGGACTACCGCACGCCGTACTGGGTGACCGGCGCGCAGCAGGATTCCGGCGCCGTCGCGGTGCGATCACGGGGAAAGTTTGCGGAGATCGCGACGCGCGACTGGGAGCCGATCGGTCCGGGCGGCGAGAGCGGCTACACGGCTGGAGATCCGCTGCATCCGGGAATCGTGTTCGGCGGAACCGGCGAGCGCTGGAACCTCGAGACGAATACGCGGTTGCGCGGCACCGCCGTGCCGAAGGCCGGTGGCAAGGAAACCGACCGCGCGGACTGGACGCAGCCGCTGGTTTTCTCGAAGGCAGATCCGCGCGCGCTGTACTACGCGAGCCAGTTTCTCTACAAGACCACCGATGGCGCCAAGACATGGAGGCGGATCAGCGCAGATCTCACGCGTCTCGATTCGGGAACTCCGCAGAACATCGATGCGGAAGCGGCGGCGCACATCGATCGGAACGGCAAGCGCGGCGTCATCTACACCATCGCACCGTCACCGTTGATGGTGCCGCTGATCTGGTTGGGCACGGACGACGGCTCGATCTGGCGTACCCCTGACGATGGTCGTACATGGCTCGACGTGACGCCGGCCGCGCTCACGGCCTGGAGTCGTGTGACGACCGTGGAGGCATCGCACATCGACGTGAACACCGCCTACGCGAGCGTCGACCGGCATCAGCTTCAGGATTTCGAGCCCTATATCTATCGCACACGGGACGGCGGAAAGTCGTGGCAACCGATCGCGAATGGGCTACCGCGCGGCGTGTACGTGCACACGGTCAAGGAAGATCCGAGGATGCCGGGCACGCTGTTCGCCGGCACGGAGCGCGGCGCATACATCTCCGTCGACGATGGAGAGCAGTGGCAGCCGCTCCAACTGAATCTCCCGATTACCTCGGTGCGCGACTTCGAGGTTCACGAAAACGATCTGATCGTCGGCACGCACGGTCGCGGGATCTGGGTGATCGATGACATCAGCCCACTCCGTCAGCGCGAGGATGTGGCAGCCGACGAGGACGTGCATCTCTTCAAGCCGACGACCGTGACTGCGACCGCGCAGGAGGACGACAATGGAACGCCGCTACAGAAGGACGAGCCGTACGCGGACAATCCGGTCGAGGGCGTGGTGATCTACTACTGGCTCAGAAATTCGGCAGCGAGTCCGGTGACTCTCGAGATCGTCGATGCGCACGGCGTCGTGGTTTCGACGATCCCGGCCAAGCCGACCGCGAAGGCAGAGGCGAGCGCGAAGGCGGATGGGATCAAGCGGATATCGCCGCGGTGGGAGCCCGCGCCGGTCGGTCTCCTGCCCACGGGCGCAGGGATGCATCGCGTGGTGTGGCCGACGATCGAGCCGGGGAGTCAGCAAGAATCGGCCACTCCGGAGGAGCAGAAGCCGAAGGTGCATGCGGGGGTACTCACCGCGCGTCTGTCAATCGGCGCGAAGCG
>JBDTXN010000181.1:0-5967 GCA_040006175.1 Gemmatimonadota bacterium | reverse complement strand
CATGCGCGGCGCGCCAGCGATCGGATGCGATGGGAATTGAAGCGCTGCGGGCTAGCGCACGCGTGCGCTCGAGCGGCTACAGCGTTAGCTACCCAATTCGTAGTCGCGGATCTTGTACAGCAGCGCGCGGTGAGAGAGATCGAGAAGCTGCGCGGCGCGCGTGCGGTTGCCGTTCGTCCGTTCCAGCGCGCGGCGGATGAGCGTGCGCTCGAGCGCCTCGGTCTGCCGCTTCACTGAGAAGTCGTCGCTCGCCGGCTGTGCCGCGGAGACGGGGGCGATGATGTCGGAGAGATGCTCACGCTCGATCGTGGAGCCCGCGGAGAGCACGAGCGCGCGCTCGATCACGTTCTCGAGCTCGCGCACGTTTCCCGGCCACGAGTAGTCGATCAGCGTGCGCATCGCCGCTGGCGAGATCGATTCCACCTTGAGCCCAAGCCGCGCGTTGTAGAGCCTGAGGAAGTGAAGCGCGAGCTCCGGCACGTCCGTGGAGCGCTCGCGCAACGCAGGAAGCCTGATCGTCACCACGTTCACGCGATAGTACAAATCACCGCGGAAGCGGCCACTCGCGACGTCCACACCGAGATCGCGGTTCGTAGCAGCGACCACACGCGCATCGATCCGCTGCGACGTCGTCGCGCCTACGCGGCGCACCTCTCCCTCCTGCAGCGCGCGCAAGAGCTTCACCTGCAGTGCGGCCGGGAGCTCGCCGATCTCATCGAGGAAGAGCGTACCGCCATTTGCCTCCTCGAACAGACCGGTCTTGTCACGATCCGCGCTCGTGAAGGCACCCTTCACGTGGCCGAAGAGCTCACTCTCGAGCAGCGGCTCCGGGATCGCGCCGCAGTTCACGGCGACGAACGCCTTGTCCGCGCGCGGGCTGCTCGTGTGCACGAGCCGCGCGACGAGCTCCTTGCCGGTGCCGCTCTCGCCGGTGATGAGCACCGTCGATGGATGCCGCGCGACCTTGCGCGCCATGTCGAGCGCAGCCTTGATCGACGCGCTGTGGCCGATGATCTCATCCGCGCCGCGAATGGTGCTGAGCTGGTCCTCGAGCTCCTCGACCTTGGCGCGCAGCTTCTCGCGCTCCGCAGCCTTTCGCACGGCGAGCACCACTTCTTCGGCGCGGAAGGGCTTCTGGACGTAGTCGTAGGCGCCCTTCTGCATCGCCGCGATGGCCGTATCGGAGTCGCCGTACGCGCTCATCGCGATCACGAGCGCGTGTCCGCCGCCCTGGGTGTAGCGCTCGATGAACTCGAGGCCATCCATCTTGGGCATGCGCAGATCGCAGAGCACGAGATCGACATCGTCGGAGGAGAGCTTGCTCAGCGCCTCCTCACCCTCGCCCGCGGTGCCGACCGTGTGGCCTTCCGCGCCCAGAATCCGGGAAACCGTCTGGCGGAGCCCCGGCTCGTCATCGACAACGAGAATCTTCACGGCCGCGAAGCCGGAGTGCCTGCGGGGCGATCGTCGGAGGCGGCGTTCTCGTCGGGCACGGGAAAATACATCATGAATGCCGCACCACCCTCGCGTGCCTGGCGCACCCAGATCGTGCCGCCGAGTCCTTCGACGATGCGCGAGACGACGGCGAGCCCGAGTCCAGTGCCGCGTCCCGGCTCTTTCGTCGTGTAGAACGGATCGAAGATGCGCTCGCTTTCCGTGATCGGAACGCCGGGCCCCGAGTCCGCAACAATCAGCTTGAGGATCTGCTTCGGCTCTCCGACGCTGTTGAGCCACGCGCGCACGCGCGCGCTCTGCTCGCGCGCTACGTCGAAGCCGTCCGGATCGTTGTTACGGTGCCCGTTACGACCCGTGACATCGTCGAACGCCACCGACTGCGTGACGATCCACACCTTGCCGTGCCCCTGCATCGCGTCCACCGCATTCAGGATGAGGTTGACGAGTACCTGCTCGAGCTCGTGCCCGTCGCCGATCAGCTTCGGAAGCCCGTTCTGCAGCGCGACTTCTGGCGCTACCTCGCGCAGCGTTCCTTGATCTCGCAGGAGCTGCACGACCTCGTTCACCGTGACGTTCAGGTCGATCCGCGAGGTGATGCGACGGCGCGGTCGCGCGTACTCGAGCATTCCGCGCATGATGCGATCGATACGTGCGCTCTCCCGCTCGATGCCTGCGACGGCGTCCAGAGCATCGCTGTCGAGCACAGTGCTCTTGCGGAGGATGTGCGCGTAGCCGCCAATGGCACCCAGCGGGTTGCCGATCTCGTGGGCGACACCGGCGGCGAGACGACCCACGCTCGCGACCTTCTCAAGGTGCGTGCGCTGCGCCTGCTCCTCGAGAATGCGCGCGGTCATGCGATTGATGCTGCGCGCGAGCCGCGAAAATTCGGTTGGACCCGTGCGCGGCACGCGGCGGGACAGATCGCCCTCGGCGATCGCCTCGGTAGTCTCGACTACCGTGTCGAGCGGGTCGAGGACGAGTCCCTGGATCTTGTACGCGCCGAAGGCGACGAAGATCAGGATGTCCGCGAGCACGAGCAGCGCGAGATAGATCGGGCCGTCCTTGCTCAGCGTCAACGACTCGAGAACCACCGCGTTGAGCGCGGCCAGGGAGAGCGCGGCCGTGCCGAGGACGGCGAGGCTGAGCATCATCTCGGTCTTCAGGGATGCGCGGAGCTTCAGCGGCCCGACATCGATCGGTGCGTTGGTCCCTTCAATCGAGCGCGAAGGCGTTGGCGTGACGGCAGTAGTCATAGCTGGCTGAACAAAGGACGCGCCAGCAGCCGGAGCGTTGCGCGACGGATCGAACCGGGGAAAGGACGATGGGGTGGGACGGATCGCGTGCGTCACGTGTCCGCAACTCCGTATCGGGAGAGCTTTCGGTAGAGAGTCGAGGGATCGATGCCGAGGATGTCGGCTGCACGACTCTTGTTCCCGCCTTCGCACTGAAGCACCCACATGATGTACGCTCGCTCGATCACATCGAGCGCCGGGTTGACACTCGCGGGCCGGTCTGCCACGAGCGGTTCCGGCTTTCGCTCGGTAATGCGCTCGGGCAAGGCGGCGAGCTGGATCTCGTGGCCCGGCGACAGGATCATCGCGCGCTCGAGCGCGTTCTCGAGCTCTCTGACGTTGCCCGGCCAGCTGTAGGCGAGCATCGCGTCGAGGGCCTCGTCGGTGAGTCGCTTGGGCTCTCCCCCGTTCTGGAGCGCGCCGCGCATGAGAAAGGAGTCGATCAGGAGCGGCACATCGTCTCTGCGCTGGCGGAGCGGCGGAAGATGAAGCGCGAAAACGTTGAGTCGGTAGAAGAGATCTCCGCGGAAGGTGCCGCGCTTCATCTCTTCCTCGAGATCGCGATTGGTCGCGGCCAGAATCCGCGTGTCGATCGAGATCGGGTCGGTGCCGCCAACCGGTATCACTTCCCGCTGCTGCAGCACGCGGAGGAGCTTCACCTGGGTCGCCTGCGTCGTCTCGCCGATCTCGTCGAGGAAGAAGGTGCCCTTCGTCGCCGCCTCGAAGAGTCCGCGCTTGTCTTTCACCGCGCCCGTGAACGATCCCTTCACATGTCCGAACAGCTCGCTCTCGAGCAGACTCTCGGGGAGCGCGCCGCAGTTGATCGAGTTGAACGTTCCTTCGGTTCGCTGCGAGAGATCGTGGATGTAGCGCGCGATCACTTCCTTACCGGTCCCCGACTCACCCTGAATGAGCACGATGGAGTCGGTAGGCGCGACAGTCTCCGCGAGCCGCAACACCGCGAGCCATGCCTTGCTCCGTCCCACCGGCGCGCTGACGCCGTTCTGCCCCTGGCGCTTGATCTCCTGCTTGAGCGTCTGGTTCTCCACCCGAAGCTGCCGATGCTCGGCCGCCCGTCTCAGGATCGAGACGATCTCGTCGTTCACGAACGGTTTCTGGATGTAGTGGTATGCGCCCTCGTTCACCGCCTGAATGGCGGAGCGCAGATCCGCCTGCGCGGTCATGAGGATCACCGGCACCAGCGGATCCTTGGCGCGGGCAGCCGAGAGAATCTCGAGCCCCCCGACGCTCGGCATGCGAACATCGGAGAGCACGATGTCGGGATCGAGCGCCGCAATCTGCTCGAGCCCCTGCTTGCCGCCGAGCGCGACGTGCGGCGTGAATCCTTCGTTCCTGAGAAGGATCTTGAGCGCTTCGAGAATTCCCGTTTCGTCGTCGACGACGAGCACGGACGGACTGGCGGTAGCCATCATGCGTCGATCTCCGCAGCGATGCGCTGCTGAACCTGCGGCAGCAATACGGTGAAGCGGGTGCCCTTCGGGCTGCTGTCCATGAACACGAAGCCGCGATGTGCCTCGATCGCTCGATGGACGATCGGAAGGCCCAATCCGGTGCCACCCGTTTTCGTAGTGAAGAAGGGATCGAAGACGCGCTCGCGAAGCTCGATCGGAATGCCGGGGCCGTTGTCCGACACGCGAAGCGCGACCGCGCTCACCTCGAACGGCACGCCGGTGGGGATCTGCTCGAGGTTGAGGCGGGACACCTCGACGGTGACGCGTCCCGAGGCCGCGGGCGCGGCCTGCACGGCGTTGAGCGTGATGTTGAAGATCGCGCGATGGAGCAGGTCCTCGTCGCCCTCCACGAGCAGCGGCTCCGTCGGGACGACGCAGGTGACGCTCACGCCCGACTTGCGATCGGGGTGCGTGTCGGCGAGGCGAACCGCGGCCTGCGCGACCTCGCCCATGTCGACGCGCTCGCCGCGCGTCACACGCACGCGTGCGAAGTCCAGGAATTCCGATAGCAGTCGCGAGAGCCGGTCGGATTCGCGTACGATCAGCGTCGAGAGCACGCGCTCGTCGTCCGTGGCCCGCGCGCGCGAGCCGAGCTGCTCCACTGCGCTCCGAATGGACGCGAGCGGGTTCTTGATCTCGTGCGCCAGCGAAGCGCTCAGCTCCGCAACGGCCTCGAGACGCTCCGTGCGCAGACGCAGCTCCTCGAGTCGCTTGTTGTCCGAGATGTCCTGGAAGATCACGGTGCCCGACATCTGATCGGGCGAGCCATCGACGCTCATCGTCGTCGTGGTGAATCCGATCGGGAACGTTCGCCCGTTCACCGTGATGGCGGCCTCGCCGCGCGTCACGCGCTCGTGGCCGTGCACCGCCATCTCGAGCGCTGCCGCGAGCGCCGGCGCGCGGCCCGTGACGACATCTCGAACGTTTTCTCCGCGCACGGACTCATCGTCGAAGCCGATGAGCTTTCCCGCCATCGAGTTCGCGAAGAGGATGCGCCCCTGCACATCGATCGTGATGATCCCGCTGCGAATGTTCTTGAGCACATCCTCGGCCTGCAGCTTCACGACGACGAGCTGCTGTGCGAGCGCCTCCCGGTTCACGCCGGCTTCCTGCAGCCTCGCGCCGAGGTAGGCGACGCCGAGCGCGGTGATCGCGAAGACGCCGAGCTGGAGGATGACCGGCAACCCGAGCGCCGTTCCCTGCAGCACGATGACGTCGGCGAAGTAGAGAACGTTGCCGAGCGCGGCGATGAGGAGCCCGCCCCCCACGGGGAGGAGGAGCGAAGCGCACGCGGTGGCGAGGATGTAGAGCGCCGCGAACGGCGACAGCGAGCCGCCGGTGATGTGGACGACGGTCGTGATGAGCGCGACGTCAAAAAGCGACTGAGTATAGTAGAAGCCGCGGTTGACCAACGCGCGATAGGCGAGGCCGAACCATGCCGACAGCGAGGTGAAGGCGATGGCGGCGAAGAGCGCGAGCGTCGCGAGGAGCGTCTCGCGCGCATCGGGGCCATGCCAGGAGAAAACGGCCGCGAGAAATATCGCAGCCGCCAGTGAGAGGCGCCCAGTATATATGTATCGAAGTACGCGGCGGGGCTCGACCATTTAGTCCGGCGGACGCTCGTGATGCGGGAGGCGTGGCAGGCGCCCTCGCAAACCGCAAGAGTTCCGGTAGCCCGCCGATCAGTGCATTTTGCTATACACTGGACGACGACCCACTCCTTCAATGAGTTACGTGGAGAATTCAGT
>JBDTXN010000180.1:0-5980 GCA_040006175.1 Gemmatimonadota bacterium | reverse complement strand
CCAGGGAATCGACTACTTCAGTAGCCCACAGACCCGGTCGTTCGTGATTTCGATCGGTCTCAACAAATAATTCGAGGAGACCCAAGGTGAATACTGCCAAGAGGTTCGCGCTCCTCGGCGTGCTGGCGATCGCCGGCACGACTGGAGCTTGCAATAGTTTTCTCACGGGCGGCGATCTTTCCAAGGATCCAAGCACGCCGACGTCGGCGGCACCCCAGTCACTCTTCGCGGCCATTCAGGGCTCGCTGTGGGCGCTTCTTTCCAGCGACCCGGCGCGACTGACTTCCGTGTGGACACAGCAGTTCGAAGGAGCCGGCATCCAGTACGGGCCGGTGAATGACTACGTGAACGACGAGACCACCACCGGCGGCTTCGAGGCCGGCCTCTACTCGGGTGGCGGGCTGATCGACATTCGGAAGGTCGAAGATGCGGCGCGTGCGTCGGGTGACTCGTTGCTGCTCGGCCAAACGGAGGTACTGGAAGGGCTGATGTTCGGCACCGGAGCCGATCTCTTCGGAGATCTGGTGTACTCGCAAGCCCTCTCGGGCACGCCGAATCCGCCGCTCGACAACCAGCTGGACGTCTATGCGGCGGTTCAGAACGTTCTCAGCGACGCGATCGTGAATCTTGCGGGTACGGGGCCCACGAACTTCGGTGCCGGTGGCTCTGATCTCGTTTACGGCGGAGATCCGGCAAGCTGGACCGCGCTCGCGCACACCGCCAAGGCGCGTTTTTACCTGCACACTGCCGAAGTCGATCCTGGAGCGTACGCCAGCGCGCTCACGGAGGCACAACAGGGAATCACGGATCCCGCAGGAGACTACACGACGGTCTTTTCGGGCAGTCTCGGCGAGCAGAATTACTGGTACCAGTTCGACTACGTGCAGCGGGCGGGCTACATCGCACCGGGCGGATTCTTGGTTGGACTTCTGCAGTCGAGGAGCGATCCACGGATTGGCCAGTACTTTAATTCCGACCAGAGCGACCTTAGCGACCAGCGTGTCAGCCCGACCTTCTCGCAACCGCTCGTCACGGCGAACGAGAATTTGCTGATCTGGGCAGAGGCACTGTATCGCACGGGCCAGACAGGTCCGGCTTTGGCGAAGCTCAACGAGGAACGTGCCTTGGCGGGCGCTTCGGCGGTCTCCGCGTCGGGAACCGGTATTCTCAAGGAGATTCTCACCGAGAAGTACATCGCCGAGTTCCAGAACATCGAGGCGTGGAACGACTACAAGCGTACGTGCTTCCCGAACTTCACGCCGACGGTCGAGGGCCTCATCATTCCGGCCCGCCTGTTTTACGATCTCTCGGAGCGTCAGACGAATACGAGCATTCCGGCACCGCAGGATCAGCCTTCGCGGAATGCAAACGATCCGGCCAACGCCACAGATCCGTTCGGAAATGCGTGCTTGGGACAGACGCCGTAACGCTTTCGCTTTCCTGGCTTGGATGTAACAAAAACTACCCGGCAGCGAACTAGCTGCCGGGTAGTTTTCTTCGTCCGGTACAAGTCTTGACGCCCCGCCGTTGCACAACGGTATATTGTCTCAACCTACGGCTCGAGGAATTCATGCGCGTCAGGTCATCGTATTGCTCAGTCGCACTCGCGCTGGGCGCCTGCTATTCCAACGTCCCGATTCAGCTTTCCACTGCACAGCCGAACACAAAGCTGGTCGTGTCGCTCACGGATGCGGGTTCCGATAGCCTCGCGCGCTACCTTGGCCCCGGCGTAGCGACGGTTGGTGGAAAGCTTCTCCAGAACGAGGACAGCGGCGTCTCGCTCGCCGTCTCGAACGTGACTATGCGATCGGGCGCCGAGCAGTTCTGGAAGGGCGAGACGGTGGCGCTTCCGAAGTATTCGATCGGTACAGTCCAGGAGCGGAAGCTCTCCAAGCCACGGACCTTTCTGGTAGGGGCCGCGATCGTTGCTCTCGGGTTGACGGTCAAGCTCACGGGTGTAGGCTCGAGCAACGGCGGCAAGACCGGAGGCGGTGGCGGACCTCCGCGGTAGTCCTCGAACAACCGCCGGCTCCCGCGCCTCAGGCCTGAGGCTGCCGGGCTAGTAGATCGCGAGCGTCGCGCGCGAGAGCCTGGAGTCCAGCGTCCAGTCGATCTGCATTCCCGGCCGGATCGAGAACTGCTCGCTGCCAACACTGCCGTTCGTCCCGACTCCGTGGGCAATCAGTTGCATCGTGCCCACCCTGCCGATCACGCGCGCATTCAGCGTGAAGGTCTGTTCAGAGGTCGCCGTCACGCTGCCGACGCGCGTTCGACTTCCATCGTGGACCACGTAGATGTCCACGTCGCCAAAGTGCTGGTTGTTGACGTGGAGGGTGGATTCGGTGTCGCTGTCGAGCGCGTCAGAAGGCTTCTTGTTGCGCGAGCAGCCCGCTGCGACGAACAGAACCAGGAGCAGAGCGAGTAACCTACGCATGCTTCCCTCCGGACGCTGTGCGTCCACTGAATCGCCCTAATCACGTCGAGTGTCGTGGCCGCGTCAAGGCATCTTCATGCCGCCAACCTCCCACCGCTCCCAACTGCCTCTTTCGCTTCGTGGGCATGGGGTGATACAGTTTGCGTACCCACTGGTGTAATATTACGTCGCAGGCCCAGCCCGCTTGGCGCGCTGTAACGTCTTAAGTGGTGCGCGCGTCTATGGATGCACGCTCCAGAGTGTCACTTTCGTCGCGCTCCGTGATACCGCGCGAGTTTGCTGCACGTCTCCAATTACAGGTTGGGAGGTCTATGCGCACGACGCGGTGGAAGCTCGCACTCGTATCCAGCGCGCTGATCGGTGCGCATGCGAGCGCTCCCGCTCTCGCAGCGCAGGACGTGTCCGCTGACACGTCACTCACCGCCCCAGCCGATGCGATTCTCTACCCCGCTACGCTCGACTTCGGCACAGGGCTGATCGACGATCCCGTCGCGTGGGTATCGCCCACCTCCGGAGATGTCTGGGTGCAGGCGTCCGGCAAGATCGTCTCGTACTGCGCCACGCCATGCCCGATCAACTTCGCCGACAAGCTCAATTCGAATCTTTCGATCGACACTCACTGGAAGCAGCGCTTCTCTGTTGGTCTGTCGATCTATAGCCAGAATCCCGACTACGGATTTTTCGGCCAGGCTCTGATCCTCAAGCAGCAGCCGAACAAGGCCTGGCCCGCGATCGCGGTCGGCTTCCGGAATCTCGGGCCCTATACGCACGAAGAGCGCTACCTGGTCGGTCACGACATCTACGTGTCGCCCACCGGCGGCATCACCGACACGACGCCGGGATACGCTCGACACTTTCATACCCTGCCCACGGTGTACGCCGTCGCCACCAAGGACGCGACCTTCGGCAGAAACTCCGCGAGCTTCAGCCTCGGCTACGGCAGCGGAATCTTTCGTGACGACGGCGAGCTCGGTCGCAACTACAACGACAAGGGCACGATCGCGAAAGGTCTTTTCCTCGGCGCACGCTACGCGCTCCGCACATCGGAGAACAGCAACGTGACGGTGCTTGCCGAGAACAATGGCTGGGACTGGAACGCGGGTCTCGTCGGCACCTGGCGCGGACTTTCGCTCGGTGTGTACGGCACCGAGCTCGAAGAAGGGGGAAAGAATCCCAGCAAGGGATTTCTCTACACCATCTACAACTACACGAAGTTCAACATGGCGCTCGGCTACAGCGGCAATCTCCACGACATCGCGCACGGCACCATTCTGCGCGCGCGCATTGGAGAGCTGGAGCAGGAGCAGCTTCGACTGCGCGCGCAGATCGCGGCGCGCCAGCACAAGATCGAGGAGCTCCAGACAGCGCTGCAGAAAGCCCAGGGCGGCGAGCTCGCCGAGGTCGCGAAGCGCCGCGAACAGCTCGATGCGCAGATCCGGGAGGAGCAGGAAGCCATCAAGCGCGCCGAAGAACGCCTGAATCAGCTGCAGGGCGGGTCGCCAGCGCCATCGACCACGCCTCCGCCAAGCACGACCACGCCCCCGCGCTAATTCGAGACCCAGGTCAACGATGATTTTCTCCGTCCCCCGATTCCTGCGAACCGCGCTCAAGCTCGTCCTGACGGCAGCTGTTGCGCTTCCGGGAATCGCGAAGGCCCAAGAGATCTATCCCCAAACGATGTACTGGGGCGCCGGCCTGATCGACATTCCAGTCGCATGGGTGTCGCCGGTCACCGGTGACTTCAGCATCAACTTCGCCGGCAAGACGTTTCACGGCGCGAAAGCGTCGCCCGGCTTGTCGGTGTTGAATGGTCTCAACACGAACGGCGCGCTCTCCTTCTCGTTGTTCGGACGGCTCGAGGCCGGTGTCTCGATCTACTCCGACAATCCGGAGTGGGGACTCTTCGCGCAGGGACTGTTGCTCAACGAGGAGAACTTTCGCGTGAAGTCCGGCGCCCTTCGCTGGGTGCCGAGCGTCGCGGTCGGAATGCGAAACATTGGACCGTATGATCACATCGATCGATTCACGGTTGGCTACAATCTTTTCCCGGGCTCCGTAGCGACTCCGGGAAAGCAGCACGAGGCAGATTCCCTGCATCAGAACTTCAGCACGGGGAATACGGTCTACGGTGTGGCGACGAAGTCCTTCGCGCTATCGGAGTTGAATCCGGGTTGGGGCAAGACGACGGTCAGTCTGACGTTCGGCTACGGCAATGGTCTGTTCAAGAACGACGGCGGACTGGGGGCCGCATACGCCTCCAGCTCGTGGAGCGGCGCGTTCGGTGGCGTGAAGGTGGACCTCTATCCGTCTGCCCACAGCACGCTGTCGTTCATGGCCGAGAACAACGCGTGGGACTACAACGTCGGCGCGGCCTACGAGTGGCACGGCCTGCGCGCGGGCGCATACTGGACGGAGCTCGGCGCATCGCGAGCGGATACGATCTCCGCAGTGTCGAAGGAATTCGGCTACAGCAAGTTCTCGTTCACGCTCGGCTGGCAGAACAACGTGATGGCGCTGCTGCGCGGACACTCGCTCGATCGGCGCGTGGCGGCGCTCGAGCGCCAGCGGCAGCTGCTCACGGGAGAGATCGCTGCGCGACAGCAGCGCATTTCGTCGCTCGAGCTCGAGATCAACCGGTATCAGGCGCAGAATCTTCTCGAGCTGGAACAGCGGCGCGCCCAGGCGGAACAGGAGCTACGTTCCGAGCGTGAGGCGCTACAGCGTCTGGAGGAGCGACTCCACCGGCTGGAGCAGGATGCACCGCCCAGCACGACGCCGAAATAGCCCACGACCGAGACCATCCTGATGCGAGCAAAGCGACTACGCTACCACTTGCTGGTGTTGACGGTCGGGGTTTTTCTCCCGGCGGTCGCATACGCACAGCAGACCGATTCAATGAAAGCCGATAGTGCGGCCAAGCAGCAGGCCTACGAGGGGCAGCGCGACGCGATCGTGAAGGAGCTTCAGGAAACGCAGGGCAAGCTGAGCGATCTGCGCAGCCAGCGGGTGCGGCTCGAGGCTCGGATCGAGAACGTCCTGGCCGAGACGATGCAGAGGCGCACGCAGCAGCTTCTGGTGAGCAAGGAAGAGACGGCACTCCTGCAGCTCGACGGCGTGCTCGCGAATGCGCAGGACAACATGGTCGCGCAGCGCGATCGCATGCGTTCCCTGGGTGACGCCGTGCGGCGCCGCGCTGGTGCGGTGCTCGTCATCACGCTGCGCGCAGACTCCGCGGGTCCCGAGTCGCTCGGAAACGCGACGCTCTCCATCGACAACGTGATCGCATCGACGCGCACGTATTCGCAGGCCACCGCTCAGGCGCTGCAGACCGGTGCCGTGGATCCGCTCTACCGCTCGGAGGTGCTGCCCAGTACGCACACGGTCGAGCTCAACCTGACGCTGGGTGGGAAGCAAGTGACGCAGGGACTGAACGTCAATGCGCTCACGGCAACGGTGACCTACGTTCAATTCACCGTTCGCAACGGGCAGCTCGTTCCCACGACGTGGACGAGCCGCGGGACAACGCCGTTCTGACTCTCGTGAGAG
>JBDTXN010000179.1:0-6003 GCA_040006175.1 Gemmatimonadota bacterium | reverse complement strand
CGGTGCCGGAGCGCGCGAGCATCTCCTGCACACCCGCTGGCGTGCACGGCACGAAGCCGTCGCGATCGCCGATCAGGTTCTTGCCGACGTTCACGGGGTGAAAGCCATCGACATCCTTCGCTGGAAGAATCGAGCGGATCACGATGTCTGCATCGAGATGCTTTGGCAGTGGCATCTGAACGAGAATTCCATGAATCGCCTTGTCCTCGTTCAGCTGCTTCACCTGCGCGAGCAGCTCCTGTTGCGTGGTCGCTGCCGGCATGTTGATGGTCACGCTGTGCATGCCGGCTTCGTCGCAGGCGCGCCCCTTGTTGCGGACGTACACCTCGCTGGCGGGATCTTCGCCCACGAGCACGACCGCGAGCCCGGGCTTGATGCCGCGCGCCACGAGCCTCGCGACCTCCGCCGCGACCTCGTCGCGGATGCTCCGCGAGATGGCGTTGCCGTCGATCAGATCAGCGGGCAAAGTCCACCGCCCGCTGCTCGCGAATCACCACGATCTTGATCTGCCCAGGGTATTGCAGCTCGGTCTCGATGCGACGTGCGATCTCCTCGCTCAGCGCCGCCATGCGGAAGTCGTCCACGTCGTCCGGATTGACGATCACCCTGATCTCTCTCCCCGCCTGAATGGCGAACACCTTGTCGACTCCCGTATAGCTCGCCGCGATGCGCTCGAGCCCTTCCAATCGCTTCACGTACGTCTCGAACGCCTCGCGTCGTGCGCCCGGGCGCGATCCGGAGATCGCGTCTGCCGCCTGCACGAGCACCGAGATCTCGCTTTCGTGCGGTACGTCATCGTGGTGTGCGGCGATGCAATTTATGATGAGCGGGTGCTCGCCGTAACGCGTCGCGACCTCGACGCCGAGCTGCACGTGCGTGCCTTCGTGCTCGTGCGTGAGCACCTTGCCGATGTCGTGGAGCAGCGCGCCCCGCTTCGCCATCGTCACGTCGAGCCCGAGCTCCGCCGCCATGATGCCGGCGAGATGCGCGACCTCCTTCGAGTGATGAAGGATGTTCTGCCCGTAGCTCGTGCGGTACTGCATGCGGCCGATCAGCCGGATCAGCTCGACATTCAGACCATGCGCGCCGACCTCGTACGCCGCCTGCTCTCCCATGTCCTGAATGGCGGCATCGACTTCCTTCTTGGACTTCTCGACTACCTCTTCGATGCGCCCCGGATGGATGCGTCCGTCCGCCACGAGCTTGGAGAGCGCCACTCTGGCTACCTCGCGCCGGACCGGATCGAAGCAGGAGACCACCACCGTGTCAGGCGTGTCGTCGATGATGACGTCCACGCCGGTGGCGAGCTCGAACGCGCGGATGTTGCGGCCCTCGCGGCCGATGATGCGCCCCTTCATCTCGTCGTTGGGGAGCGACACGGACGACACGCTGATCTCCGAGGTGTGCTCGGAGGCGATCCGCTGCACGGCGAGCGCGACGATCTTCTTCGCCTCGCGCTCTGCATTGCGACGGGCGCTCTCGCGGATCTCGCGAAGCTGGTTCGCCGCCTCCGCGTGCGCCTCCTCGGCCAAGCGGCTGATTATCTCGGCCTTGGCGTCCTGAGCTGACATGCCTGCGAGCTGCTCGAGCCGGCGACGCCCCTCCGCACTTAGCTTCTCGAGCTCGCCTTCGCGGTCGACGACGGCGTTCTCGCGTCGCGTAGTGTCGCTGACGCGCCGCGCGACTTCCTTCTCGCGCTGGTCGAGTATGTCGATCTTTCGGTCGAGATTGCTGTCGCGTTCCTGAACACGCCGCTCGCCGCGCTCGATCTCATCGCGCCGCTTCTGAGCCTCGGCTTCCCAGCTCTCGCGCAACTTGATCGTTTCTTCCTTTCCCGCGACGACAGCCGCCTTGCGAAGAGCTTCGGATTCGCGCGTGGCCTCATCGATGAGACGTCGCGCGACTTCCTCCGCAGTCGTTCGGGCCGCGATCTGCGCTGCCCGCTCCCCCCGCATTCCCACGGACCGACCCACGAAAAAAAACACCGCGCCGGCGACGATGATGCCAAAGGCCAGCGCGGCGTCAACTACGAGTTGGTTCATATGTATCTATAGCTCCACACGACGGTGACGTCGCGATCTTCGGGGAACCGCTGCCGCGCGCGCAAAGTCAGCGCGATGGCCACTACCCACCAACGAACGTCAGACAGTGTGAGGCAAGCGAGCTAACCGCAACGACCGCTTGACAATAGGCGTCGCAGGCTCGTTGTCGAGAAATTACGTGAACGTCGCGAAAAAGGCCAGACCCAGCGGTGGGACGGGGTCTCAGCCTCCGCGTTTTCCGGGGGGAAGCAGGCGCCGAATCTCGCCTGAGAGCGCGCGCATGCGCTCGCCGAGCTGCTCGCGCCCGTCCTGGGTCTTGAACAGCTCGTCCGTGATCTGAAGAGCCGCGAGGATGGCGGCTTTGTGGGATTCGACCGTCGCGCCGGCATTCATGACGCTGCGAATCGTCTCGTCGACGTACTTCGCGACGGCGCGCGTGTGCTCGGCGGGCTCGTCGCTTCGGATCGTGTATTCCTCACCGACGATCGTCACCTTGACCGAAGATTTTCGGCTCATCGATGCGCCTCCGATTCCTGCTGCTGGCGAAGGAAGCGGAGTTTCTCGAGGAGCTGCTTGGTGCGCGCCTTCGCTGCGTCGAGCCGCTCGCGCAGGTCGCGGTTTTCGCGCTCGAGCGCTGCGGCATTCACGCGCGATGCGGGCACTGGTGGCGTCGCCTTCAACTTCGCCTCGGCCTCGTGCGCGCGCCGGCGCCACCCAGCCATCTCGTCGGCGAGGGAGTGAAGGAGGTGTTCGAGCTCCTGGAACGCTTCCACGTCAGGTCGTTCGCTGTCTGACACCTAGCTCTCCCTCGAGGGTTCGCAACACCTTGTCGCGACGGCCGGCGACTTCCTTCTCCCGTAGAGTGCGTTCCGGATGCCGGAAGGTCAATCGCCAGGCAATGCTCCGGAATCCGTCCGCGATCCCGGCACCCCGGTATTCGCTCAGCAGAGTCATCGATTCGAGGAGCTCGCTGCTCGCATCCCGTATCGTCTTCTCGACGCGCGACGCGGGCAGATCGTTGGGTACGAGCAGCGCAACGTCGACCGAGGTCGAGGGTGTCGATGGGAACGGACGGAACGCGAATGGTGACGCGACCGCCGCCACGTTCGTGGGCTGCAGCTTGGACTGTCCCGGTGCCGCGACCGGATCCGATGACACGCGCGCGAGGGTGAGCTCGATGCCGAACGCCGCCGGCGCCCAGACGGGCGCATCGAGCGTGAGGGTGCGTACCGAGCCGGCGACCTGGCCGCCGAGCGCGATATTCCAAAGCACACCGTTCGCTCCCACGTTCCGCAGCTCGACCTGCAAACCGCCGGCTATCGTCGCTCCGATCAGCTCCGCGAGGCCCTTCGCATCCCACTCGTCGACATCCGGCGCCTTCGGCTCGGACCAGTGGGGCGGTTGGCGGTGCCCCATCACGATGGCGGCCACACGCATCTCCTCGCGCGGGAGCCCGGCTGGCGATGGCTCGAATGTGCTGCCGATCTCGAAGAGGCGCACATCGCGATGCCGCTGCGCGAGATTGTGCTCGGCGCGGCGCGCGAGCGTTTCGAGGAGCTCGCGGCGCAGGAAGGACTCATCCTCCGCCATGGGATTCGCGAGGCGTACGTGCGTAGCCTCCGTGCCTCGCACGAAGGGCATCGAGAGCGCTTCGAGCAGGCCAGCGGATACGCACGCCTCGCGCACGCGGCGTGTGAGCAGCGCGAGCGGCGAATCGGGAACGGTGCCGCGCCGGAACGGGCGCAGCTCGTTGGAGAACGAGTCGTAGCCGCGCAGTCGCGCGATCTCCTCGATGAGGTCCACGTTCTGCTGCACATCGGGTCGCCACGTCGGCACCGTGACGGACGCACGCCCATTCGTGAACCCGCTTACCGTAAATCCGACGGGCGTGAGCAGCGCTTCGATGTCCGGCTCGGAGACGGGCTCGCCGAGCAGTCGCGCGATGTGCGCGCTCGCGAGCGGAATCCGTGGAGCGGGCTTCGGCATGGGATAGAGATCGATGGGCGCGCCCTCGATCGTCCCGCCCGCGACGGCCATGAGGAGCTGCACACCGCGGGCGAGCGCGCCTGGAATGCCCTCGATGTCGATCCCGCGCTCGTACCGATAGCTGGCGTCCGTCGAGAGCTGGAGCGCGCGACGCGTGCGACGCACGTGCGCGGGCTCGAAGTACGCGACCTCCAGGAAGATGTCGCGCGTCGCGTCGCTCACCTCGCTCGTGCTACCGCCCATCACTCCCGCGACAGCCTGTGCGCTCGTGGCATCGGCGATGACCGTCATCGAAGGATCCAGCTTTCGATCGACGCCATCGAGCGTGCGCAGCGTCTCGCCCGCGCGCGCGCGACGCACGACGATCGCGGAGCCGCCGAGCAGCGCGGCGTCGAAGGCGTGCATCGGCTGCCCGACTTCGTGCAGCATGTAGTTCGTTACGTCGACGACATTGTTGATCGAGCGGCTTCCGACAGCGGCGAGTCGCTCCGCGAGCCACGCCGGGCTCGGGCCGATCGTCACGCCGCGAATGATGACGCCGGCGTAGCGCGGACATCCCTCGGGGTCCTCGATCTTCACGCGAACGGCGCCGCTCGCACCTTCGCTTGCTGCGCGCACGGGCGCGGGCACGTTTGCCTTCGCGCCGTCGAGCGCCGGAAGCTCCGCGCGCGCGCCGGTGGCTGCAGCGATCTCGCGCGCCACGCCCAGGTGCGACAGCAGGTCGGGGCGATTCGGCGTGACGTCGATGACGATGCGCGTGTCGCCGGCCGGCACCGCATCGAGAAACGGAGTGCCGGGAGGGAGTTGTGTGTCGAGCTCCAGAATACCGTCGTGCTCCTCGCCAAGTGCGAGCTCGCGCGCGGAGCAGAGCATGCCGTTCGAGGTTGCGCCGCGAATCTTTCGCTTCTCGAGCTTGAGACCGCCGGGCAGCGTCGTCCCTGCAGCAGCGAATGGATACTTCGCGCCCACCTTCACGTTCGGTGCGCCGCACACCACATCGAGGAGCTCGCCTTTGCCGGCATCGACCTTGGTCACCCAGAGGTGATCCGAGTCTGGATGCGGCCCGGCTTCCACGACCTGCCCCACGACGACGCTCACGAGATCCGCGCGCAGCCGCACGAGCTCATCCACCGGGCAGCAGCGCGCAGTGATGAGATCGCGAAGCTGCTCTGGCGTGTAATCGAAAGGAACGATCGCGCGGAGCCACTCGTACGATGCGTTCACTGGGCGAACTGCTCGAGGAAGGAGATGTCGGAGTCGTACTCGATGCGAATGTCGGGAATACCGAAGCGCTGCAGCGCCATGCGCCCGGGTCCCATGCCGAACGCCCACCCCGAATAGCGCTGCGCATCCAGCCCCGCAGCTTCGAGGACACTCGGATGCATCATGCCGCAGCCGAGGATCTCGACCCACCCGGTCTGCTTGCACGTCGCGCATCCCGCGCCCTTGCAGATCTGGCACGCCACATCCATCTCGGCCGAGGGCTCCGTGAAGGGGAAGAAGCTCGGACGAAAGCGCGTCTTCGTCTCGCCGAAGAAGTTATTGGCGAAGTTCGCGAGCGTCGCCTTCAGGTCGACGAAGGAGATTCCCTCGTCAACGGCCATCCCTTCGATCTGCGCGAACATCGGCGCGTGCGACGCGTCGAAGAAGTCGCGGCGGAAGACGTTCCCCGGCGCGATGATGCGGATCGGCGGCGGATACGACTGGAGCGTTCGGATCTGCACGGGCGAGGTGTGCGTCCGCAGCAGACCGCCCTGAGCGAGATAGAGCGTGTCGTGCATGTCCATCGCCGGATGATCCGGCGGAAAGTTCAGCGCGCCGAAGTTGTACCACTCGTGCTCGGCCTCGGGCCCCGTCGCGATGGTGAAGCCGAGGTCGCGGAAGATGGACTCGATCTCCTCGAGCACGAGCGTGACGGGGTGCTTGGCGCCCCGCCATTCGCGGCGCGCGGGCATCGAGAGATCGAGTGCGACGG
>JBDTXN010000178.1:0-6062 GCA_040006175.1 Gemmatimonadota bacterium | reverse complement strand
CAGAAATGCAGGAGGAGCTGCTCGAGCTGCTGCGCCTCGAGTCATCGAAGGTCGCATTTGCGGAAGTGCACTAGCAAGGGCTGCGAACGAGCTCAATGCGTGTACGGATACAGTGCGCTTGGCACCTGGAACCGTTCGTGAGCTCCGCGTGTTGCGTGAAGACCACCTATTCTCGCGTGCGTCTACACATGAATATCGGAATCATCGGAGCCGGCCACATTGGTGGCGCGCTCGTTCGTCGTCTCACAAAGCTCGGCCACACCGTTTCGATTGCGAACTCGCGCGGTCCGGAATCTCTGCGCGAGCTAGCGCAGGAGACGGGGGCGACTCCGGTCACGCCGCCGGATGCGGTTCGCGACAAGGACGTCGTCGTCGTGACGATTCCGGAGAAAAACGTTGCTGCCTTGCCGAAGGATCTCTTTCGCGCAGCGCGCCCGGATACAGTCGTCATCGACACCGGCAACTACTACCCG
The DNA here is from genome assembly GCA_040006175.1 of Gemmatimonadota bacterium. Lineage (GTDB taxonomy): Bacteria > Gemmatimonadota > Gemmatimonadetes > Gemmatimonadales > Gemmatimonadaceae > FEN-1250. The sequence continues at coordinate 5,589 of JBDTXN010000178.1, read as the reverse complement.
CAGCGCGACGGTCACATTGCCGAGATCGAGAGCGGCACGACCGAGAGTCGCTGGGTGGCGAGCCAGCTGCAGCGTCCCGTCGTGAAGGCGTTCAACAACATCTATGCGCAGCACCTACTTGATCGCGGCAAGCCTGCGGGAGCGCCGGGTCGCATCGCCCTTCCATTTGCGGGTGATGATGCGCGAGCAAAGGACGTGGTCCGGCATCTTCTCGACGAGCTGGGATTCGACGCGGTGGATGCGGGAACGCTGGACGAATCGTGGCGCCAGCAGCCCGGCACGCCCGTGTACGGAAGTGACCGGGACGCCGATGGCGTGCGAGAGGCGCTCGCCCACGCGATGCCCGAGCGGCCGTTGGAGTTCCGGGCCAAGTGACGCTTTCGCTGCTTGCATCTTCGAGCAGAGCAGAGGATCATTGGCCTGAAGGATCGACCGCCACCTCATCTCCACGAGTCGCGTGACCGCGCCCAATTCCACCGTCGAAGACGATCCGCCGCCGCTCAACCAGCCCGCGGACCTCGGCTTTGGCCACGTCGTCGCGCAGGCCGTGCGCGGCCGGTTTCTCAATCGCGACGGCCGGCCCAACAGCCAGAAATACGGCCTCGGCGCGCAGCGGCTCGCGCGCTTTTATCTCGCGTCGCTCGATGCGAGTTGGGCCGCGTTCTTTCTGTGGATGATGGGCGGGCTCCTGCTCATGAACGGCTGCTTCGCCCTCGCGTATCTGGCGCTTGGCGACGGCGCCCTTCGCGGCGTCGAGGACATGGGAATCGCCGATCCGTTTCTTCAGGCGTTCACGTTCAGCGTCGGCGTGTTCACGACGACCGGCACCGGGATGCTGCACGCGTACGGGCCGACCGCGAACTGGCTCGCGAATCTCGAGTCGTTCGTGGGCCCGGTGACGCTCGTGCTGGTGTTCGGCTTACTCATCGCACGCCTCACACGTCCGCGCATGCGCATCGGCTTCAGCGAGTCGGCCATCATCGCACCGTACGAGGGTGGGCGCGCGCTCATGTTCCGCATCGTGAACATCCAGCCCGGTGAGCTCAGCGACGTGCAGGCGCGCGTGAACCTCGCGCGCTTCGAAGACTTCGGCGGCTCGCGCGAGCGTAACTTTCATCAGCTCGCGTTGGAGCGTAACTCCGTCGAGTTCTTCACGCTCCACTGGACAGTCGTGCATCCGATCACGGCGGACAGTCCGCTGGCGGGCATTACGCCGGAGAGCCTGGCGGACTCGCAGGCAGAGTTTCTGATCTTCATCACTGCGCTGGAGGAGACGTTCTCCACGCGAGTCTCCACGCGCGCGTCCTACACGTGGGACGAAGTTCGCTGGGATGTGAAGTTCGCGAGCATCTTTGCGAATGGCCCCGATGGTGTCATCGCGATCGACGTCGAGCGCCTGAGCCGCACGGAGCGTCTCGAGGAGGGAGCGACGCGCACGCCCGCGCCGCTCGAGCGCGGCGTGGCGCCGAGCCGCTAGGCGGAGTTTCCGCCGCCCGCGCGAACAGATTCCAGGTCGAGCTCCTGCTCGAGCGATCGCAGCACGTCGTCGGAGATCGCGTCCTCATCTCGCAGGCGAATCAGCATCTTCCGCTCGGCGCCGATCATCGCGAGGCGCAGCCGCCGTCGTCCCTCGAAGCTGCCGCCCTCATGCTCGTTCGCGCGCAGCCGCTCGCGCAGCTCTGCGCGCAGCGCCTCGACGTCGCGCGGATCGACCCACGGCTCGTGCGACAGATCCTCGAGCGCCTCGGCGGCACGGCGCGTGGCCTCCCGGCGGGCAAGGCGCTCCTCGGCGTGGCCTGTCTCCTCGGGAACGAAATGGAGGGAGCGGACGATCGAGGAGAGTGAAAGCCCCTGAACGAGCAGTGTCAGCACGATCACACACATCGTGATGAGGATGATCTCCACGCGATGCGGAAAGGCGTTGCCGTTCGCGATCACGAGCGGAAGAGCGAGCGCAGTGGCGAGCGATACCACGCCTCGCATGCTCGTCCACGACACGAGGGCGAGTGATTTCCAATTCGGCTTGGGAGTGCGACGCCGCCCGTTCGCGGTGATTCGCGGCAGGACGGTAACGAAGGGCACCCAGATCAGGCGAACGACGATTGCTACGACGGTGATGATGACACCGTCGCGGAAGATTTTTCCGAGCTCATCGTGTGGCACGAGCTTGAGAAAGCTCCCGAACGTTGCGCCGAGCAGGAGGAAGATCAGTGCATTTACCAGGAAGACGACGAGATCCCACACCGTGCGCGACTGAAGTCGTGATGTAGGCCCGACGGCAGTCGAGAGCCCCTGCTGCAGATAGATGCCCCCGGCGACGCAGGCGAGCACGGAGGATACGTGGAGCGATTCAGCGACGGACCATGCTACATATGGGCCGGCGAGCGTGAGCAGCGCTTCCGCGAGCGGATCTTTCGTGAGACGAAGTGCGCGCACGATCAGCCACGCCACGAGCAGTCCGATGAGACTGCCGATGCCCGAGTCGATGAAGAAGCGGACGATGGACTCTCCCCAGCTGAAGAAGCCCGTGACGGCGGCAGCAACCGCGGACCGGTAGAGCACGAGCGCCGACGCATCGTTCACGAGACTCTCCCCTTCGAGCACCGTGATCACGCGGGGAGGAACTCGCAGTCGCGAGACGATGGCAGTGGCGGCCACCGCATCCGGCGGCGAGACGATCGCGCCGAGCGCCACGGCGACGGACCACGGCATGTCGGGAAAGAGCTTGCGCGCGACTACCGCGACGATTGCCGTCGTAACGACAACGAGTCCGATGGCGAGGGTACCGATCTTGTCGATGTTTCGCTTGAATTCGCGCACCGACGTGAACATCGCCGCCGACCAGAGGATTGGCGGCAGGAAAACGAAGAACACGAGATTCGGATCGAGCTGCGGAATGGCGATGCCGGGAATCAACCCGACGGCAAAGCCCGCGAGCACCTGAAGGATCGGCGTCGGCACGGGCAGTCGCCGCGCGAGGGCCGTGAGCGAGACCACGAGCACCACGACCACGACCGCGAAGACGATCGGCTGGAAGTGCATTGCGACCGGTGAGGGGAATGGCGCGACGGGGACACGATCAATTTCCGGAGCCAGAGGAGACATGGCAACGGCAATTGCCGGACATCACGCGGCCACACGCGGGAGCGCCGTCAGGCCGTCCTGCGCAACCAGCTCGCGCCACCCACGCCGTGCCTCGCCGACCCGTGAGCTTTCTCGCGGATCGGCACCACGCGCGTTCGGGCGTACAGTACGAGTCCCGCGAGGCAGCCGATCACGAATGGCGGAATCGCCGGCGTCACGCTCCCTCCTGCCATCGAGATCGCGGTCGCACCGCTCATCACGATCACGAGGCCGCCGGCTGCTATCGGAGTGAGATAGGGGCGGATCCGCAGCAGCGAGGGCAGAACGAGTCCGAGTGCGCCCGCGATCTCTACGACGCCGAGAAAGCGCAGGAACAGCCCCGGCAGCGGAAACTGCTTCGTCATTTGAGCGATCGGCATCACGAGCTTCGCGCCGCCCGCAAAGAGGAACAGGCACGCCAGCAGAAGCTGAACCGTCCAGATCGCGATGTGAGTGCGCCTCGAGGAGCGCTCGCGCGGCGCGGAATTACCGAAAGCGCTCGTTCCCGTCGATGTGGCTGGCATGTCGTGTCTCCTTGCTCGTCCGTTCCCGAGTGGGGTGCCGCGGGCAGAGTACCCGGGCTCGAACCGCCGCTCCATACAGTCGTCGAACGAATGGGAGGGGAATCGACATGTGCGCGCTGACGACGTTTCGTCGCGCAACTCAGCTTCGCGTACACAGGCCTCCTCTTTGTGCGGATCTGGTCACGACGGGTCGATGCGGTCAGGACGTGCACTATGTTGCTAAGGAACCTCACGCACGAGCTCGCCCTTATTCCGCAGCGCGATGTCAACATTCGTTCGTTTCTCGAAGGATGCTGACCATTGTGGCCGCAGCTCACTTGGAGCCGCGGCGCATCTCGAACCCTCTCGTCGACTGGCGCTGCTGCTGCCGCTGTTCATTCCCGCGATCGCAATCGCGCAATCCGCGCCGACCCGCGAGAGGACGGATATCGCGCTGTCTGCGGCTAGCCCCATAGCAATCGGCGAAACGCGGCGACTGGTCTCGCGCAGGCTCGGCGAAGCGCGAGAGCTCCTGATCGCGACGCCGGCGTCGTATGCGAAGGGAAGCGATCGATATCCGCTTCTCGTACTGCTCGATGGCAGCGAGAATTTTGTGACCGTCGTGAGCGCCGCTCACGCGCTCGCCACGTCCGGACGAATTCCGGAAATGATCGTGGTGGGCGTTGTGAACACGCATAGAGATCGCGACTTCACGCCCGCGCTGACGCAAACGAGGGATGAGCCACCCGGCATATCCCAGATGGGTGGCGCGGACTCATTCGAAGCTTTTCTCGCTGACGAGTTGCTCCCCTCGATCGATGATGCATACAGAACGCAACCGCTTCGAATCCTGGTGGGTCACTCGCTCGGCGGGCTGCTCGCGATGCACACGCTCGCGACCCGCCCAGCGCTCTTTCGGATGTATCTCACCCTGGAGCCATCGCTGTGGTGGGATGCGCGATCACCTGTGAAAGGTGTGCTCGACATGTTGCGTTCGACACCCGCGCTCGTTGCACGGCTGGTGTCCGTCGAGGGCATGAGTCAGGAAGGATGGAGGCCCGACTGGCAGGCGCTTCGAGCTGCCGCGCCGGCGGCAGTGCTCACGTCGCTCGTTTCCGTGGACAGCGAGACGCACCAGAATCTCATGTATCGTGGTGCGTATGGCGGTTTGCTCGCGTTGTTCCACGACTATCCGCCGGTGTCCAACCATGACGTGTCGCTCGCGACGCTAGCTGCGCTCGAGACACAGTATGCGCGCGTAAGTCGCGACTTCGGCTACAGCGTTCCGATCCCGCTCGGCGTGCTGCTCGACCTCGTGGACCGGGAGCAGAACCAGCGCCGCTTCGCCGCGGCACAGCATGCCCTCGCGCGCGCGCGCGAGCTGTACCCACACTCTCGAACGCTTCCCGAATGGCAGACGAATCTGGACTCCATGATTGCTGGCGCGCGCCGCCTGCACTTGGAGGAGCAGAAATCCCAGATTGTGTATGCGCCCGTGACGGCGGCGGGCGCGAGGATCGTGCTCGGACGCTGGCGGTCGCTCCCGAATGCGTCGGCTCCGCCGGCGAACTTCGAGTTTCGTCTTGCGGGTGACACACTCACGCGCTCGCTGCTCGTACACGGGATCGCCTCTGACGGCGGCGACCTGCGATTTCCGATTGCCCTAGTGGAGATTCACGGACGAACGATTCGCTTCGAGCGCGAGAACCGTGGAGGCGGACGCACCGTCACGTCGCTCACGCTGAGCCCAGACGGAAAATTGCGTGGGAGTGATGAGCTCGTGGGTGGCCGCCCGATTCCTGCGGGATTCGTGGTACCGAAAACCGTGCTGGAGCTGGAGAGGTTCTGAGCGGAGGTGAAGCCGAAGCTCAGTGAGCGGCGACGTTCGCTGGGCGCGCAGGGCGACGGCGCTCAGCTCTGCGCCTGCTCCCCGCGGAGTGCGGGGCCCTCGGCCTCCATCGCG
>JBDTXN010000177.1:0-6109 GCA_040006175.1 Gemmatimonadota bacterium | reverse complement strand
CGAAAATCAGATTGATGCGGAAGTCGCGCATCGCGCGCTCCACCGGAATCGGCGCCTCGCCACGCGCCTTGAGCGAGTCCGCGGTCTCGTAGCCTCGGCCGCCGCGGATCTGCAGCGCATCGTCGACGATTCGCCACCCGGCCTCCGTGTTCCAGAGCTTCGCGATCGCGGCTTCGAGGCGAATGTCGTAGCCGCCGCGATCCGCCATCGCGCTCGCGAGCTCGGCGATCGACTCCATCGCGAAGGTGTTCGCCGCCATGAGCGCGATCTTCTGCGCGATCGCCTCGTGCTTCCCGATCGGCTGCCCCCACTGCACGCGATCGTTCCCCCATTCACGCACGATCTGGAGCATCGCCTTCGCGCCGTACGCCGCGCTCGCGGGGAGGGTGAGCCGCCCGGTGTTGAGCGTGATGAGCGCGAGCTTGAGTCCCTTCCCTTCGCCCCAGAGGATGTTCTCTTTGGGGACGCGCACGTTGTCGAAGCGGATGACGCCGTTCTCGATCGCCTTGAGTCCCATGAAGCGCGAGCGGTGCACGACCTCGACGCCGGGCCAGCTCGTCTCGACGATGAACGCCGTGATCTGCTTCTTCGGCTTCCCGTCGACGATCGCATCCGGCGTGCGCGCCATCACCACCATGAGCTCCGCGCGCGTGCCGTTGGTGCACCAGAGCTTCGTGCCATTGAGGATGTAGTGCGTGCCATCCTCGCTCATCGTGGCGCTCGTGCGCATGTTCGCGGGATCGCTGCCCGCGTCCGACTCCGTGAGCGCGAAGGCCGAGATCGCACCCTTCGCGAGGCGCGGAAAGTACTTCTTCTTCTGCGCGTCCGTGCCGAACAATTTCAGCGGCTGAGGAAGGCCGATGGACTGGTGGGCCGAGAGGAGCGCCGTCAGTGAGCCATCCTTCGACGTGACCATTCCGATCGCGCGGATATAGCTCACCTGTGACAGACCGAGCCCGCCGTACTCGCGCGGAATCTTGATCCCGAACGCGCCGATGTCGCGGAACTTCTGGACGACATCCTCGGGAATGTGGCCGTCGCGATCGATCGCATCCGAGTCCACAGACTCGAGCACCGCGCGCAGCTTCTCCATGAATGGGCGGGCGTTCTCCGCCTCGACCTCATTCTCGGCCGGGAACGGATGGATCAGGTCCAGCCGGAGGCGCCCGAGAAAGAGCTCGCGGAGAAAGCTGGGCTCCACCCAGTCGCTTTCACGCGCCGCCTCAGCGACATCGCGTGCTTCCTGCTCCGTTGCCAGCTCGTGAGTGATCTTTCCCATGTGCATCCCGGGTGAGGATTGTTGGTCTCAATTTACCATCCTCCACATGTTCCCTGACAGGGAAAAGCTTGCCTGCCAGGGAATTGCGGGCGCTTCAGCCGCGCTTCATGTCCTGTGCGATGAGCGTGCCCACACCCACCAGCGCCACCACTGCGAAGCTAAACCACTGGATGGCGTAGTTGAGGTGCGGTCCATCGTCCAGGACGGGCAGCTCGAGGCGCACCGGCGTGGTGCTCGCGATCCCCTGCACGTGGCGATACTCCACCATCGTGTCCAGCGCGACGACGTAGAACGGCGCGATCGGAAAGGGGAATGCGCTGTGGAGCTCCGGCCCCTCCAGTCGCGTCCACGTGTTCGGATGCGACGGCAACCGCGAGATCCCGCGTCCCCCGTGAACAAAATTTTCCACGTAGCCGAACACGGTTGCGTGTGGCGTCTCGTCCCACTTGCCGAGATCCACGCTCGCAGCGTCGGGCGAATATACCCAGCCGCGATTCACGAGCACCGCTGTTCCGCCGCCATCGGGGTGAAGCGGCGTGAGTATCTGGACTCCGGGCGAGCCGCCGTGCGTCCGCCCACTGAGCACGATCTGATAGTCGAAGTCGTAGGTCCCGCGCACGACCGCGCGCCGCCAGTGTGCACTCGCGCTCTCCGCAGGCAGTCTGGCGACATCGACCGCCGGCGTCTGCAGTCGCGCCGCGAGCGAGGAATTGCGGGCGCGTCGCTCGGAAAGCCGATGGAGCTGCCACACGCCCAATCGTGAGAAGAACAACGCCGCCACGATCGCGAACACGGCGGCGAGCACGTTGCGTCGCTTCATTCCGAAAAGATAACGGCGGGCGAGTGAGCGCTACTCGCGAAGGAGCGGTCAGAAGAGACTGATCTGCTCGCCCAGGTCGTTCGGGTCCACCGGCGTCTGGCCGAAGAGTCGCTGCAACTGGCGCACCGACGCGGGCGAGTGGCCGGCGAAGTGATTGTTTACGTAGCCGTACACCGCCGTCACCTTCTGGATGAGCATGAGCAGCGACTCCGACCACTGCTCGATCTCGCGCGTGCGATCGAACTGCAGCCGCGAGTAGTCGACGATGTCGCGATCGGGCCCCATCCACCGCACGTACGAAAAGTCCGCCGTGGGGCGATCCGCCAGTGCCAGCATCATCTTGCGAGGAATCCAGCGCGCATCCACGAGCGTGAGCGCCACACGATACTCGGCGAGCAGCGCGATCACGCCGTCGTTGATCCATCGACGGTCGCGAAACTCGACCGAGAACTGGATGTCGCTGGGCAGGAGTGGGAGGTACGCGGCGAGAGCGGGCAGCTCGTTCGGACCGAAGTCCGGGCCGAGCTGGATGAGCACCGGACCGAGCTTGGGACCGAGCTCCCGGGCGCGATCGAAGAAGAGCGCGCTCGTATCCTCGGCGCCGCGCAGCCGCTTCTCGTGCGTGATCTCCTGGGGGAGCTTGAGCGCAAAGACGAAGCGGTCCGGCACGCGGGCCGCCCAGCCGCGCACGACCTTGGACGCGGGAATTGCGTAGAACGTGGAGTCGACTTCGACCGTGTCGAACGCGCGCGCGTACAGCGAGAGGTAATCGGGGGCGCGCGTGCCGTCGGGGTAGAATGGGCCCACCCAGGCATCGTAATTCCAGCCCTGCGTACCCAGTCGAATCTGAGACATGCAACAAATCGTGGCGGATATCCGCGAATGTTGCAATGGCGCGAATCAATCGGCGAGCGCTATGTTGCAGGTGACGCTGATCGCGTGCTTTGCGTCTCGAGAGCGCTCGTAGCGGCTCGTCGCCTTTATTGTAGTCGATTGCGAATATCGGTCCCGTCCTTGCAACGAGCTCGTGGTGTGGCGAAGGACGACGCACGCACAGGAGTGTGATGGAGCGCAGACGAGAAGAGCGCCGGGGCAAGGATGACCGACGGAGCAGCGAGCAGCCCGCCCGCCGCGATGGTGAGCGCGAGGTCAGTGCGCTCGGCCGCTCCGTGGACCTCATCGTGTACGCGATCGGGCAGGCGCGCGGAGGCTGGTGGGCCGAGCGCGATGTGAGCGCGACGGTACGTCAGGTCACCTTCGACGATGACGTCGTGTATCGCGCACACTACGACTTCTCGCCCACCCGCCTGGCGGATCGTTCGTATGAAGTGGTGCGTCCCGCCTATCTCGTCGGACACATCGCGGGCGCCAATCCGATGTACGAGGGGCTCGACTTCGAGGGGATCGAGGGCGATCTGCGCGCTGGATGGAGCGATGAGATCCGCTCGAAGCACGGCGAATGGGACGCGGTGCGTCAGTACGCGAAGGAAGCGTTCGGGCGGCAGCGGCTGCGCGTGCTGCGGAACAGCGGGGAGCATCGCCGCATCACCCCCGAGCGACCAGCGTCCTACGGGAACGGCAACTCGGACTGACGGTCCACGGATGCGCGCGCAGGCGCGCTCGCGATGTGCCGGGAACACGATTACCTTAGCGCTGAGATGACAGCGCCCTCCGATACCGCCACCACTGCTCCAGCGCCCACCGCGCAGAGCAAGCGAAGCAAGAGCGAGAAGGAATCGGCGACAGCGCTCAAGACCTGGGTCGTGCTCGCCCGTGCGTACCTGGCAATCTCGAGGCACGTCGAAGAAGATGTCGCGCGCTACGATCTCACTCCATCGGAGTTCGGCATTCTCGAGGCCCTCTACCACAAGGGGCCGCTCCTGCTCGGGGATCTTCAGCGAAAGATTCTGGTGACCAGCGGGGGCGTGACTTACCTCGTGGACCGGCTCGCCGCCAAGGGCTACGTGACGCGCGAGAGCTTTCCCGGCGACAAGCGCTCGCGCTTCGCAGTCCTCACGCCCGAAGGAAGCGCGCTGATCAAGCAGATCTTTCCGGGGCACGCGAAACGAATCGCCAAGGCGATGGGCGCACTCTCGCCCAAGGAGCAGAAACGTCTCACGTCCATGCTCCGGACCCTCGGCAAGGGCGCGTGATTTCCGTCGAGGGGTGACCTCCGAGGGTCAGCGACGCCGGAGCGCGCGCGTCAGCACTCGGTCGAGACTGTTCGCGAACGCCTGCTTCTCGCGCGCGCCGTAAGGAGTGTGCCCACCGGTCGCAATCCCGGTGCCGCGGAGTCCGTCCATGAAGTCCCGCACCGACAGGCGCTCGCCGATACTCTCGGCCGTGTACTCCTCGCCGCGAGGATCTATCACGGCCACGTGCCTGGGCACGAGAAGCGCCGCCAGAGGGATGTCGGCGGTGATCGCCACATCGCCCGCCACCGCGTGCTCCACGATGTACGAGTCTGCAGCATCGGGCCCACCCTCCACACGCACCGCCGTGACATGCTCGTAGCCTGGCGGCAGCGGCACGCGCTGATTCGCGACGAGCACCGTCGCCAGTGCCAGGCGCTCGGCCGCCCGCAGGCAAATTTCCTTAACGTCACGCGGGGTGGCATCCGCATCGAGCCAGAGCGTCATTGGTCAGCATAGAGGTGGGGAACGGTTGCGGATGCGAGCAGTGGAAGATACAGGGGGCACTCCGCTGAACGCGCGTTCGAGCGGAGGTGATTCCGTTTGGACGCGCCGCGACGCATTCTCATTGAAAGTGCGCCGACTCCAAAACCCGGGCGCGAGGGAACGACAATCATGAGCCCGTCCCGCATCGCAGCACGTACGCGCAGTATCGGATTTCTCTCTCCGCTGCTCACCCTGGCGGCCTGCCTGCAATGCACGCCACACAAGCGAGCCGACGAAGGATTCATCGCGGTGGAGGGCGGTCGCATTTGGTATCACCGCGTCGGCAGCGGTCCGGGGACGCCGCTCGTCCTGCTCCATGGCGGACCCGGAAGCAGCAGCTATTACCTGAAGCCTCTGCTCACGCTGTCCGCCGATCGCCCGGTCATCATCTACGACCAGCTCGGCTGCGGCAAGTCCGATCATCCAACCGACACGACGCTGTTCACCGTCGACCGCTATGTGCGCGAGCTCCAAACGCTACGCGACTCGCTGGGCCTGCGCGAGATCCACCTGCTTGGACACTCATGGGGTGCGATGCTCGCCGAGGCGTACATGGCGACGCACCCGACGGGGGTGCAAAGCCTCATCCTTTCGAGTCCGCTGGTCACGACGGCGCAGTGGCAGCACGACGCGGACTCGCTTCTTCGTGCGTTGCCCGACTCCATGCAGGCGGCGATAGCGAAGCACGAGGCGGATCACACGACGTCGGCGCCGGAGTACGTGAGCGCCACACAGGCGTACTACGCTCTGTATCTGTCCCGAACTCCGTCGCGCCCGACGGCAGACAGGGACAGTGCCAGCTCCGGTTTCGGGAGGCAGGTCTACGAGTACATGTGGGGACCGAGCGAGTTCAGCTCGACGGGTACGCTCAAGACCTTCGATGCGACGCCGTGGCTGCGCGAGCTGAAGGTGCCGACACTCTTCATCGCGGGTGAGTTCGACGAGGCCACGCCGGCGTCTACGCGCGCATTTTCGCGGCTCGTTCCCGGCGCTCAATTCGTCATGATTCCGGGGAGCGGACACGTCACGAGCAGGGACAACCCGGACGCACTCCGCGCGGCGATCCGGACATTTCTCGGCCGTGTGGAGCCTCACCAGCCGTGATCGGCAGCCCGGGAACGTTCCAAGAGGAGTGTGCGTTATCTTAGTAGTAAGATAATTCTCCATTTTGCCTTCGCCCGTGAGCTCAGCACATGTCCAACATCACCGGTCTCCATCACGTCACCGCGATCGCGGGTCCCGCGCAGGAAAATCTCGATTTCTACGCCGGCGTCCTAGGCATGCGGCTGGTCAAGAAGTCCGTCAATCAGGATGATCCGTCCACGTACCACC
>JBDTXN010000176.1:0-6150 GCA_040006175.1 Gemmatimonadota bacterium | reverse complement strand
AAGATCACGGCGCTCGAGAACGGCATGCAGTTCGCCCTTCCCGTGCACTTCGCGTACAACGACGCGACGATTCGCGACGAAGACAGGGCGGCACTCGATCGCTTTGCCAAGGTCGTGACGAAGTACTATCCGAACTCGATCATCACCGTGGAAGGCTTCGCCGATCCCGCTGGTGGCGTGAAGTACAATCTCGACCTCTCGAAGCGTCGTGCCGGCTCCGTGCAGTCCTACCTCTCGTCGAACGGCGGCGTGACGGATGAGATTCGTGCGGTCGGTTACGGCAAGACCCGCCTGGTGGTACCGAATGCCTCCCGCGATCAGCAGGGCGCGGAGCTGAACCGTCGCGTGGTGTTCGTCGTCGAGAGCGCGCAGGCCGCTGCGACTGGTGTCGCAATGAGCTCGCAGAAGTAAGCACTCTCGCAATCGCAGCAAGCACGCGGCGCGCCTTCGGGCGCGCCGCGTTGTTTTTGTGCCGTATGAGCTTCGGAAGTCGCTGTTGCCCGAGTTCTCACTCGACGTCTGTCGCGCGACGGTGCCGGCTGGCTTCCGGATGCGCCGCGCCGCGGTCCCCCCGCTTGTCGCGCCGGTGGAGGATGAGATCCGGCGCGACCACGAGCGCGAGCAGTGTCACGGGCACGTTCTGAATGAGCTGAAGTAGCAACGCGACGGCCACCGCCGATGCCTTGTCCAGGCCGAGCGCCTGCGCTGTGACGCCGTAGACTACCTGGAAGACGCCGACGTTGCCCGGCGTCGCGCGCACCAGGAATCCGACGTTCGCCGTGATGAGCGTCGTCACACTGCCGACGATGCTGATCGGGAAGTGCGCGGCGACCGCCACGAGATGATAGGTCGCGAGCTGCGCTGCCCAGTTCGCGAGCGACAGCAGCATCGCGAGCGTGATGCGCGGAATGGTGAGAATGTGTCGCACACTCCCCATGAATCGATTCAGATAGGAGCGCACGCGGCCAACGATCGTGCTCGGATACACGGTGGCGACTGCGACTACGGGAGTGCGACGCAGCAGGAGGCCGAAGAGCACCACGATGCCGAGGAGCACCCCGACCGCCGCAAAGCGCCAGCGCTGGACTTCGGGCGGCATGGGAAGGAAGTACGCCGCACTCGCCATCAGCACGAAGTATCCGATGAGGTCGAACAGCCGCTCCAGTGCCAGCGTCGCCAGTACCGCGGCGCTCGGCGCTCCCGACGCGCGAGTCACGAACACGACGCGGGCGGCCTCCCCGCTGTTGGCCACGAGGATGTTGTTGAGTCCCGCGCCCGCGATGGTTGCCCTGGTCGCGAGCGAGAGTGAAGGCACGCCTACCGCGCGAAGGAAGATCCACCATGTGAGCGCTTTCGCGCCAAGCGTGATGAAGTTCGCGAGCGTCGCGATGAGGAGAGTGGGCCAGGAGGCGGTGCGAATCGCGGCCCAGGCCGTGGTCCAGTCGATCGTGCGCCCATACAGGACGACGGCGACGAGCATCGCAATCGGGAAGATCCATCGAATCGCGTGCTTCACGGCGGGCTTCATCAGTGTGCTCCGAGATGTCGCGCGAGTTGTTTCGCTGCGCGATATCCGCTCCGTATGGCTCCGTGCACCGTGCCGCTGTCCGACTCGTCCACCGTCGCCTCGCCGGCGAAGTACAACGTCCCGCGCACTGGTTTGGCGAGCGACTCGCCGGCCTTCGCGCCGCCGACGAGCGGATAGCTGTACGCGCCGCGCGCGAACGCATCCTCCTCCCAGTTGTGTGTCCAATACTCTACGAGCAGCGACGCGAGCGTTTTGCGCGAAACCCCGAAGAGGCGGGCGGCGGAGTCGAGCGCCCGATCGCGTCGCTCGTCTGCGCTCAGAAGCGCGAGTGCGCCACCGCGGCGGCCATCCGCCCACGCCACGAGCATCGGCGCGCGCAGCGGCGCGAGCGTCCACCACACGCCGACGTCGGGGTCTGGCCCCTGGAGAAAGCTCATCGTCGCGAGCGGTCCGCGGCGCCAGAACTCTTCCCGAAAGAGCAGCGTGATGCGCGTGACGGCTCCGGTGGCAATCAGCGAGAGTGCGTTCTCGTGTTTCGAGATGGCCGGATGAATGCGCACTGCGCCGGGGTCACCCGGCCGCGCCTGCAACACGCCGAGTGGCAGCGTGAGAATTGCGGCTTTCGCCGCGTAGCTGCCGCTGGACGCATCGATGTGCACGGCGCCCGGCTCCCATTCGATGCTGCGAACCACGGTGCGCAGCCGGACGGCGTTGTGCGGTTTGCGGGAGAGCCAACCGGGCAGATGATCGTAGCCGTCGAGCACGCGACCCATGCGCTGCTCCTCCCGATCGCCCTGCGGACTTCCACCCGCGGCGAGCGCGCGCTCGCTGATGCGGAGCGCATCCGCCGCGTGGAATCCTTCGACGAACTCGCGCGCGAGTGCGCGATCACGCGCGAGCCTGCGCCCGCCGGGCGATGTCGCCAGAAACTCGTGAAAGGAGCGATCGGGATCTCTGCTCGCGCTCATGCGACTCATGATGCGCTCGAGACGAGTCCAGAAATCCCCCGATCGCACGAGTGTGCGACCGCGTCGCTCCCAGCGATCGTCGGGCACGTCGACCGCGAGCAATCCTGCCTCACGGACGATCGCCATCACCTCCGGCGCGCTCCCGTGCACGAACTCGGCGCCGAGCTCGATCGGCGCGGGCGCGCGCGGATCGCGATGCGTGAGGATTCGTCCGCCGATGCGATCGCGCGCCTCGAGCACCTCCACGCGCACGCCGCGCTCGCGCAGTGCGCGCGCGGCGGCGAGCCCCGACGCGCCAGCGCCGACGACTATCACATCGGTTTTCTGTGTCGTGCTCAACTGGCCTCCGGCTGGCCGCGACGGGGCAGAATCCGTGCCCTGTGTCGATCGTCTCGCGTGCGAGCGGGTGCCGGGCACGCGCTCTGCCACGATGCTCGTGCCTTTGTCGAGTGACGGCGATGTCGGAAAAAAATGTGAGCGACTATGTGCTCGAGCGTCTGCGCGCGTGGGGCGTGCGACGCATCTTCGGATACCCCGGGGACGGGATCAACGGCGTGATCGGAGCACTCCGGCGAGCCGGTGACGCGTTCGAGTTCGTGCAGGTGGCGAATGAGGAGCTCGCTGGGTTGATGGCGTGTGCGCACGCAAAGTATACCGGTGAAATCGGAGTCTGTCTGTCGACCAGCGGACCCGGTGCGATCCACATGCTCAACGGTCTGTACGACGCGAAGCTCGATCACATGCCGGTGTTCGCGATCGTCGGGCAGCAGGGCACGAGTGGATTGGGCGGCTTAACGCAGCAGGAGACCGATCTCCACAGCATGCTCACGGATGTCGCCGCCGCATATGTGGAGACGGTCGTCACACCAGATCAGGCTCGCCACGTGATCGATCGCGCGGTGCGGATTGCGATCGCCGAGCGAACGGTGACGGCGAAGATTCTCCCGCACGATTGCAGATGGAGGAGGCGATGCCCGAGCCGCCGCACGAGCATGGCGAGCAGCACTCGGAATTCGGATACGTCGCCCCTCGTGTCATTCCCCAGCAGGCGGAACTCGAGCGGGCGGCCGGCGTCCTGAACTCGGGGCAGCGCGTGGCGATGCTGATCGGCGCGGGCGCCATGGATGCGACGGATGAGGTGATCGCCGTCGCTGAGCTGCTCGGCGCCGGCGTATCGAAGGCGCTGCTGGGAAAGGCGGCAGTGCCGGACGATCTGCCGTTCGTCACAGGCTCCGTCGGTTGGCTTGGCACGCAGGCGAGCTACGACATGATGAAGGAATGCGATACGCTCTTCATGATCGGCTCCTCGTTTCCGTATACCGAGTTCCTTCCGAAAGCGGGGCAGGCGCGCGGCGTGCAGATCGACCTCATGCCGCGCAACATCAATCTGCGCTATCCTTTCGAGGTCGGGCTGGTAGGCGACGCGGCGGAGACGCTGCGCGCACTGATTCCGATGCTGAGGAGAAAGCAGCACGGCGCGTGGCAGCAGAAGATCGAGGTGAGCGTCCGCGCCTGGTATGCGGAAGTGGACCGCCGCGCGCACGTGGAGGCACCGCCGATCAATCCACAACTCGTCGTGTGGGAGCTCTCGCGGCGACTGCCCGACGATGTGATCATCGCAGGTGACTCGGGTACCTCGGCCGTGTGGATCGGCCGTGATCTGCGGCTGCGTCGCGGCATGAAGTGTTCGCTCTCGGGCACGCTCGCGACCATGGGACCGGCGGTGCCATACGCGCTTGCCGCGAAACTGGCGTTTCCCGATCGCGTGGCGATTGCGATCGTAGGCGACGGCGCGATGCAGATGAGTGGGATCGACGCGCTCATTGATGTCTCGAAGTACTGGAGAGACTGGAGCGACGCGCGTCTCATCGTGCTCGTGTTGAACAATCGCGATCTGAACTACGTCTCGTGGGAACAGCGCGCGATGGAAGGCGAACCGAAATACGAGAAGTCGCAGAATATTCCGGACTTCGCGTACTCGGAGTACGCGAAGCTCCTGGGACTCGACGGCGTTCGCATCGACGATCCAACGCAGGTGGCGGACGCGTGGGACCGTGCGCTAGAGGCGGACCGTCCGTTCGTGATCGATGCGATGGTGAATGCCGATGTGCCGACGCTCCCGCCGGAGCTCACCAAGAAGCAGAAGGAGCACCTCGACAAGGCGCTCGCGAGTGGAGATCCGGACGCGGAAGGTGTGCGCGAACAGATGGCGGCGACGAGGCTGAAGGTCGCGGGGGAATGACGCGCTAGCGCGTGAACGCGGCGAGTCCCGCTTGCGCGACCTGCTCGTCCTGCGCCGCGGTGGCTCCGCTGACCCCGATCGCACCTATCACGTGCTCCTCCACGAGGATGGGAAGCCCGCCCTGCAGGGGCAGGAGGTCCGTGAGCGCGAGAAGCGCGAGCCGGCCGTTGTTGAGGGATTCTTCGAGCAGCTTCGACGGGCGCTTCCAGCGCGCCGCCGTGCGCGCCTTGCCGATCGCGATCATGTCGCTCGCGGGCTGCGTGTTTTCGAGACGATGAAAGACGACGAGTCCACCTCCCGCATCGACGATGGCGATACTGACGTGCACGCCGCTCGCGAGCGCCTCAGCCTCCGCCGCTGCAATCATGGCTTTGGCGCCATCGAGCGTGAGCGCGGGGACCGACTTGGTGTGCGACATGGGCGATGCGGGATGGAAGTGAGTGAGATCGCGGCGTCTGCTCGACGAGAGCTGGACGCAATATACGATTGTCGTGACAGGAGCAGGGAACCGCGCGTGTGGACGACGGATTAGCCTTCAGGCTCTGGTACGTCTCCTCTCGCTCTGGACACTGAATCCATGCGTACGATCGCCATCGTCGTCGGCAGCGCAAGCTCGAGCTCGATCAACCGGCGTGTCACGGATGCGATAGAGCGCCTCGGATCCGATCGCTTCGCATTCGTGAACGTGCGCATCGACGATCTTCCGATGTTCAGCGTGGACCGCGCGAAGGAGCCGCCGGAATCGGTGCTGCGGATGAAGGGAGAGATCGCGGCCGCAGATGGCGTCATGATCGCAACGTCGGAGCACAACCGGTCGATCCCGGCGGTGCTGAAGAACGCGATCGACTGGGGCTCCCGACCCGCGGGACAGAGCTGCTGGATCGGCAAGCCCGCGTGCATTCTGGGCGCGTCGACAGGACCGACGGGAACGGCGGCGGCGCAGCAGCATCTCCGCAACATTCTCTCGCCGCAGCAGGTGGTCATCATGGGCCAGCCGGAGCTCTACCTGCACTGGAAGGAGGGGATGATCGACAGTGAGGGGCAGGTGGCGGACGAGGCTGTGAAGAAGCGGCTGGAGTTGTTCGTGGAGCGGTTCGCGTCGTGGATGGAGCGTGTGAGTGTGAAGAGCGCGTGAGCGGACGCAGGCCGAGCGAACGACACCTCGCGCGTGCTCGCCGGAATCGTTGCGCGTCTCGATCTGGTCGACATCACCTGGCTCGCGGCCCGTTGAACGACGGCGGCGGTTACAGCTACTATTGCCTAACGGTGCGGGTCGCGCGCGCAGAGGCGAGGCGCGTCACGTCGCCGCGCGCGGTGAGCAGCGGTGAGATCGCGATTACAAGCGCACCTGCTGCAGCGACGAAGAGCCCCGGTCCCACATGCGCCAGCAGCATGGGGTTGGATGCCTCGCG
>JBDTXN010000175.1:0-6171 GCA_040006175.1 Gemmatimonadota bacterium | reverse complement strand
ACCGGTTCTTCCATCACCTACGGCACCAGCAAAGCCGCCTGTCGCTCGTTGTGCCTTCGCGCAATGACCGGCTGGCCCTTTCCGCCCCTGACTGGAAACGCCAGGATGCTCCCGCGATCCCCCGTCGGATCCTCCGCCGCCAGACAGAGCGTCGCGTCGCACGACGCCTCGTCCAGATCGAGCGAATCGGACTCATATCCCGACGCACTCCCTCCCGAGATCTGAATCCTCCGCAGATGTACCGATCCTGCGGTCGAGAGATAGAAGATCGTGTGTCCGTCACCACTCCAGGAGGGGTCGAAGGCCCCACCCACCTCATTTGTGACTTCGGTTGCCGTTCCGCCGGCAGCCGGCATTGTGAAGATCTGCGTCGTCCCCGATCGCGCCGAGCCGAAGGCGATTGTCGTCCCATCGGGGCTCCACGCGGGCGCGCCCTCCGGAATCTCCGTCGCCGATCCGGTCGCCAACGGGGTGGGGGTGTCGAAGGCCGTCGCGTCCAGCGTGGGCGCGGCCACACGCCAAAGCCTGGGACTGCCGCTGCGATTGCTCACGAAAATGATAGTTGAGCCGTCTGGCGATAACGCAGGATGCGAATCTTCTGCACTACTGTTCGTAACGCGGCGTGATACTGATGCTGTTGTGTCGGATATATACACCTCGGAGTTCCCGTCCCGGTTGGACGTGAACACGAGACGTCCTGCTGCGCTCATCGGGTCGTAATCGCTTCCGAGCATCGCAGAGATGCGAGTTTCGACGCTGTCCTCCACCCTGTAGAGCTGCGAGAATCCCCCAGTATCAGCCACCACCACGAACGATGGAATCACCAGCGGCGTCGGCTTCGTCGCATCTCTGCACCCTGCCAATGCCACGCCCGACGCGAGCCCCAACATCCACTGGCTGCGCCTCATGCCGGCACGATCAGCTGCGCTTCGGAGAGCTCGCTGAGAATGCGCCGAACTTCAGTGCGGGCCATGGGCTCCTCCACATCGTACTCGCCGAGTAACGTCGAGACGATCGTGTCCTCGTCGGCGGTCTGCTGCACCATCTCCCAGATGCGCGTTCCCGTCTCGTTCAACGAGAAGTACCGCTTCGTCTGCAGGTTGAGCAACACCGCCCCATCCGCGAGTGTCGCGACCAGCGCCTCTGCGATTGCGCGGTAACGCACTACAGCGACGCGCCTCGCAACGTGTGCGCGATCGCGTGCAACTGCTTCTGTGTGTGCTCCAGTCGGAAGCTCGGAGCACTCGACACGACATCACGCAACCGCGCGAAGTGGCGAGGCGTCTCGCTATCCGCCAGCAGCACCTGAGTGGACTGGAGGATGAGCTCCGCCAGCGCCATCGTTTGAGACATCGGCGTCAATTGATCGCGGGCGGAACGCCGCGGGAAGATGATGGCGCCAAGCGGCGCGTGGCGGGCATTGAAAGTGGGCATCGGAATGCGACGGCGCGGATCATTCACATTCTCGAACTGTCGACGCGCGCGCAACTCCGGGAATTCCTCCGCGAGCGCACTGCTTACCTGCGACGGCTCTCGCCACGCGTGAAGTATCGCACCGCCCACTCTCGGCTCGAGCACCACGCCGTCATCGCCGAGGATTTGCCATCCTTGCCGCGACAACGCATACGCCAGCGTCGATTTTCCCACGCCACTCGGCCCCGCGAACAACCAGGCCATGCCGTCCGGATCCACCGCCGCGGACGCGTGAAGATGATAGAGGCCCCGAACCCGCAGCGCGATCATCGCGCCGGCGCGCGCGAGGCGGAGCCGGGCATCGCGGGGAGCGGTCGCGTAGTGCGCATCCCGCGAGAGACGCGTTCCGGTTACGCGAAGCCGCGCGCCGCTTGGCGTGTCGTGCAGAAGCGCTTCAGCGTTCGTGGCGAGGATGTCGATCGGTCCGATTCGCCACGGAGTTGCGGCAGCATCCTGCGGGAGAGGCACGCCGGGCATCGCGCTTACCCGCGCGAAAGGCGGCTCGCTCCGTCGCGCTCTAGCACGACGGTCCCCCCGACCCGACCACGCAGGAGATGCCGACACCCTGAAGCAGCATTGCCGGCGTCGGTGCCCCGAAGAACGATTGGGTGAGCACCATCAGCGACTCGTGAACAACGAGCTGCGGCGCCGCCCAGGGGCGACGTCGCAGTCGAGGTTCCATCGGTGCTGGTTCGGGAAGGCTGGCGCTCATGGCTCCTGGTGTCGTACTCGCTGTCACAAAGACGAGCAATGAGCTAAAACGTTGCAGTGCCGGGTGGTTAGGATCTTCAGGGCTTCGGGGTCGCGTGAATCGCGTAGTTCACGTAGCTCACCGCAACCTTGGCGTCGGCATCCTGCGCGGTGGGGCCGAAGAAGCTCGAGATGTGCGTAGCCTGCGCGCTCAAATAGATGCTGTAGGTGGGGATGAAGTTGTCCGGGAGCAACGAGTTCGCAACCGAAAACTTCTCGACGCCATCGACGTACACCGTAGCCGTCGTCGCGCCGAATTTCCCGACGCGATACGTGTGCGCCGCGGTCGTGGTCATCGTCATTGTGGCGCCGGCCGCCCATTCCCAGGTGAACGTCGTCTGGTTGAAGGTCGCGAAGCCGATCTTCCCATTGCCGATGCCGAGACCGACGAACTTCACACTGTCCGCGAGGCCAAGAATCATCACCGGCTTGCTGCCGCCCGCATTCGATAGCGTGAGGCGCGACTCGATGTACGCATTCTCGGTACGGCCGAGGTTATCGGAGCGAAAGAAGAACATGTCGTCGCCGCCACCGCTCTGGCTGTGACGGACGTTCATCGAGAGGCCCGTGCTCGAAGCGCTGCTGTACGTACCGCCGTAGTTCAGACCGATGCGCTTCCACCGCGGCGACGCGCTGACGTCGGGAAGCGAATCCGCAGTCGGATTGTACGTGACCGACCACGCTGTGTCCTGAGTCTGCAATCCACGCGGCCACGGCGAGCTCAGAATTACGAAGAAGCGGAAGCTGTTCACCTTCGCCGGTGCCGTGAAGGTCCACGTCGGAATGTTGGTCGTGCTATCCCGCCCACCGAGGGCGCCCTTCGCCGCCAGAAAATCGTGATACCAGTAGTAGAGCTGATTGGGCGCCGTGAAGCTGCCGATGCCCTGCGTATTCAGCACATTCACGGTGCAGCCGCACGCCGTTGGTGACACCACACTCGGCGCGCTCGGAAAGAACACGTACATGCCGACGGTGTCGTACGGAACAGCGGATCCCCCATCGATGGCTCCCACCGCGTACGGAAGCAGGTTGTGGACTGCGAGCTTGAACGTCCACGTCTTCGTCGTGCCGTTGTTCGTGAGCAGAAAATTCGACGTCGTGACCTTTGCGGTCACGTTCTGATTGCCATAGATCGCGCCGCTCACATTGCTGTCGCCAACCTGTATCGTCGGATCGAGCGACTCGAGAACGACCGTACCGTCTTCACGCACGGTACCGCGGAGCATCCCGGCCTGGTTTGCGCTGACCGGCGGCGGCTCCGGTGCCGGCTTTACACTCGACGTGATCGACCGATCGCTGCATGCACCAGCGGCGACGACGAGCGCCACTGCCAGGGCCATACGACGCGGCGGGCGAGTCAGGGACGAGAGCGACATAAAAGTCTCCGGCAAAGCCGAGCATGGGGAAGGTTCTGTTGTTGTGTTCGTCTGCACACCAGTATCGGAATCAATCGCCGATTCTCAACTGGTCCTCATTGTCTCCTTTTAAGACGTTTTCCAGCGTAGTCGGTCACCGCGACGGCACATTAGTTATCAGCCGCCGCACTGTCGATAATCTATTCGGTTGACCGCTTAGGCCTTTTACGACGAGTTAATTAATGAGCTCCAGGCGCGCCTTGCCCGAATTTGCCTCAGGGAGCGTCGCATCCTCGCGATCCCACAACACCAGCCCTCGCATCCTCGCCCCACTCGCCTCGAGTGCCGCCAGAATCGCCTGGAGCGCCGTGTGCGTGCTCCGCCCGCGTCGCACGCAGATCACCACTTCCCCAACTGCGCCCGCCGCCACGGTGATCGTCCCCTGCTCCGGCGTCGACGCGCTCAACACCACGGTTTCGTACCGGCGGCTCAAGCGATCCACCTCCGCGGAAAATTCCTCCGTCACCGCCTGCAGCGTTCCCGTCAGCACTCCGCTTGGCAACACATCGATCGAGCGGCCTCGGCTCACCAGCACACTCGTGATCGCACCGGCCCAGCCGATACGTTGCGCGAGCACGTCGGCAACGCCGGGCGTTGCGGGAACGCCCATCATCCTCGCGACCGGTTGCACGCGAAAGTCCGTGTCGAGCAGCAACGTCGCTCGCCCGCTTCGCGCGGCGATCGCCGCGACATTGGCCGCGATGCTCACGGTTACGAAGGGATGATCGCCCGCCACCGCGATGGTCGTGAGATCGAAGGTCGCATCCGCGAGCTGTCCGTAGAGCAGCCGGTACGCGTCGGAGGATTGCTCGACCGATGGCGGTACCTCTCGATCCGAGCTTCGTCGCTGGCGGTCCGGCTCCTCCTGCCGCTCCCCGATCGTCACCAGAACACGCGTGCCACTCAACGCCTCGGCCTCCGATGCATCGGCGATCGTCGGCCACTGCATCTCGATGGTCAGCGCGATCGCCAGCGCGACGACCGCTGCCACGACGACTGCTGCGAGCACGAGCGTCGCCATCCCTACGCCGAACACTCCCGGCGCATCGTCCTCGCGCGCGCGCGCGACGCTGTCCGCGCGCTGCGCCGTCGCGAGCTGCAGCGCCGCCGCGCTCTGCTCGCGCGCAGCCGAATCGCGGGTGGCCTCGAGTGGCACGGTGTCGATCGTCGAGCCGACGATTGCCGGCGGTATGAGCGCCTCGATCTCGCGACGCATCGCCGCTCGCTTCGTTCGTGCGACCGCCTCGAGCTCGTGACCGATCGAGCCCACACGTGCGGTGAGCGCCACGAAAATCGGATCCACACCGTCCGACGATCCGAAATCCGAGCGCGCCTTGTCGAGATCGTTGAGCGAGTCGAGCAATTGCTTCACTCGCGGCTCTCCGCTCATCGGCGCTGCGGCGCCGAGTGCGCGGAACGATGCGACGAGCGGCGCGTCGTCCGAGCGCTCGAGCAGTCGCGTCAGATCTGCGACCGCAGCCGCGAGCGAATCCCTCCTCGCGCGCGCGTCCGGAGAGATCGCATCGCGCTGCATCGCGGACTCGCGGCGCCGCGTGCGCGCCGCTGCCAACGCACTCTCCGCGTCGCGCAGCCGCGCAGCCGCATGCTGCTCTGCGAGAACGAGCGCCGCTGTATCAGGGCGCGTCGCGCGGCGCGCTCCCTGCCCTGTGTCGTGCGACCCCGATCGCGCCAGGAGCGCGAACGCCAGCAGCGTGATGACGAATGCCACGCCGCCCACCTTCGCGAGGAAGAGCGGACGACCATACACGTTGCTCGCTCGGCGTCGCATCCACGTCGCCGTATACTCGGCTGTCGACAGTCGGCTCTCGCGTGTGGATGAAAGAAGGGGCGGAGATGCCTGAGCATCTTCGCCCCCACCAATCTATTCGTGACGGATCGAAAGATCCGTCACCCTGTCCTGCGACTACTGAACCGTGACCGCGCCCTTCATGCCGAGCGCGAGGTGCGGCGTGCAGTGAATGTCGTACGAACCCGCGGGTACCTTGGCGAACGAGATCGTGTAGGCCTCATTCGGCTGCAGGAGCAGCGGGCTCTCGAGGGGTCCCATGGAGTGATCGCCCGGCATGTTCGCGCCGAGCTGCGCCTGCACGGGAGCCGGCACCTTGGCGGGATCGAATCCGATGTTGTGCGGGCCACCGCTGACGTTCGTGAACTTGATCGCGTCGCCCGCCTTGACCGTGATGTTCGCGGGCTCGAAACGATATCCCTTCTCGTCGCCGATCATCTTCACCTCGACCGTCTTTCCCGTAGCCGGGGCGGCTGCTGCTGCACCAGCGGCAGGTGCGGCAGTGGCGCCGGACGCCGAGCCCGACATCGCCGAGCCACCCATCGCTGAGCTGTCCGAGGTAGCGGCCGGCGTCGTGGTGGTAGTGGTCGTGGTCGACGAGACTGCCGTCGAATCCGTTTTGCTTGCACTCTTGTCGCCGCCGGCGCACGCGCCGAGGACAAATACGCTTGCGAGGAGCGCCCGTCCGATAACCTGCATTCTTGTAGCCTCCAGTACCGTGCCTGT
>JBDTXN010000174.1:0-6172 GCA_040006175.1 Gemmatimonadota bacterium | reverse complement strand
TCCTGAGCATCTATCTCTCGAATCAGCCGGGGCTCTACCGCGAGCTGCTCATCTCCCTCTTTCCGCCGGTGCATCGCGATCTCGTGCGCGACGTGATGGTGGACATCTCACAAACCTTGCGAGCGTGGATCCTCGGCCAGCTCACGTCGATGTTTCTGCTCGGCGGGCTCGCCGCGATCGGATTCTCGCTGCTGCACGTCCCCTATGCGCTCACCTTCGGGCTGTTCACGGGCCTCGTCGCGATCGTACCTATCTTCGGCACGCTCGTCTCGACGGCGCTGCCCGCCGCGTTCGTGCTCGGCGAGGGCGGCGCCGGTCAGGCGCTCGCAGTGATCGGCTGGGGCGTGGTCGTGCACCTGCTCGAGGGAAACGTGATCTCGCCGCTGATCATGGCGCGGCAGGTTCGCCTGGCTCCGGTGCTCACGATCATGTCGATTCTGATCATGGGGAAGCTGCTCGGCCCCGTGGGATTGCTCGTGGCGGTGCCTGCGCTCGCGGTGCTCGACGTGATCGTCCGGCGCATTCTGATCGGTCGCGTCTACGAAGGACAGGGATTTCGCCGGCTGCTGCGGAATGGAGCGCTCGTGGTGCGCGCTCCGCTTCCCGGCTCGGACGTACTCGTCGGCACGCCTTCTGGCGTGGACGTCATCTCCCTCGCGGAGGCGCGCGATCGCGCGCGTACCGCCTGAACTCGAAATTCACTGAATGCCACGCGAACTTCGCTTTCTCGTCATAGCTGAAGGCCAATTCGGACCGCTCACCTCGAAGACCGCAAATTCCTGCCTCAGATACACGCCCGAGCGCGTGGTCGCCGTCATCGACTCGCGTCGCGCCGGTCGCACTTCGCAGGACGTGCTCGGATTCGGCGGTGACATCCCGGTTGTGTCCTCGGTTGCGGAGGGACTCGCGCGGAAGCCGACGGCGCTCCTGATCGGTGTCGCACCGCAGGGCGGAAAGCTTCCGGTGGAGTGGCGCGCGATGATTCTCGCCGCGCTCGATGCGGGACTCGACGTGTGGAGCGGTCTGCACACGTTCATCGGTGCGGATCCGGAATTCGCGGCGCGTGCGGAGAAGAGGAAGGTCGAGATCCACGATCTTCGGCGGCCGCCGCTCGATCTTCCGGTCGCGATGGGGCGCGTGCGAAACGTCGATTCGACGGTGGTGCTCACCGTCGGCACGGACTGCAATATCGGCAAGATGACGTCGGCGCTGCAGATTCGTGACGGGCTCAAGGCACGCGATCGGAAGGTGCGCTTCGCGGGCACGGGGCAGACAGGGATTCTCATTGAGGGGTGGGGCATTGGCGTCGACGCGGTGATCGCGGACTTCATCGCGGGCGCGGCGGAGAAGCTCGTACTCGACGCTTCGAAGGGCGCGGACATCGTGCTCGTGGAGGGGCAGGGCTCGATCATCCACCCGGGCTATTCGGGCGTGACGCTCGGGCTCATGCACGGATCGCTTCCGCACGCGATGGTGATGTGCGCGCAGCCCTCGCGCACGCACATCAACAACAATCCCTGGATCGAGATACCACCGCTCCCGGAGTTGATCCGGATGCACGAGATGCTCGTGCAGCATCTGCGACCGGCGCCAGTCATCGCAGTTGCGCTCAACACCTACGATCTCTCGGAGCGCGCGGCGCGCGCGGCGATCGAGAAGACGCGCAAACTGACAGGTCTTCCGACGACGGACGCCGTTCGCTTCGATCCGGAGCCCGTGGTCGAGGCAATCGATGCGTTTCACCGGAAGCGCACGCGCGCCGCGGAGCGTAGCGGAGTGTCGAAGCGCGCAACGCTGGCGAAAAAGGTCGCGGCGAAGCGAAAGTAGCGGCGGCTCGTAGCGCGGCCATGAGATGTGGCGCGCGTTGGAAGGATGTCGGGTACGCGAAACGCCCACCCCATACTGGCTCCGTACACAGGGCGCCGCGCCGCCGCGCGTCGCTCCGACCCAGCACCTGCGAATCGAGCACGTCGTGGCGCCCGTGATTGCGCCGATGGCCGAACGCAGCCCGGATGACGCACTGGTCTCGCATCGACCGTCGTAGCGCGTTCTCGAGACGCGCCGGTCACATGCGCGGCGCACGGAGCGCGTCTCCCGTGGTGGCGATCACCATCGGTCAGCGTCGCTCACACGTCGGATCGGCGGCCGGTTGACTATCGGTCAACAGTGTGGGCGATGCGCTTCGCGCGGGAGCATTACTCATGCAACATCGCAAGCACCAGTACCTGCAGAAACAGCTGCATCATGGCATCACTGTTCTGGCAGTCTTCGCCACCGCATTCGTCGTTGGCGCGTGCGCGGACCGGGAAGGCGGAGGGCGGCTTCCCACGGAGCCGGGCGCTACGACACCTGTGGCCCACTACGTCACCAGCCGCAGCGCGTCGGTCGTGAATCCCCAAACGCATGCGCTCGAGGTTGTGGGCGCAGAGTCCGGCCCGGGGGGCGTGAGTGCGTCGATCGTGGGCGGGAGCACCATTAGCGACGGAATGGAGGTCTCGTTCGGCGAGCCCGGAGTCGCGAACATCGGAGGCCGTGCGAGCTGGGCCATCACGGATACCACTCGGCACGTGCAGAAGATCGTTTTTCTCTATCGGGCGGGCGGAGGGCCTCCGGCGACGATGCAGCACTACATCGATGGCGTGCTGGTGAGCACCACGGCCTACAGCTGGGTGAAAACGACGACTGGATGGGTTCGCACGCGGAGCTACATGCAGGCGGTTCGCAATGGAGCTCTGGTCGGCACCTACACGACAACTACCGCGCTCGCCATGATCACCCCGGGCGGTCCGGCGCAAACCGTGAGACTCGAGCGCTCGCCCGGGGTAGCTCCGCTGCAACGAGCGCTTGGCGCTGCCGCGTACGCGCTGGCCTTCGCGTTCGCACCGCAGGATGCCACTGCGCAGGGATTCTACTTCTATGCTTGCCGTCAGGAATGGCTCCGATACGCAGCCGCGGCTGCGGTGCTCAGCGGGACCGCCGCTGCAATCGTCGCCGCTCCGGAGCTCACACCCGCGCTGCTCACGGGATTCGCTGCCGCACTTGCAACGGCCGCGGCGATGGAGGATTTGCTCATCGACTGCATGCTCGCGCACGACTCGGTAGCCTCGGGAAACCTGAGCGGGAGCGCGGGCGGAGGGAGTACGGCGTGGCCCACCGGGAAATGGGAGTGCTTCGAAGGCTCCTATGCAGCGCACTGCACTACGGCATTCACTCTCTGATCCGGAGATCTCATGCTCTACTCAGCGGACGGTCGACTCATGAAGACGGCACTCCTGTGGCTGGTGATCATCGTGAGTCTTGCGCTGCTGACGCCCTGGGGAGTCGCGCACCGGCAATCGTTTCAGCCAGCACTCGCGCTCGTTGCGGTGGTGTGTGGAACGCTGTCGGGCGCGGCCTCCCTCGTGCAAGCCGTCATGACGGCGTTGTCCAGAGAGGGCGGCTGGAGAGCTGCTGCCATGCCGCTCGCGTTTGCGGCGGGCTGCTTGCTCATCGCGGCGACGTTCCTCGTCCCGCTGCACAATGCACCGCTGCAGAGCTACACGCTGGGCGGTGCGGCATTCTTCATGATCGTGGGCGCTGTGATGCAGCAGCGCGCGCGCGAGCACGCTGATTCACGCTGATGATCGTGGACAACGGCGTGCGTTTGCGCGCGCTCTCTGGCGCGCGGGCGCGCGGGTCCCGCCCGTGACGGCACTCTCGATCGTCTCGCTTTCGAAGAGCTTCTGCGCGGGCGCGGGCGGCTGTTCGGCGCGTGTGTCCGTGCTCCGCGATCTCGACCTGGCGCTCTGGCCGGGCGAGATCATGGCGCTCGTGGGATCGCAGGCGAGTGGGCGCAGTACGCTGCTCGCCTGCGCCGCAGGGCTTTTGCGCCCGGACGCCGGCTCTCTCTTCTGGTTCGGTGCGCGCATCGCTCCACGAGGCGGCATCGCTCACGTCTGCGTTCGCGGTACAGCCGGCGCGCTCTACACTGCGGTGTGCGCGGCGCCCCTCGGCCTCACGAGGCTTCTACTCGTGGACGATCTTCCAACCGCTGGCGCGATCGAGCGACGTCTCGTCTTCGCACTCCTGCAGCGCCACGCGGCTGCAGGTGCAGCCGTTATCTTCGCCTCCAACCACGAGCTATCTGGCGCGCCGCTGATCTCGCGCATCGTGATGCTGGAGAACGGGGCGCTGGTCGACGGCGAGCCCGTTCAGCGCAGAAAACGCTCGGCGGCGCGGATCGCTGCCTCATCGCCCGCTTCGCGCGCGTGCGCGAGCGCACGTTCGACGTACGGGCGCAGCTTGCGCTCTCCCCAGTAGTAGCCCGTTGCGACCTCCGCGCTCTCCGTGTCGCCCTCGGCCGCGCCTTCGAGCAGCGCGAGCGCTGCGGCTTCGTCGTATCCCGGATCGTCGCGATCGGGGAGTACGAAACGGCGCAGCGGTGAGTCGCGCCCGCCTGCATCCTCGTTCACGAATGCTCGAGACATCTCACTCACACTCCTGTTGCGCGCCGGCATTCGCGCGCTCGAATATTTGTACGGCGCTCAACGGCGCTCCCGCAGACGTTGAATAAGCACACTCGGGCGTCTAGCTTCTCGCGTTCGCCCGCACCGCGCGCCGATCATGTATTCAGGACGAGCATGCAGCTCTACAACACGCTCACCCGTCGCGTCGAGCCGTTCGCTCCCGCGGACGGAACGACCGTCCGGATGTACACGTGCGGGCCCACCGTCTACAACCCTGCACATCTCGGCAACTTCCGCACCTTTCTGTTCGAGGATTTGCTGCGCCGGGTGCTGCGTCTGAACGGGTGGCAGGTGCAGCAGGTGATGAATCTGACGGATGTGGACGACAAGATCATCACTCGCTCGGCCGCGCTCGGGAAGAAAATTCGCGAGGTCACCGAGCCCGTCACGGAGATCTTTCACCGCGATCGCGAATTTCTGCGCATCGAGACGGCGGAAGTGTATCCGAAGGCGACCGAGCACATCCCCGAGATGATCGCGCTCGTCGAGCGGCTCATGTCGCGAGGGCTCGCATACCAGGCGGAAGACTCGTCCGTGTACTTCGCCATCGCCCGCTTTCCTGGATACGGAAAGCTTTCGCGCCTCGACACTCGTCAGATTCGCGCGGGTGCGCGCGTTGCCGCCGATGATTACAACAAGGAAGACGTTCGCGACTTTGCGCTCTGGAAGGCAGCGAAGCCGGAAGATGAGCAGACGGGCGCGGCGTGGGACTCGCCCTGGGGCCGCGGCCGCCCGGGGTGGCATCTCGAGTGCTCGGCCATGGCCAAGCGCTACCTTGGCGACACGCTGGATCTGCACGCCGGCGGGGTTGATCTCATCTTTCCGCACCACGAGGACGAGATCGCACAGTCGGAGGGCGCGAACGACGCGCCGTTCGCACGCACGTGGTGCCACGGCGAGTTCCTGCTCACCGAGGGCGCGAAGATGGCGAAGCGCGTCGGCAATGTCGCCGGCGTGGAAGATCTTCGCGCCGCCGGCGTCTCGGCCGCCGCCGTGCGTCACTTCATGTTCTCGGTGCACTATCGCAAGCAGCTGAATCTCGCCGAGGATTCGCTCGATGCGTCCACGAACGCGGTGCGACGCGTGGGCGATTTCGCTGAGCGTCTGGCGGATGCGACGGGTGGAACCGCCAACATGTCGACGATCGCTGCCGAGCTGCAGCGCGCCGCGACCGACGCGTTCAACGATGATCTCAACGCCCCTGAGGCGATGGCGGCATTGTTCGAGTTCGTCCGGATGGTGAATGCGGAGCTGGACGCGGGCGGCACGAACGCGGCTGGGCTGGATGCGGCCCGAAAGGCCTTCGCGATGGTGAACGGAGTGCTCGACATCGTACCCGGTGAGCCCGAGATCGATGAGACGGTGGCCGAATGGGTGGAGGAGCGTCTGACGGCGCGTCGAGAGGCGCGGGCGCGGCGGGACTTTGCTGCCGCCGATGCGATCCGTGGCGAGCTCGACGGCAAGGGAATCACGATCGAGGATACGCCTCAGGGGACGCGCTGGAAGAAGGTGCGGTAGCACGACATACGCGCTCTCCGCGCGCTTGACGCACCCCCAAAGTCCTGTTATTCTATGAGTCTTGCGCAAAAACGCCGTGCGTTGTTATGAGCTTACGCTGACGTAGCTCAATTGGCAGAGCACCTGATTTGTAATCAGGCGGTTGCGAG
>JBDTXN010000173.1:0-6182 GCA_040006175.1 Gemmatimonadota bacterium | reverse complement strand
CATGCGAAAGCCGGGACTCGAACCCGGACGGGTTTCCCCACTGGATCCTAAGTCCAGCGCGTCTACCAATTCCGCCACTCCCGCAGGTGGTGCAACGGTTAAATATCTCCGGTATTCACGCGCCCGCCAGCGCCGACGTAAAATTGGACGTCGCTCCATGCGCTGAGTGCGAGTGACTGCCGACTCATGCAAGGGCTCATTCTACGTGTCCGTTCCGAGCGTTCTCAGCGCCTCTCTTAGCGTCACTCGTCACCGGTTGCTGACTCCGGCAACGATTTTGCACCTTCAGCGCGGTATCGCGCGAAAGCGAATGGATCACCGGTTCAGCGCACTCGCTTGGCAGTTTCACTTTGGGAGGGGTAGATGAGGAGAACAAAGATGGTTTTCAGCGCCGCTGTCGTGATCGCGGCATTTGCATGCTCACACAACAAGCAGGAGTCGGCTCCTTCACCGAGCGGCGACACGCGCATCAAGCCGTCGTCGGGCTCGACTGCGAGTCGCGACACCGCGTCGGAGTACGGCAATCAGGGCACACGTATGGGCTCGCCGAGCGACAGCAGCCGGAAAGAGAAGTCGCCGAGCACGACTTCTACCTCCAGCACATCGTCTACCACTACGTCGACTTCGGGTACATCCGCTTCCGGTACGTCGGCCGGGACCGCAGGACAGAACGATCCGAGCATCATTGGGTCGCCCGCCTGGTGGCGTACGCATCTCACGGCAGACGGCAAGCCGCGCCCGTAGCGAGAAGCGTAGTCGCACGAACGCGTAATCCGAGCGCGTCGGCAGTCGAGCGCGCGTGCCGTTACTCGGCACGCGCGCTCTGCTTTGTGGGCCTGTGAAAGCGGCCAACTCTCGAGTGGGAACTCGCCCACCCATCCGGACAGTTTATTTCATGTGACCAGCGGTCAGCTTACTACGAGGTTGATCGGCTCGTCATACTGGTGCGCACCACTCCAGTGTCTCTTCAATCAGGACAGTCGTGCTTTCGCACCGATCGCAACACTCGCCGACTCGCACTACTTCGCAGCCGCAGCGTGATCGCAGGCTGCCGCTTCTTTTGTCCACCGCGGCACTGGTCTTCGTGCTTGCGATGCGTCCCGACTTTGCAGCGAACATTCCATGGCAGAGCGTCGTGGGCTGTACACTGCTCCTCGCACTCGTGGGCGCCGCCGTATCCTCCGCGATGCGCGTGGGCGACCTCTACGCGGACACGTTGGCGCGCTCCTCGTGGCCGGGTCATCACGAGACCGAGTAGTCTCGAGCGCATACGCTAGAAAAAAATTCGCCTGGCGTGCGATTGCGCGCCGGGCGAATTGTTTCAGTAGCAGGGGTTCTGTGCCGACGCGGACGCGACATCGATTTACCAAGGTCGCAAAGATGGCGCATCTGCGGGTGACACCGCGGCCAGTGATGGGAGCTCCGGCGTCACCGAAGCGCCCTGAGCGTGCGACCGAAGGATCAGGATGCAAAACGCCCGGCGCATGTCGCGCGCCGGGCGTTTCGTCGTTGACCTCTTGTGAAGCAGTCGGGTTCTCGGACTTCCTCGAGCAACAACGTCGCGCACGCGGCATTGGGTCGGGGTTTGTTGTCGGCGAGCCGTCTATGGCACCCGCATTGTGACCGCGAGTGTCGCCGTTTTGTCGAGGTGATCCACCGCAGTGAACGTGATCTCGCCCTTGTAGCTTTGGCCCTGCGCCATGCCGGTTCCATCGACCCGGACCTCTACTGTCGAAGGAGCACGGCCCGTGCCGAATGACTTCAGCCAGCTTTTGTTTGACGATGAGTACCAGCGGAGCGCTCCGGTTCCGCTATTCGTGATGGTCACATAGCCGATATTGAAAATGCCGCGAGAGCTCGCAGGGCATCGCGGATAGCACAGAGACATACTCGTAGCACTTAGTGAAATTTCGGGCGAGCCTGCGGGGGCTGTCGGTGCAACTGGCGATTCCGCGGAACATGCCAGCAGAGGCAAAATGACGGCGACGAGCAGGGCCAATGCGTGGGATCGCATGCTCAAGATCCTCGGTTGGAGAGACGTACGCGACGTGTATCCCTGCAATTCATTCAGAACCAACCGCTGATCCCGATTATCGACTGGCCTCAGGTTGCCGGTGACGGTTCCCTTGGCAACCCCAATTCGTCCGCGGCCGAGCCTCCCAATCAGTGCACAGACGTGTGCACTGAATCTTCCCCAGTATACGAGTAACGGTGACGTTGTCAACATTTCGCAGATCAGGTACGTTCACACAATGAAAAAGAGGAAATATGAGTTGAAGAAGCGAGCGGAGCGGCAGGCAGCGGTCCGCAATTGTATCCTGGACGCAGTTGTCGCGCTCCATGAGGAAGTCGGTCCTGCGCAAACAACCATCACCGCAATCGCCAATCGCGCCGGGGTTGAGCGGTTGACCGTGTACCGCCACTTCGCGGACGAGACCTCTCTCTTCGGTGCGTGTTTCGCACACTTCAGCGCGAAGGTTTCGCCCCCCGATCCCGCCTTGTGGTCGGGATCTGAGGATCCAGCCAATCGTTTGCGTGCAGCGCTCTTGGCATTCTATCTCTACTACCGAAACGGCGAGGACATGCTTTCGCACGTGATGCAGGACGCACCGCGCATTCCGGCCTTGGCTTCCGTCGTTCGCCCCTGGGGCGAGTTCGTCGCTGCTGTGCGCGCTGCGCTCAGCAGGGGATGGGGGGTCAAGGGGCGCGCGCGCACACGTCTCGCCGCCGCAATCGGCCACGCTTTGCGCTTCGAAAGTTGGCAGTCGCTCACGCGATGCGAGGGGCTCACCGACTCCGATGCGGCTGATCTCATGGTCGTGCTCGCGCGAGCCGCGGGGACATCGGGAAGGCGGTCGGGCGCGCCGTAGGAGCATGACCATCGGTTGGAATGTCCTTTCTCGATAACGCACAATGAAAACGCCCGGTGCGCATTGGCGCACCGGGCGTTCTCTTCGTTCACTCGCCGCGACTCATCCGCCGATTCGCAAATTCACTACACGCGACTGCTTCTGCTGCGTGTTGTAGACGAGCAAGCTCACGACATCGCCGCTCTTGAGCTTCGAGATCGACGTGTCGAGATCCGATACCGTCCGGATCGCGTGCGGCATCGGGTTGAGCACCCGCACGATTACATCCGACTCCGCGAACAGCTTCTGGTACGACGGCCCGAGCGCATCGACGCTCATCACCACCAGCCCGCGCTGCGCGTCCGACACCTCCGCGCGACTCGCACGGTCCGTCGTCATCGGCTCGACCGAGATTCCCAGCTTGTCGTACGCAGCCGGCTTGGTCGTCGCGCTGTCGGTGCTGCCGCTGTCCTCATCGTCCGCACTCGCCACCTGCGACTCGGCGGGTGCCTCTGCGAGCTTCACCTTGTACGAGTGCTTCTGGCCATAGCGCATCACGTCGACGCTCACCGTCTCACCCGGCTTGTGCACCCGGACGATTCGCTGCAGCTGCGCGACGCGATCGACTGACGCTCCGTCGATTGCGACGATGACGTCACCTGCCTGAATGCCAGCCTGCTCCGCAGGGCTCTGCTGGCCCGGCGTCCCGCCACCAACCAGCGCGCCACGAATGTCCTTGAGTCCAGCAGCCTGCGCGTCTTCCGGACGCAGATCGCTGATCGACACGCCGAGGATCGCGCGACGCACGCGGCCGTACTGAATGAGGTCGTTCATCACGGTCTTCGCGAGCGAGATGGGAATCGCGAAGCCATAGCCCGAGTAGTAGCCCGTGCCGCTCGCGATCGCGCTGTTCACGCCGATCACGTCCCCATGGCTGTTCACGAGCGGACCACCGGAGTTGCCCGGGTTGATCGCCGCATCCGTCTGGATGTAGTCGACGATAGCGTACTGGCTCTGGTAGAGATTGCGGAGCTGACCGCTGCGGCCCTTCGCACTGATGATTCCAGCCGTGACCGTGAAGTCCAGACCAAGCGGATTGCCGACGGCGAGCACCCACTCACCCACGCGAGACTTGTCGTCGTCGCCGAAACCGATCGTGGGGAAGCCGGTGCCGTCGATCTTGATCACCGCGATATCGGTGGTCGGATCGCGACCGATCACCTTCGCCTTGAACACGCGCTTGTCGAGCAACGTCACCGTGAGCCTGTCGGCCTCCGCGACGACGTGATTGTTCGTCAGGATGAAGCCGTCCTGCGTGACGAGGAAGCCGGAGCCGCTTCCCTCCATCGGCTGCTGCTGTTGCTGCCTCGGATCGAACTGCTTGAAGAAATCTTCCATGCCCGGCGGGATCTGTTGACCACCGCGAGGGACCTTCACCGGACGCGCCTGGCGCTCCATTTGAATGGAGACGACAGCGGGCGTCACGTGCTCGGCGATCGCGACGAACGCGTTGCTCGCTTCGGTCACCTGCTGCACCGCTGCCTGCGGCGGCTTCGCTCCGCCTGCCTGCTGCGCATAACCGAACGGAGTGAGATTGAAGCCGCCAGCGACGGTCAACCCACCGATGAACGCGACGATGGCGGCCACGCCGACCGTCAGCCGTGTAGAAATTGGAGAAGCCATGCAAATCCTGACCGTGTAGAGAGTTGTCGATACTACACCTCACGCCGCCGGCAAGTTTCGTGTCGGCGGCGCGGGTGCTCAGCAGAAGTTACTTGTTTCCTTCGTCGACGATCTCATAGTCCGCGTCGACGACGTTGTCCGTTCCCTTCGGATTCGCATGCGCGCTGGCCGTCGCCGCCTCGTCGGTGGCTGTGGTGCCCGCGTCCTGCTCACCCTGCGCGTAGAGCGACTGACCAGCCTCGCTGTACGTGCGGCTCAGCTCCTCCTGCGCAGTCCGGATCTCGCTCAAGTCGTCCGCGCGGAGCGCCTTGCGCGCCCGCTCGACCGACGCCTCGAGCCGCGTCTTGAGGTCCGCGCTCAGCTTGTCCGACCACTCCTTCGCATTCTTCTCGACCTCGTACGTGAGACTGTCGAGTCGATTGCGCGTGTCGATCTCCTCGCGCCGGCTCTTGTCCTCATCCGCGTGCGCCTCGGCATCCTTGACCATCTTCTGGATGTCGTTCTCCGAGAGGCCGCTGGACGCCTCGATCCGGATCTTCTGCTCCTTGCCGGTCGCCTTGTCTTTGGCAGTCACGTGCAGAATGCCGTTCGCGTCGATGTCGAAGGTGACCTCGACCTGCGGCTGTCCGCGCTGTGCCGGCGGAATACCGGTGAGCTGGAACTTGCCGATCGTCTTGTTGCCGGAGGCGAGCTCGCGCTCACCCTGCAGCACGTGAATCTCGACGGTCGTCTGATTGTCCTCAGCGGTCGAGAACACCTCGGACTTCTTGGTCGGAATCGTCGTGTTCCGCGGAATCAGCACCGTGGTCACGCCGCCCAACGTCTCGATGCCGAGCGATAGCGGGTTCACGTCGAGCAGGAGAACATCCTTCTGCTCGCCGGTGAGCACCGCACCCTGGATCGCGGCGCCGATCGCGACGACCTCGTCAGGGTTGACGCCCTTGTGCGGCTCCTTCTTGAAGAAGTCCTTCACGATCTGCTGCACCTTCGGAATGCGCGTCGAGCCGCCGACGAGGATGACCTCATCGATCTCCTCGGGCTTCATGCCGGCATCCTTGAGCGCCTGCTGCATGGGCGGGATCGTGCGCTGGATGAGATCGTCCACCAGCTGCTCGAACTTCGCCCGCGTGAGCGAGTAGTTTAGGTGCTTCGGGCCACTCTGGTCCGCCGTGATGAACGGCAGATTGATGTCGGTCTGCTGCGTGCCCGAGAGCTCCATCTTCGCCTTCTCGCCAGCTTCCTTCAGGCGCTGGAGCGCCATCGGATCCTTCGAGAGGTCGATGCCCTGGTCGCGCTTGAATTCGGTGACGAGCCAGTCGATGACGCGCTGGTCGAAGTCGTCGCCACCGAGGTGAGTATCACCATTGGTAGACTTGACCTCGAACTGGCGCGAGCCTTCGACGTCGTAGAGCTCGAGCACGGAGATGTCGTAGGTACCACCGCCGAGATCGAACACCGCGACCTTCTCGTCCTTCTTTTTATCGAGCCCGTACGCGAGCGCCGCGGCCGTGGGCTCGTTGATGATGCGCAGCACGTCGAGTCCTGCGACGCGACCTGCGTCCTTGGTCGCCTGGCGCTGCGAATCGTTGAAGTATGCGGGAACGGTGACGACTGCCTTCTCGACCTTGTGGCCGAGGTAGTCTTCTGCCG
>JBDTXN010000172.1:0-6244 GCA_040006175.1 Gemmatimonadota bacterium | reverse complement strand
TTCCTCGCGAAGATGCGCTGATCGTCGGCACCGTCGTGATGCGGTGGTGTGCGCACGATCGCGGCACGGCAGGCGCCTTCCGCTAGCCTTGCCGCGGCGAAGTCCCCGCGATAGTCTGGCCCGCCTGGTGCGTCACCACGGTGACGCCGGCCGCTGCGTCCGTGGTCTCTTGCGGCATGCCGACGTCACTGGTCGAACGGAGCAACGGAGCACTCGTGAAAGGCGGCGTTCGCGCGCAGCGGCGGGAGAACAGAGTCGTGTCCGCGTCGATCGCGGTCGGAGCGTGGATCGTGGGATTGCTGCTGCAATTCCATCCCATGCTGCTGTCGGGTCTTCATCGAATGCAGAGCGACTGGGGCGACACCAGACTCAACAACTACATCCTCGAGCACGGCTACCGCTGGCTGCTCGGCTTTCCCGGACACGAGCGATTCTGGAGCCCTCCGGTCTTCTATCCCGCGCCGAACACCGCGGCCTACTCCGACGTCCTGCTGGGCGTCGCTCCCTTTTACTGGTTGTGGCGAGTCACCGGCTTCGCGCCGGACACGTCGTTTCAGCTATGGATGCTGACGATCGCGACGCTCAACTTCGTGTCCGCCTTCGTCCTCTTCTCGCGCGGTTTTCGCATCCGTCCCATCGCGTCCGTCATAGGTGCGATGCTCCTGTCCTTCGCAGCCGAGCGCACCGCGCAGGTGATACACGCCCAGCTGATCGCGCACTTCTACATCGCGATCGCGATTCTCGCGGTGCTGGAGATCTTCAGGGCCGAGCCGGAGCTGCGCGCCGGCGTGATGATCGTGCAACGACGCACGGCGTGGGTGTTCGCGCTCGCGGCGGCGACTGCGGCGCAGCTCTACTCGAGCTTCTACTACGGCTGGTTTCTCATCTTCGCGCTCGCGATCGCAGCGTTGTGGGCGCTCGTGCGTCCCGGGACGCGGCGTCGGGTGCTCCTCACCGCTCGCGCGAATCTCGGCGCTCTCGCGGGCGCCGCCCTCGCATCGCTGCTCGCGCTCGCGCCACTGGTGTCGCACTATCTCGAGGCTCAGCGGCAGGTGGGAACACGATCGTTCGCCCTGGTCGAGACGATGCTTCCGCGACTCGAGTCGTGGGCCTACATGGGTCCGAGCAGCTGGCTCTATGGATGGATCGCCGCACTCTCTGGCTTTCGGGACTTGCCGATGGAGCACGAGCAGCGACTCGGGCTCGGTGTCGTGACGGTCATGTGCGCCGCGACGGGGTTGTGGATGGCACGGCGCAGGCGCGATGTGCAATTCGCCGTCATCGTCCCGCTGACGATGGCGCTACTCGCCACAGAATGGCCCGGCGGCTTCACTCTCTGGCACGCCGCCTATCTCTACGTGCCCGGCGCCGGCGCTCTACGTGCCGTCTCGCGCATCGGTGTCGCGCTGCTGATCCCCGCATCACTCGGTGTGGCCCTGCTGATCGAGTCGCTCGCGCGCACGCTGCGCATCCCGCCGTCGCGAACGGCAATGCGTTTGCGCCAGCGGGACCGGCTCAGGCGAGCGCTGATCGCGGCGATGGTGACCGGAGTCATCGTCGTCGAGCAGGTGCAGGAGCCACGATCATACGACAAGAGCGAGGGTCGGGCGCGCGTCGCGCGCGTCGCGAATGGCATTGGTGCGGGCTGCCAGCTCTTCCTCTACACGACCACCGGCGGCGACGATGATCCGTGGAACTACCACGCGGACGCGATGTGGGCGTCCATGGAGCGTGGCATTCCGACGATCAACGGCTACTCCGGGAATGAGCCGCCGCTCTGGTCATTCTACG
Organism: Gemmatimonadota bacterium; assembly: GCA_040006175.1. Lineage (GTDB taxonomy): Bacteria > Gemmatimonadota > Gemmatimonadetes > Gemmatimonadales > Gemmatimonadaceae > FEN-1250. The sequence continues at coordinate 4,453 of JBDTXN010000172.1, read as the reverse complement.
ACATTCGCGCGGCAACGCCGGAGCGCGACAGCGTCGTCACAGCGTCGGCGGTGCAGTGGGCCGAGCATTGGCGCCTCGATCCTGCGCGCATCTGTCGCGTGCGCACACCGCCAGGGTGAGCGCCTCGGTTCGCGCGTGCGCGCACGTCATGGCGCAGTAGCGGTGCCTGTGAAGTTGGCGACCTCGTTTTCCATCAACATGTACGCGTAGTCGCCGTCGCCATTGCCGCGACAAGACAACGCGGCGCCGGGCGCATCGGTTTTCACGCCGGGTGAAACTCCGGTTTGCGGATTGCCGTCGCGCTTGATCCAGAACTTCACCTTGTGCGAGCCTTGCACTGAGCGTGGCGCGTCGAAGTTCGTGCCTACACACGTTCCTTCGGCGAACTGGGTGAGCGTGGTGTCGATCGCGAGCTGGCCGCGCGCATCCGACGTGTAGCTCGCCACGGAGTAGATTGCGTCGTCGGCCTGTATCTCGAGCAAATAGCGATGCTGCGGCTGCAGGCCGTACGCCTGCAGCGTGAAGCGCAGCGCGGGACCGGAGTGTGCATACCAGACGACGCCGGTCGCACCGCCAGCCGCGCGCGGAATGGGCCGGAACGCGGCATCCTTCTGCGCGAGTGTCACACGCCACATTCCTGCTCCCGACTGCACGGACTCCGCTTGGTCGTATGACGAACGAACGAAGATGAACCAGAACAGCGCGCCAGCGAGCGCCGCGATCCGTACAGGATCGAGCCGCACCGTGGTGGGCGGTGCCGGACGAGACGCGTCCTGGATGCTCGGATTCATCTGTGTAGCCATCGCTCTTCGGCTCCACGGCTTGTCTGCATCGAATCTGTGGCTCGATGAGGCGAATTCGTGGCAAGTCGCAAGCGATTCCTGGTCGACGCTGATCGGTGAGCTGCGCGGAAGTCCCGTTGGTCCACTGTACTTCGTACTCCTCAAGCTATGGATTTCCGCGCTCGGCGACTCCGCATTCGCCTTGCGAGCATTTTCCGTGCTGGCGAGTGTTGCGCTCGTTCCCGCGGTATACGCGGTGGGTACGAAGCTTCTCTCGCGCAGGGCCGCACTGATCGCCGCCGCGCTGACGGCGCTCTCTCCGCTCGAGCTCTACTTCGCGCAGGAAGCGCGGATGTACATGCTCACGTCTCTGGTGGCCCTGCTCACCTTCTGGGCATACATCCGCTGGCGCGAATCCGTTCTGGCTTCGATCGATTCGGCTGCACCTCCCGCACCTCCGAGACGCTCGCAGTTCGTGGCGCTCGCCTGGTATGCGCTGGCCGGGATCACACTTCTGTTTACGCACCCCGTAGCCGGCACGCTGCTCGTCGCGCTGAATCTCGACGCGCTCGTGCTCTGGTGGCAAACCCGAATTCGCGGTGATGGTGTGGTGTCGCCGGTCGCGCGACGGCGGGCTGTCCTCTCGTGGATCGTCGCGCAGGCGGCGATTCTCGCGGTGCTCGTTCTCTACCTCGCATTTCTGCGTCTCGGATCCGCAGCGTCCTCACAGGCATGGCGCACGGGACTTGGCCTGGAGCGCTCGCTGCGCGCAGCCATGCTGCTTCCCTTCGGTGCGATCGCGGGGCAGCGCTATCAGCCGAACGATTTCTGGTTCGCCTTCAACGACATGTTGCAGAGGCGCGGTGCGTTCGGACGATTTCTCACGCTGCTCTTCATCCAGCCACTGCCACTCCTGGTGTTCGTGGTTGCGGGGGACGCTGCGATCCGCGCGCGATCGCGCGAGCGGCTGGACCCTGCGCCCGACACGTCCGTCAAAGGCGGACGACGATTGCTGCTCTTCGCGCTGACCATTCCGCTCGTCTTCGACGTGCTCATCTCGATCACGCGTGCGCTCGAGACGGAAAGGTATTTCCTCTTTGTCGTCCCGGTCTTTTTTCTTCTGCTGGGCGACGGACTCGCGGCGCTTGCCTTCAGAACACGATGCGGCGCGCTCGTAGTGCTCGGCGTCGCCTTGCTCTTGGGCACCCGTTCGACGAAGGCGGCTGTCTCGCGCGACAGCGATTACCGGTCGACCGCGGCACTCATCCAGCACGACCGCCAACCCGGCGATCGCGTGATGATTCAACCGCGCGAGATGAATGCACCGCTCCGATTTTACCTGCGCGCGCCCGACATCCCGGTGATCGGCATCGCGGCGGACGCCTCCGCCGGTCGCGAGATAGCTGCGCTTCCGCCCGGGCGCACGTGGGTCGTCATCGACTATCGCTCGCCGCTTTACACCCTCGCGCCGCGGGAGCTCTCGGATGCGCTGCGCACGCCCGTCCTGCAGGAGGCGTACACCTCCGACGCGAGCGTCGGCGTTCGTGTCGCGCTCGTCGATGCTGGCGGTGTGAACAGGTAGGTCAGCGCGCGACCGTTACCGCTGCCGGAGACTGGAGCACGTAGTCGAACACACCGTCGCCATTGCCGCCGCACGGCAGCGCGCTGCGTGAGCCAAGAACATCGTTCCCGCTCGTGCCGCTCGCGGAACCGTCGCTCTTCAAGGCGACGTGCAGCGTACGGGCCGACTCGATCGTTCGCCGCGCGGGATCTTCTGCGCCCACACACTGGCGATTCCGAAGTATCGTCTCCACGCCGTGCACGCCGAAGGTGCCGCCCGCGTCGGAGCGGCGGCTCGCGACCGCGTACTCCTTTCCATCGCCAGCGGTGAGCACGACTCGATACGCACGCGAGGGTTCGAGATTGTTCGCGAAGAGGTACCAGTCGATCGCGCCGTCCACCATCGTGTAGCTGAATGCCCCCGAGGGCATGCGCTGCGCGCGCTTCTCGGCCGAGGCGAGAGGGATCACGTTGTAGCCCGTGAGATCCGGAACGATCGTGACCGTTCTCGGCGCCTGATTGTCGCTCTCACTGGTGCACGCTGCTGCCGCGAGCGACAGCAGCGCAATCACCATTGAACGCCCGACCACGTTACCGCTCCGACATCGCCGACATGGCTGGCGCGCGCATCGGCTCCGGAGATATCGACTCTGCGATCTCCTCGACGTGAGACACGTTCGGACGCTTGCTCCACGATACGCGTCCGAGTCCGTGGCCCACGGAGTAGCCCGCCACGAGCCAGTAGCCGGAACCGAAGAGGATGAGGAACGGCGTCGCACCGTACTCGTGCGAGACGATCGCGTAGCCCAGCCCCGCGCTCGTGTACACCGCCATGGCAATCTCGAAGAACACGGTTCCGCTGAAGCGGCTCCGGTACTTGAGCTGCTGCCAGCGCTGGCCGCGGCGCGTGAGATCGTACTTCGGTGTGCGGATGAACCCCGACTTGATCCCGAGCCACGCCTCGGTTGCCGCCTTCGCATTGTTGATGCTCAACCCGATCGACTGTGCGAGAAACGCAGGGAAATAGAGCATGCGTTTCAACCAATCCCTGTGCAGCGCCCGCTCCGCTTCGGCGTGGTACGAGTAGGTGCCGAAGAGCGAGAAGATGAAGTAGGCCGAGATCGGCCAGGCGATGCGGATGTGATTGTGATGCGCGATGACGACGACGAGCGGGTTGATGATTCCGACGAGCAGGAGGACCGGGTACGTGCTGTTGGAGAGGAGATGCAGCGCGCCCTGCAGCTTGAGCCACGGGGTGAGCGACGAGCGCATGAGCGCCGGGAGCATCTTCTTCGCCGTCTCCTGCGTGCCCTTGGTCCAGCGAAACTGCTGCGCCTTCAGTCCGTGCACATCCGCCGGGAGCTCGGATGGGCAGACGACGCTTGGGACGTAGTCGATGCGCCATCCCGCCAGCTGGGCGCGATAGCTGAGGTCGAGATCCTCGGTGATCGTGTCGTGCTGCCAGCCGCCCGCGTCCTTGATGCACTGCGCCCGCAGCAGGGTGCCGGTGCCGTTGAAGCCGAGGAGCAGCCCGCCGAACGAGCGTCCGGTCTGCTCGATGGCGAATTGCGCGTCGAGGCCCATCACCGTGGCGCGGGTGAGCGTCGAATATTCCTCGTTGAGGTAGCCCCAGCGTCCCTGCGCGATGCCGACCTTCGGGTCGCGCATGTGCGGGAGCATGGCGCGGATGAAGTTGGGCGGAATTACGAAGTCAGCATCGAAGAGCGCGATGAATTCAGCGCTGGTGTGATTCAGGCCGTTGGCGAGCGCTCCGCTCTTGAAGCCTTCGCGGTTCGTGCGGTGGATGTGCGCGATCTCGAACCCCTGCGCGCGGTACCGACCGACAAGACTTCGCGCGAGCTCCACGGTGTCATCGCTCGAATCGTCCAGCACCTGGATGGAGAGAAGCTCTCGCGGATAGTCGAGCTCGGTCGCGGAGCGCAATAAACGCCCGAGTACATATCGTTCGTTGTAGATGGGCAACTGTACGACAACATGCGGAAGCTCTTCCTCACCGAGCGCGGGAGGGTGCTCGAGCCAGCGTGAGCGGCTCCGCCGGTACAGCGTGACGAGTACGTAGCGATTGAGGCTGACCAGCGACAACAGCAACA
>JBDTXN010000171.1:0-6305 GCA_040006175.1 Gemmatimonadota bacterium | reverse complement strand
GCGGCTTCGATCGCGCGCTTGCTCGAGCAGTCGGCGAGCACCAGCAGGCTGGCCAGCGGCCAGAATACGCGTCCAGGAGATCTCATTGACATCCGCGTCGTGTCCTCCAAACAGCCACAAGTGCCCGGTCGATCAACAGCGCAATATGTACAGGGAGATTGTTACCCGGAAAGCTCCCCGGTGTGCGAGTCTCGTCGTCAGTCTTCGCTGACGCGATGTCCCGCTGTCCTGAGCGCTTCGATCGCGCGAGTGAGGTTGCCCTCCGACACGAGCACATAGTCCGTATCGTAGGTCGCGATCGGAAAGATCGGCACCTGCGCATCGGCGAGTGGAGTCGCGATCGCGGCAAAAATGCCGACGAGGTCGAGCGGCAGGGGTCCATCCACGCGCAGCGCACGAAAGCCCCGCTGCGCATCCACGTGAGCCGGGACGACGGCCTCATCGGCGACGATCGACAGCTCCGATGGCGTGCGCGAGATCGTGAGGAACGTGCGCGCGCTTGCGGTCCATTCGGGAATCGCGTCGCTGGCCGCCAGGCGGCAGAGCGCGAGCGGTGCGGCGAGCGCGCGGAGCGGAAGCGAGTGTGCCGATGGTGAGGAGTCGGAGGACATTTCGTTGGCGTGTGAAGTGTCGGCGCGCGTTCAATGAACGCGAATGACTGCGTGCGGCGTATTCGTCGAGTCACCCGGCATTGCGTCGTACTTCAGGAACATCACGCCGGGCTTTTCAGCTGTGATCTCGAAGTCGTACGTCTCACCCGGATTCGTGCTGAGTGTCGCGGGGCGCTCGCGGATCTGGTGAGCCGGGAGTGCTGCGCCATCCTTGGCGATCATCCGCCAGAGCACGGGTGCGCCGTCTCGCTCGAGCGTCATGTCGATGCTGTTTTCCGCGCGAATGTTGATGAGCCGGAGTCTCGTCGCCTGACCTGCGCGGACGTCGATCGTATCGGGATGCAGCTTGCCGTTGAGCAGCGTCGGCGGGCCGATCTCGAAAAAGTTGGTAAACGGCCCGTCGTCGCTGAAGAGCAGCGTGTGCTCGTCCCTGGCGGCCGCGGTATCGTCACGCACGATGATCGCGCCGTACAGTCCGGAGGAGACCTGCTGCATCTCGTTCGAGTGCGAGTGATACATGAACGTGCCGGCTCGCGGAGCCGTGAAGCGAACCGTGAACGAGTCACCCGGCATGATGAATGGAATCGTCGTCGTGCCGGAGCCGCTCAGTCCAGGCACGCCATCGGGCAGGCTCTCCAGCTCGATGCCGTGCCAGTGCACCGCGGCCGCTTCGTGGGATTGATTGACGATGGTGATGGCGACACGCTTGCCGCGTTTGAGCTCGAGCGTGGGGCCGGGAACGGAGAAGCTGTCGCGCATCGCGGCATCAGGAGAATCTCCGCGCACATATCCGTATCCCACGTCCTCCCCATAGACATTTGCGCGTGATCGCACGAGGAGGCGAATGCTTTGCGATATCGGCTGCGCCGTTTCCTGGATCCCGCGCGGCTTCACGCGGATGCCGATCACGAGTCCTCCCATGTGACTGAGATGATCCTTGTCCTGCGCGACCGCCGCGGCGACCATCTGTGAAGGCATGTGATGGCCCGCATTGAAGTAGTCGCGTGACGAGGCGTGGCTCGCGATGTGGCAGTGAAAGACCCAGTTGCCGCTGTGTACTGGAGCCCACGACATCGACATTGTTTGGCCCGGGAGCATGAGCTCGGTCACGGCCATGCGCCGATCCTCGGGCGCATAGATCGAGTCCGCGCGGCCATCGCCCTTCGCATCGATACGAAAGTAGGCGCCGTGCAGATGGAGTGGATGCGGAAGAACGGTCACATTCACGATACGCCAGCGCGCCGTGTCGCCCTGGACGAGATCGATCCGCGGTGTGTGCGGCCACTCCAGCCCGTTGAACGCCAGCGTCGCGCCTGCACCCAGACCGCTCGCCGTCGTGGAGTCGCGCGTGTGCCATTGCGAAATGACGAAGATTCGATCGCTCGGCGTGGTGCCGGGTGGATCGATCACGATCGCCCCGTTGAGCTGCGAATCTTCCGTCGTGCGCACGCCGACCGGGCCGGCGGACGTGCGGCCGGCGTAGTACGAGAGGCCGGGTGTCGTGGCGCGAAAGTGCATCTCGCGAGTCTCGCCCGCGGAGATCTCCGTGCTGTCCGCGAATCCGCGGTGCTCGCCGAGCCCGTACACCCACATGGGCACCGCGAGCGCGTTGTGCACCGTCACGCGTAGCTCGGTGCCAACCGGCGCGCGCAGTAATGGACCGGGCGTTTGCAACGGACCTCCTGCAACCGAGAACGCCTGGACGGAGATCGTCGGACCGCTGCTTTCCTCGGGATGCCACTCGCCGTTCCGCGCTTCGAGCGCCACGGTGAGCACGCCGTGTGCGAGGAGACCTGCGCGATGCTCGTTGTCGTTCGGCGCTATGCGCTCGGTGTGCACGGGGCGTGCGGAACGTTCAGCGCTGCCAAGTGGAAGAGCTGCCGCGCCGAGAGCGGCGAGAAACATGAGACGATGTGCGTACATGACTTTCCTCGTGAGCTTTCCGCTCACACCGTAATGAGGCGCTCCGACTCCGGGTATCTGGGATTGAGACGCGCGGGTCTTGTGCGGTCCAGCCCATCGATGACAAACAGCGGTCCACGGTCGCGACCAGAAGATGCGGCGCGAGGGCGTGATTGGCGAGACTGGCGGTGGAGAACGCTGGGCCACCATGCCGCGCGCGAAGATTTCCCAATGCAGAGTGGACTCGAATGGGCTTAGTCCTTTTGCCGAATCTGGCGCTTTCCGGAGCCTCTGGACCCGGCCATTATTGCCTTCGAACCGTCGTACGCACGACTAACCGGCAATTTGACGCCTGGTCGCTCGCCTCACTCGGATCACTGGAGACTGCGATGCCGAATACTCCGTTCGCCCTCGCCCTGCTTGGCGTCCTCCTGGCCACCACCTCCAGCGGCGCGGCCGGTTCCGCCATGGCGACGCCCGCGGCGCGCGACTCCGCCATCGTCGCGCGCGACGGCCAACGCGATTTCGACTTCGAGCTCGGCACGTGGTCGATCGAGATGAAGCGGCTGGCGCATCCCCTGAGCGGATCCAACACCTGGATCTCGCCCAAGGGCTACACGCACATCGTGCAGAAGGTGTGGGGCGGAGACGCGAGCCTCGCGCAGCTCGCGAACGACACTCCCACCCCGCACTACGATGGGCTGATGCTGCGGATGTACGAGCCCAAGTCGCACGAGTGGCGCATCTACTGGGGGAGCAGCAAGACCGGCGTGCTCGACGCGCCGCTCGTCGGTCACTTCACCAACGGCCGCGGCGAGTTCTTCATGCACGACACGTACGATGGAAAGCCGATCATGGTGCGGCTGGTCTATTCCGACATCACCCCCACTTCGTTCCGCACGGAATCATCGTTCTCGGCGGATGAGGGCAAGACGTGGGAGCCGAATCTCGTGCAGACGTTCACGCGCACGTAATCGTGCGCTCCGCGCTGGGCTTCAGCTACCCGAGATTCTCCTGGATGAACATCGGGCTCACGTGCACGTCGAGCTGCACGAGCGGCCGATCCCCGATGACGGTGAAGCTGTGCACCTCGCCGGCCTTGATGATGAGAATGTCGCCCGCGCCTGCCTCGAACTCCTCGCCGTTCACCACGTAGCGTCCGCGTCCCTCGCGGATGAACTGGATCTCGTCGTAGGGATGGCGATGCGGACCGGGACCGCGTCCGGGCTCTCCGTTGAACAGGAACGCGGAGATTCCGACATCTCCCTGGTCGGCGCCGACGAAGTTGTGAGAGCTTCCCCGGAGCGGCAGATCTTCCTGGCGAATGCGATGCATGAGCGATTGCGTGAGTGGACGCTGTCGAATTCCCGCGCCGCCCTATCTCAGCTGCGCGGCGACCGCGTCGAAGAACTTCCAGTCGTCGATGATCGCGCCCCCGGTGGGCTTGGTCTGCGCGCTCCACACGACGATCACGAGATGCACGGCGGGATTGATGTAAATGTGCTGTCCGAAAATACCGTTGGCCTCGAACGCCCCGTCGCGCTGTTGTGAGGCTGACGTGCCAGGCCACCAGAAGTAGCCATAGGGGAGCGCGTGCCCGTCGCGAAGAACCTTCGGCGTCGAAGCCTCCTGCACCCAGCCGCCGGGAAGGATTCGCTCGCCGTGCGCGACGCCGCCCTCGAGTATGAACTGCCCGAACCTTCCGTAATCCCGAAGCGTCGCGCTGAATCCGCTGCCGCCGATCTCGTGGCCGTCGGGCGAATCCAGCCACCATCGCGCATCGGACTCCATCGCGTAGCGGCTCCAGATGCGATCGGAGAGATAGTCGGCGAGCGGGCGGCCCACGGCGCTGTGCACGATCTCGCCCGCGACCTGCGTCTCGCCCGTGCTATAGTTGTTCACGAGCCCCGGCTGCGCGGCGCGCGGCAGAGAGCCCATGAGACGCATCGCGGCGCCAGGCTTCTGTGCGATCTGCGCCTCGAGCAGATGCCGCCGGTCAGACGTCGAGTCCGTGTACGTCTCGTTCCAGCGCACACCCGATGACATCATCAGTATGTCGCGTACCGAGACGCCATCGTACGCGCTACCCGAGAGCGACGTCACGTACTTGGTGACGGGATCCGACAGCGATGTGATGCGGTGCTGCGCGAGCGCGGCGCCGACGAGCGTAGATGTGATCGACTTCGCGACCGACATCGACATCCACCGGGTCTTCTCCGAGTTGCCGTAGCGATAGCGCTCGAGCGCGATCCGCCCATCCTTCAGCACGAGAATGCCCGACACGCGATTGAGATCGAGGTACTGCTCGAGGTTGTAGCTCGCGATGCCATCGTCGAAGCGGACCTCGCGAAGCGGTGTGCCGGATTGCGGCAGCGCCCTCGGCCTGGCGCCGTGCGCCACCGTGCGCGTGGGGAAGAGACGATCGATGTTGCGGAAGGTGTTGACCGCCATCTCGGGAGTGAGCGCGCCGTTGTACATCTCGCGCACCGTGCCGATCAGCTCGTTCGCGTGCGGATACGCGCTGCTGTCGACCGCCATGCTCGACCCCCGCTGTGCGTGAAGTGCGCTGCCCAAAGCGAAAAGGCCCGTGACCACGGCCACGGAGAGTGCGCCCATGCGAGTCATCATCGCGCTCGTGCCGCTTCCAGCAGTGAGAGTCGTCGCGCTGCAGGGTACGGCGCGCTCCCCTTGAGCGCGCCCCACAAGATGCGATTGAACACCGAGTCGTCGACGCGATCCTCGTGCGCGAGGTCGATGTGCGCGGATGCACGAGCTCCCGGGCCGGTCGCGACGTTCAGGTCGACGATCGACTGAGCCGGCGTGAGCGCGGCGTACGGCCGCACATCCGGCGAGTCGCGCCAGATCTCGCGAAGCGGGCGACCGAAGTGATCGAACTGTGAGAACGAGCCGAGACCGAGCAGCTCTTCCATGGTTGCGAGAACGTCGGTCGTGTTGACGAAGCGGTGGATCAGCCCTGCGCGTGCCCAGGGCGAGATGGTGAACATCACCGATCGGTGCGAGTCGACATGGTCCGCACCGGCCTGTGCGTCGTCCTCCAGCACGAACACCGCGGTCGTGCGCCAAAACTGTGAATGCGAAAGCGCCTCGATGATGCGGCCAAGCGCGAGATCGTTGTCGGCGACGCACGCGCGAGGTGTGCACAGTCCTGCGCGCAGCCCTGCCGTGTGATCCCTCGGGAGATGCAGAATCTCGAGCGCCGGCATCTTGCCTGCACGCTCGTATTCGCGGAACTCCGCGAGCCAGATGTCGGCGCGCTTCTGGTCCGGCACCGACATGTCGAACGGCGGGTACGAGGGATTCGTGTACGGCTGGAGCGCGGGCAGGAGAGCACGCACACTGTCGCCACCGGTGCGCTTCTCATCCGCAGTTTCGCCCGGGCGCGGCACGACCTCCGACGCCTCGCCATAGTTGCGCATCATGATGTGCTTGCGCGCCGCCGCGTCCCACAGGTATCCCGCGACAGGATCGTCCACATCCCCCGGTTCGTCCGGCTCGGGGCGCCGGCCACGGTAGATGTCGTGCGTGGTCTTTTCGATGTAGTCCGTGACGTAGCCCGCGGTGCTCCACGGGTGGCCCTGCTGGCTCACCTCCGCATTCACGAAAAATCGATCATACGTTCCGAATCGCTCGGCCAACGCGTGATGATTCGGCGTGAGCGCGCGCGGGAAGAACATGAGCGCGGTGTCGCCATCCCCGGGGCGGAGATCGCCGAAGAGCTGATCGTAGGTGCGATTCTCCTTGATGATGTAGACCACGTGCTCGATGGGCGGA
>JBDTXN010000170.1:0-6350 GCA_040006175.1 Gemmatimonadota bacterium | reverse complement strand
CCGTGCTCGAGCGCCCAGATCGTGAGATCGAGGTGCGACGACGTCGGCGTGCAGATGTCGACGAAGTCCACATCGGGAATAGCGCGAAGCCCCTCGCGCGAACCGATCTGCGGAACGCCGTCGAGCGGAACGACCGAAGGCGAGCCGTCGACCGTCGCTACGATCTCGAGACGGTTGCGCGTTGCGGTGTCATGCAGGAACCCCGGGATGTGCGACCCGCGCGCCACACCCCCAAGGCCGATGACCGCGCCGCGATACCGGCGCGCGGGCGCCGTCTGCTTTGCTACGCCGCGTAGATCGGAGGCTGTACGTGATGCGACATCAGTCATCTGTGAACACTCACCTCGAAAGCGAGTCGGCGGTTTCGCGAAGCACGTCTTCCGTGATCGCGAGCGCTTCCATCGCGAGCTCCTCGGAAATCACGAGCGGCGGATTGATGCGAACTTCCGGGTTGTAGATCATCGACAGCACACCACGCGAGAGGCACGCGTCGAAGATCTGCCGTGTGATCTTCTTGTCCAGCAGAGTGTCCGTGCCGGGCTCGACGATGTCGAAGCCGATCATGAGCCCACGTCCGCGAGCGTCCTTGATGATTGGAATCTCGTGCTCCCACCGCTGCACCTCCGCGAGCATCTTCTCGCCGACGCGGCGCGAGTTCTCGACGAGCTCCTCCTCGATGATCGTCTCGATCGTTACCCGTGCGGCAGCGGCGGCCATGGGATTTCCGCCGTAACTCGACGAGCTGCCGCTCGGATTCGCCCATGGCTTCGCGAAGGCAACCTCCTCGCGGATGAGCAGACCGCTCATCGGGAAGCCGCCGCCAAAGCCCTTTCCGCAGCTCATGATGTCGGGAACGAGTCCGTCCTCGTGCTCGATCCCCCACATCTTCCCGGTACGTCCGAATCCGGTGATCATCTCATCGGCGATGAGCAGCGCGCCGATCTCATCGCACAGCTGGCGCAGCGCCTTCATGAATCCGCGGCGAGGCACGATGTTGCCGGCCGTTCCCTGGATTGGCTCGACGATGATCGCCGCGATGTCGTTCGACGTCTCGTACTGGATCTTGCGCTTCAGGAAGCCGATGGCGTCGCAGTCGCACTCGCGGTGCGTCTTGTCGAAGCCGCAGCGGTGCGCAGGATCGTACGGCGAGAGATACCGGCCGGGCGCGAGCGGTCCGAGATCGAACTTGAAGTTGGAGCCGAGCAGGGGAAGTACGCCAGCGGTCTTGCCGTGAAATCCGCCCCAGAAGCCAATGACCTCGTTACGTCCCGTGTACGACTTCGCGAGTCGCAGCGCCGATTCGACGGCCTCCGCGCCGCTCGAATAAAGCTGCGTGCGGTTCACATCACCGGGTGCGAGATCGGCGAGCATCTTGACCAGCACTGCGCGATTTTCGGAGGTGAAGCTGCCGACGTGCACCTTCGCGACCTGCTTCTGCATTGCCGCAACGTATTTCGGATGCGCGTAGCCGAGGCTCGCAACGCCGATGCCGGCCATGAGGTCGATGAACCGATTTCCATCGACGTCGAAGAGAAGTGCGCCCTCTCCATGGTCGATGCAAATCTGGCTGAAGAGCGCAAAGCTCTGCGCGCCCGGCGCGAGATGCTGTTGCTCCTCGTCGAAGATCTCGCGCGATCTGGAGCCAGCAACCCACAGTGGCGTCTCGACATTCGTCACGTATACCGTCCGCGAATCTGATTGATGGGGGGAGTAACGGCGACACGGGAGGGGCCGTGCGTCGTACCTCGTGCGGCGACTGACTCAGCGCGCTCAGGCGCTTTGAAATTACCGGGGCGAAACGTGCGAATCCAGCAAAATGCACAGAATGAAGACTTCTTTATCCATTGATACTAACCGTGGAAGGCGGATTTTGCCTGTCCCAAATGACAGCTACGCGCGCAGCGTGCGCATCACCTTCGCAACGGCACCAACGGAGGCATCGATCTCGATCGGGCGGTTGGCGTGCGCCGGCGGCGGCTCCGTGCCGCGGTGATAGCGGTCGAGCGATTCCGGATCCTTCAGCACGTGCCCCGTGAGTACGCAGACGACGCGGGCATCGGGAGCGATCGCACCGGCCAATGCCATCTGCCGTACACCGGCGACGCTGGCCGCACTCGCGGGCTCGCAACCCACGCCGGCGGCATCGATGATCGCTTTTGCCTCCATGATGTCCCGATCACTCACCGACGTCACGAGGCCATTCGTGTCACGAATCGATTGCACGGCGCGATGATAGCTCGCGGGCGCGCCGATGTTGATCGCGGTCGCGATCGTGTTGGCGCGCACTCGGTGGCGCACACGGAAGTTCTCACGAAAGCTCATCGCGAATGGTGCAGCGCCATCGGACTGCACGGCGAGCAGGCGCGGCATCTTCGTGATGAGCCCAAGATCGCAGGCTTCGCGCAGTGCCTTCCCGAATGCTGCAGTGTTGCCCAGGTTACCTGCCGGCAGCGCGATCCAGTCGGGCACGTCCCAGTTCAGCTGATCGAGCATCTCGAGGACGATCGTTTTCTGTCCCTCGATGCGAAACGGATTGACGGAGTTGAGCAGGTAGGCGCCGAGCTCCTCGCTGGCCTCGCGAACGAGTCGCAAACAATCATCGAAGTCGCCGCGCACGAGCAGGGTGCGCGCGCCGTAGGCGAGCGACTGGGTGAGCTTCCCGAGCGCGATCTTGCCCAATGGCACCAGCACGAGGGCGGGGATTCCCGCCAGCGCCGCGTATGCTGCGAGCGACGCACCTGTGTTCCCCGTCGACGCGCACGCAACGGCCGTTGCCCCCACACGCACCGCCTGAGTGACGCCGACCGTCATGCCGCGGTCCTTGAAGGAGCCGGTGGGATTCATCCCCTCGTGCTTGAGCTGGAGCGCGGGCACGCCAGCCCACGTCGCGATCGCGCGGCGTGCGATCAGCGGCGTGTTGCCTTCGGGCCACGTCACTACGTCGTTGGCGGCGCCCGGAAGCACGAGCGAGCCGAATCGCCACACACCGGACGGTGAAGAAGATGCTCGAATTCGGGAAACAAGCGCAGCACCTCGTTCCGCGGGTGCAGCGTGCCGGAGCTCCAGGAATCCGCTGCAATGGGGGCACTGCGGGTGTGGATCGAGCTCGGTCAGCTCCCGTGCACAGCGCAGGCAGCGTTGCACCGAGGATCCCTCGGCGGGTATCGTGTTTTGCATGTACAGGGAGGATACACAACGCCCTGAGGCATTGAAAGTGCGCTAGCAACTCGGCGAGCACTCGAGTGTCTCAGAGAGACGCCCGCCACTGTTCCCCGGGCGCCCGTTTCACGGTACAATGCAGCAGTGATCTCGACATCACGCATGACCCCTGAGGGCCGATGAACCGCGTACGCGCTTCCATGCTTGCCGCCATTGTGCTCGTGCCGTTGACCACGGGCGCCTTTCTCATCGAACATCATCCCACGCGCGACAGCGCGCGCCTGTTCGATCAGGTGCTCTCGCTGGTTTCGGACCGCTTCGTCGACACGGTTCCGAGTGGGGACTTGTACGAGAAGGCGGCACGAGGGCTCGTGCGCGAGATCAACGATCCGTACGCGGCGCTCTACTCGCCCAAGCAGCTCGCGGAGTTCACTGCGAGCACGGGCGGCCGCTACGCCGGGCTCGGCATGCTGGTCGAGGATCAACAGGGCGTCACGGTGGTGAGCCGCGTCTACCCTCACACGCCCGCCGAGGCAGGGGGTGTGCACGACGGCGATCACATCGTCGCGGTCGAGAGTCAGGCTGTGCACGGCTGGAAGCTGCCGCAGGTGACCGATGCATTGAAGGGAAATCCGGGAACGCAGGTGAGCGTGACGTTCGCGAGGCCCGGCGTCACATCGCCGATCATCCTCAAGCTCACGCGCGCGATCATCCACATCCCCGCGGTGCCGTACACGATCCTGCTCGACGGGAAGATCGGCTATCTGCCGCTCCTCCAGTTCAACGAGACCTCGGGCGATGAGTTCGAGCGTGCGGTGCAGACACTCTCGCGCGAGGGTGCGCGCGGGATCGTCATCGATCTGCGCGGCAACGGCGGCGGCATTGTCGATCAGGCGATCGACATCAGCAATCTGTTTCTGCGCGACGGTGCCGAGATCGCGACGGTGCGCGCGCGGTCGGGCGAGGTGCAGCGGTATGCCGCGCGCGGCACGCCTCTCGCGCCCACACTCCCGCTCGTGGTGCTCACGGATGGCTACACCGCCTCGGCCAGCGAGATCGTCGCGGGCGCGCTGCAGGATCACGATCGCGCGCTCGTCGTCGGCACGACGTCGTTCGGGAAGGGCCTCGTCCAATCGCTGTTCACGCTCGACGGCGGATGGGCGCTCAAGCTGACCACGGCCAAGTGGTTCACGCCGAGCGGGCGCTCGATCCAGAAGGAGCGGAAGGTGGTGGACGGCAAGCTCGTCGAAGAGCCCGACTCGCTCGAGACGGACACCGTGAAGAAGAACCGTCCCAAGTACAAGAGCGATGCCGGACGTGTGATTTACGGTGGCGGTGCGATCACGCCGGATATCATGGTGCAGCCCGACACCCTGAGCATGCCCGAGCAGCAGTTTCTGAAGGCGATCTCACCGAAGTCGCAGGAGTTCTACATCACGCTGTACAACTATTCGATGGAGCTCAAGGACAGGGTTCGTCCGGACTTCACCGTCACTCCGTCGTGGCGCGAGGAGCTCTACCGCCGTCTCACAGCGGCGGGCGTACCGATCGACAGGAAGCTCTACGTCGATGCGATGCCGGAGGTCGACCGCGTGCTGGGCGATCGCGTCGCGCGCTTCGCGTTCGGCGATTCGACGGCCAAGCGACGCGAGCTCGCGGACGACAATCAGCTCGTTCGCGCCGTGGAGCTGCTGCGGAAGGGCACGACGCAGCAGGATCTGTTCACGCTCGCGCAGCACGAGCTGCCGAGTGGAACGCGCTGATCGCGTGGTGAAGGCATAGCTGCTCCGCCGGTGCGCACCCTGCTCGCGATCACGCTGCTCCTCCTCGCTCCCGCGGCACTCCGAGGCCAGCAGAGGAGGACGATCGCGCGTTACGGATTCACTGATGGCGCGCTCGCGATAGACGTGCGCTCGGGCGGGATCATCGCGATCGCGGCGGCGCAGGGGGACAGCGCCGCAACGGTGACGCTGCGCGCCGCGGATGCGCGTGCGTGGGTGGACTCGACTCGCCGCTTCGTCACGCGCGCGGCTCCGCACAAGAAGAGCGAGGTCGTGCTGCAGCGCAGCATGATCCAGGAGGCATCGGACAGCGGCGCCGCGATCAGCTTCCTGCGCCGGGCCGAGCGGGATACCACCACGTTCCAGCTCCTTTTCTCTTCGCGCGACTACGGGAAGTTTCCGCTCACGCTCGAGAGGCGCGAGGCAGCGTTGTTCTTCGGCGCCATGCGTCGCGCCGTAGCCGCTACGCGCTCACCATCGCCCGCGAAAGCTTCACCGAAGTCGAAGGTACAGGCGAAGTCGAGCTAGGGCCGCCAGCCGATCTCGCGGTCCGCGCGCCACTCGGAAGGCTCTGCGCGGTCGCCATCAGCCGCGAGCGTTGCGATGTCCGCGACGTCCGCGCGCACGTCGGCGATGATCGCCACTGGCGGCGTGAGGCCGTCTGGGCGCTCGTGCAGCCAGTTCGCGAGCACGATGACGTAGATGCCGCGATCCGGATCGATCCACAGTGAGGTACCGGTAAATCCCGTGTGCCCGTACGCACGCTCGCTCATGTGCTGCCCGCAGCTCGCGCCGCCGGCGCACGTGTCCCAACCGAGCGCGCGCCACCCTGCGGACCGATGCGTGAACAGTGCGACCGTGCTATCGGCGATGACACGTCTGCCGTCGAGCGATCCACCGGCGAGCATCATCCGGGCGAATCGCGCGAGATCCGCTGCGGTCGAGAAAAGTCCCGCATGGCCGGCAACCCCGCCGAGCGCGTACGCGTCTCCGTCGTGAACCTCGCCCTGAAGCGGATGACCGCGCGCGCCATTGCGCTCGGTCGGTGCGGCGCGAGTGCGAAGCGCGGCGGCGAGCCGGAACGTCGTACTCGTCATCGCAAGCGGTGCGAAGATTCGGCGCTGCACGAAACGATCGAGTGGCTGATGCGAGATCGCCTCGACCACAAAGCCGAGTACATCCATTCCGACATCGGAGTAGAGCTGAGCGGTTCCCGGTTCGTACTGCAGCGCGGTCGCGAGGACCAGTTCCCGCGCGCTGCGAATCGAGCGCGCGCGATGCGCGAGGTCGCGTCCGGCGGGGAGACCGGAGCGATGCTCGAGCAGCTCGCGAACTGTGACGCGCGCTTTGGCGCCGCGAGAGAAGGCCGGGAGATAGCGTGAGACGGGCGCGTCGAGCTCGATGCGATGC
>JBDTXN010000169.1:0-6358 GCA_040006175.1 Gemmatimonadota bacterium | reverse complement strand
GTGTCGAGTCGACGCCGACGTTTCTCATCGGCAACATGATGGTCACCGGCGCGCAACCGCTCGCGAACTTCCGGCGCGCGATCGACTCCGCGCTCACGCTCGCGGCCGACGGAGCGAAGCGCTGAGCTCGCGCGCAGGCTCCGGTTCGTGCTCCCTGAAAAGGCTTGTGGGGCTCACCGTCGCGTACTGCGACCATGAGCCCCACAATGTTCGACCGAGCGGCGAGGACCACCGGTCTAGCTACGACTTGGGCCTTAACGGCTTCGAGCGATCCTCGCCGCGTGCTGGTCACTAGACAATGGATCACCTCCTCTTTGCAGGGTTCAACATCGGGCAGGAAATTGCACCCAGCGCCGCGCTGCGCAAACGCGCGCGGCGTGCGTGGAAAAAAATAAACGGGGTGCGATTCGCGCGCAACTGCTTCGTGCCTCCACAACGCTCGGTAGTCGCGAAGCGGCGAGACGCCTGATGTTCACATGAACTTTTTACTCGGTGGCGCCTACGAAGGCGCGGTGCAGCTCGCGCGTGCGGCTGCGGCCATCGCACCGAACGGCGGCGGAAAAATGATGGCTACCTTCCGCGCCCGCCGCGGTATTCGCGCGCGCTACGAGCAGTGGAACCGCCAGGAGCGGAACACCGAGCGGCCGCTCATCTGGCTGCATGCGTCGTCCGTGGGCGAGGGGCTGCAGGCGCGTCCGGTGCTCGAGCGGCTGCGCTCGGATCATCCGCATCTGCAGCTCGCCTACACCTTCTTTTCTCCGAGCGCCGAGGCGTTCGCACGATCGCTCGATGCGGACTTCTCCGAGTATCTCCCCTTTGATTCGCGCGGCGATGCGCGCGTAGCGCTCGAATCGCTCTCGCCGCGCGTGCTCGCCTTCTCGAAGCTCGACGTGTGGCCCGCGCTCGTTTCCGCCGCTCGGGCGCGCGGAGTGCGCACGGCGTTGCTCAGCGCGACTCTTTCCCACGGGTCGGGGCGCCGCTCGCGAATCTCGCGAGCGTTCACGCGCGGCGCGTACTCCGCATTGGATGCGGTGGGCGCCATCGATGATGCGGACGCGAACCGCCTCATGGAGCTGGGCGTGCGCGAAGAGGCGATCACCGTCACGGGGGACACGCGCTACGATCAGGTGTGGGCACGCGCACGCCAAAGCGCGTCGCGCGACGCACTGCTCGCGCCACTCCGCAGCGATCGTCCGACGCTCGTCGCCGGGTCCACGTGGCCCGCAGACGAGCGTCAGCTGCTCGCCGCGTGGGTCGCCGTGCGCGCGCAGGTGCCGAACGCGAGGTTGATCATCGCGCCGCACGAGCCGACGCGCGCGCACCTCGCGCACATCGAGAGTTGGGCGGCGACGAACAGGCTCACGCTCGCGCGCACTAGCGCGCTCCCCCGCGCCGGTGATGCCGATGTCATCCTCGTCGACGGCGTCGGGCTGCTCGGCGATCTTTACGCGCTCGCGGACGTCGCGTTCGTAGGCGGAGGCTTCCACGGCGCAGGGCTGCACTCGGTACTCGAGCCGGCGGCGTTCGGCGTGCCGGTGCTCTTCGGCCCGCGCCACGAGAAGAGCCGCGATGCGGCGCTGCTCGTCGCCGAAGATGCGGGCGGTTCCGTGAGCGATGCCTCGGCGATCACGGCGCGTCTCGAGGCGCTGCTCACCCGCCCGGACACACGCGGCGCCGAGGGTGCGCGGGCGCGAGCGATCGTCGAGAAGGGATTGGGGGCGTCCGAGCGCTCGGTAGCGTTGGTCGCCGGGCTGTTAGGGAGTTAGTGCGGGAGGAGCGCGAATTTTCGTCGCGCACGTTTGTTATTGTCGTTTGCTTGTCACGCGCGTGTGATGGTCCGCGGTTATCGACCCAGCGACTATTGCCGGCCCGCATGCACACCGGCCATCGCGCCTGCGCGTGCGGGATGATGGAGGAGGAAGCCCTGCACTAGCGGGACGCCAATGCGCTTCACCGTTTCCAGCTCCTCGCTGCGCTCGATTCCCTCGGCGATCACCATCGCACCCTGCTCTTTCGCGAATCCTACCATCGTCTCGACAAGGTTCTGCTTTATGAAGTTCGTGTCGATCGAGTTGATCAGCGAAATGTCCAGCTTGATGAAGTCTGGTTCGAGGTTGGCGATCGAGCCCAGTCCGGCGTAGCCGCTGCCCGCGTCGTCGACCGCGAAACGGAAGCCTCGCTCGCGGAAGGAGCGCAACCGCTCGCGAAACTTCGGGTAGTCCTTGATCGCGGTGCGCTCCGTAATCTCCAGTACGATCCGTCGCGGGTCGATCGAATCGAGCACGCCGAATCCAGGGTCCGCGAAGTCGTGCGGGTCGACGTTCAGGAAGAGCAGCTGCTCGCCGCGCAACAGCTCCTTCGCGCCCGCGAGCGCGCGCGCTCGGCAGAGTCGGCTCAGCTCCCACACGAGATCGGCCTCGGCGGCGACCTCGAACATCACCTCGGGGCTCCGCAGATTCCGCGGCACGCCGCGCGCGAGCGCTTCGTAGCCGAAGATGTCGCCGCTTTCCGAGAGTACGATCGGATGGAAGTCGATGTAGACGGACCCTTCGTGCAGCACGCCCTTGAGCGTAGCCGTGCGCCGGACGCGCTCGCGCTGCTCGACACTCCGCGCCGCGTTGGCCGCCTCGCGCACACCGCGGTAGATCAGGCGCTCGAAGCGGATCTTGGGCGTGTAGTACACGTGCGCGGAGCCGATGAAGATGTCGAAGAGCGAGGACACATCCTCGCCGTGCACTTCCTCGAGCCGGTTGCCGACAAAGCTCTGCAGCTGCCGCCCAGCTTCCGTGATCTGCGCGTCGGTCGGCATCGGCTGCCCCTTGTCGGGGATCTGCAGGAAGATGAAGTCGTCGTCGTTCGGGAAGCCGACCATCATCCGCGTGGTCGTGAGCGAGCGCGAATCGAGGAACTCGCGAACGGCCGACGCCGTCGTCTCGAGCACCTGGTCCAGCTTCTCCCAGCCGTAGATCTCCTCGATCTTGGAATAGCGAACGAAGTTGAGATAATGGATGATCACTTCGCCGCGATCCTTGATCAGGCCACGCGTGCGCTCGAGCACCACGGGCAGCGTCGCCATTCCCGTGAGCGGATCGTAGAGCATCTCCTCGTACTCGGCCCTGTCCACGCGGTGCGTGGGGCCGATCGTCTGCGCCGCCACGCGCGCGAGCGCCGAGCGAATGCGCCATGAGATCTCGACAGGCGTCGCCGGCGCGAGATACCAGTCGTCCACGCGGAACTCGATCGCACGGCGGTAGGCAATGTCGTTCTCGCCCGCCAGGACGACGGGTATCCCGCGCGCGCCTGCGTGCTCGACGATCGAGCGCAGGAGTGACGGATTGTCCGTGGATACGACTATGACTCGCACCGATGCGTGTGCATCGATCGACGCGGGAAGCTCCGATGCCGGATTCACGCGCACGATGTCCATCTGCAGAATCTCGGCGGCTTCCGCGAGAGCCCCGTCGGCGCTATCCGTCAGCAGAAAGGCGCGCGGGGCTGTCGTCATGCGTGCGGAGTAACGAGTGCGAGATTCCGCCGAACGCGAAGCTCGAGATCCGCGAGATCGATCGGCTTCGTGATGTAGTCATCGGCGCCGGTCTGGAGTGCGGACTGCTTGTCGTTCCACTCCGCCAGCGCCGTGAGCATGATGATTCGCACTGCGCGGCCGTGCTCCGGGTGCTGGCGCATGAGGCGGCACACTTCCCATCCGCTGCGACGGGGCATAAGCACGTCCAGCAGCACGAGCGAGGGGCGCGCCGACTCGAAGAGCGCTATCGCCTCGTCACCGTCGTGCGCGACGAGCACCGGGAAGCCGCGTGATTCGAGCAGCGCCCGAACGATCTCCGCGTTGTCATCGTTGTCATCGACGACGAGAATGGATGGCGC
Source organism: Gemmatimonadota bacterium (assembly GCA_040006175.1). Lineage (GTDB taxonomy): Bacteria > Gemmatimonadota > Gemmatimonadetes > Gemmatimonadales > Gemmatimonadaceae > FEN-1250. The sequence goes on along the minus strand of JBDTXN010000169.1, from coordinate 2,473 downwards.
GGACGAACGATCCATGTGCACTCCTGGCCGGACATACGGCGGCCGTGCGGGCCCGCCGGATGTGCGCGGCCGAGATTCGGCCGCGCACTGCTGCAAAGCTAGCGCAGAGGAGCCATGTTCGGGCGATAGACGACACCGACACCGAATCCAGTCTGACTGTTTCCGTTGCTCACGCCACCCACGGTGAGCGCAGCGGTGATGCCGAACGTATTCGTCACGTCGAGTCGCGCGCCGAGATCGAAGTTGAGCTTCAGATTGGTTCCCACCCCGTCGCAGCTGCTCGCGCAGACGTCCACGGAGAGCCGGGGAGAGACGAACGGCGTCAGTGCCAGACCGCCCGTGAGCGGAAAGCGATGGCCCGCCACGACTCCCACAGGGATGCGCACGAGGCTGTGATCGCCGAACGCGCCGTACAGTCCGCCGGTGAGCAGCAGATCGATCGGGACCTCCTGGGTCGCCTTCATCAGCGTGTAGCCGCCGCCAACGCCTGCGAGAAAGAGCGTCCTGCTGCCAGGCGTCGCCAGCCCCACATCGAAGTTCAACATCACATCGGACGCGAGCCCTTCACGCCACTGACCGACGACGCTCGTGCCGTAGTCGCCACCACCTGCCACGAGCACGCTGAAGTCGCGCCTCGAGATCTCCGGAGTCTGAAGCGTCGGATAGTGCCACGCCTGAGCGGACGCCGCGCTTGCACCAAACGCAAGCGCAGCGCCTGCAGCTGCAACGGCCCTTGCGAACATGGAACGTGTATGCATTGATCTTCCTCAAATTCTGTTAGTAGAAAACTTCTACGGAGTCGACGTCGAATCCGTTGCGATCGACGGGGTTCGTCTTCTCGGCTTTTCCACGTCCTCACCCGGCCGCGGACGGTGCAGCGCGTACGAAACGCCAAGTCCGAAAATTCCACCTGTGGCTCCGGCTTGTCCGACACCGGCCGTGGCTCCCGTCTCGTATCCGACGCTCACGCCAACCTGCGGCAGCACTGCCGCATCCACGCCCAACGCCACGCGAAACAATCCGTGCGTGCTCGTCGCGCCACTCTCACGAACGCGGGCCCAACTGTAGAACGGTGAAACATACGCTGAAATTCCGCGCCCGCTCGCGCCCAGCGCGCGGCGGTAGCCGGCCGAGATGCCGACAGGGATCTGCCATTCGGTGACACCGCTCATCGTCGCTCCACCCATGCCCACGAATGGTGCGACGCCGATCTGCGACCCGTAGTGGAACACGGGCACCATCAGCCGCGCACCATACGTCGCGGTTCCCGAGCCGAACTTCGGATTCAGATAGGCGATGCCGCCGGACAGCGCATACTTGGCAGTCAGAGGTGCCCACGATACCGCGGCGCCGTACGACGAGATGTTGTCACCGGAACCAAAATCCGCGCCTACGGTGATCCCCGGATTCGCGAACGCGTTCTGCAGGACGGGCGCACCAAGCATCTGCCCCTGCGCGAGCGACACGAATGCAAAGGAGGACGCGATGACGATTCCGGCGAGCGAAAACGAGCACTTGTTGAACACTGAAAACCTCCAAAAAAAACGCGGGCCCAGCAATCCAGGCCCGCGTTTTCATAGTGCAATGTACGTGCGCGACTAGAGCGCCGTCGCCTGTTCCGTCACCACTCGAACCTGGTCATCTACCACCTGGAGAAAACCGCCCGCGACGGAGAAGCGCTGGTTCCCGCCACCTGCCTCCACTCGCAGGGTCCCGGTGCCGAGCGCGGTGATCATCGGCGCATGGCCGGTGAGAATGCCAAGCTCGCCATCGAAGGCGGGCGCGACAACGGAGCTCGCGTCCCCCTCGTACAAGACGCGCTCCGGCGAGATGACAGAGACTTTCAGCACGCTGCTCAGCTCTTGAGGGTCTTGGCCTTCTCGACGGCTTCGTCGATCGAGCCAACCATGTAGAACGCCTGCTCAGGCAGTTCATCGAACTCGCCTGCGACGACACGCTCGAACGATTCCACGGTATCCTCGAGCTTGACGTACTTGCCCTCGATGCCCGTGAACTGCTGCGCGACCGCGAACGGCTGCGAGAGGAAGCGCTGCACGCGGCGCGCGCGTCCGACGATGCGCTTGTCGTCCTCGCCCAGCTCGTCCATGCCGAGAATCGCGATGATGTCCTGCAGCTCCTTGTAGCGCTGCAGAATGCGCTGCACGCCGGAGGCCGCCGCGTAGTGGCGATCGCCGAGGTACTGCGCGGAGAGAATACGCGAGCCCGACGCGAGCGGATCGACGGCGGGGTAGATGCCGATCTCCGTCAGCGCGCGGTTCAGCACGACCGTCGCATCGAGGTGAGCGAACGCCGCGGCAGGCGCGGGATCCGTGATGTCGTCAGCCGGTACGTAGATCGCCTGTACCGACGTGATCGAACCGTTCTTCGTCGACGTGATGCGCTCCTGCAGATCGCCCATCTCCGTCGCGAGCGTCGGCTGGTATCCGACGGCGCTCGGCATGCGGCCGAGGAG
>JBDTXN010000168.1:0-6358 GCA_040006175.1 Gemmatimonadota bacterium | reverse complement strand
TTCGCAAAGGGACGCAGCTGCACGAGCCGAAGCTCACTGCGACGCGCGAGCTCGAGCAGCGCGAGCAGCGCGGAAAGAACCTGCCACGGAGCAGCGTCGGCCGCCACGACGTCACGCCACCAGGCGTGCCCGCGGTGCGCGAGCACGGAGAGAATCGTGTCGATGGCGCCGTCCACGTCGAGGGCGCGCGAAACCACGTCGTGCATGAGCGGCTCGCGGGAGATGCGGAGCACGCGATCGACCGCGGCGAGCAGCTCGGGAAGCGTGAGCGCCAACGGCGCGAGCGGGGCCGCCGCAGGCTGCGGGAGATAGCCGCGTGCAAACCGGTCGCGCCGATCGTCGCCGCGATGCTGAAGGATGTCCACGACCTCGCGCATCTGCTGGTACTCGAGGAGCCGGCGCACCAGCTCCGCGCGCGGGTCGTCCCACTCCTCGTCGTCACCCCGCCGCGGAAGGAGCATCTGCACCTTGATGCGCAGCAGCCCCGCGGCCATCTCGAGATACTCCGCGGCTTCTCCCAGGCCGAGCGAGTGGATGCGCAGGAGGAACTGCTCGCAGATGCGTGCGATCGGGATGTCCGCGATCTCGACCTGCTCTTCGCGTATGAGGGTGAGCAGCAGATCGAGCGGCCCGGAAAAATGCTCAAGCTCGACGACGAACGGCGCCGCGCCAGAGTCGAGCGGGGCGAGCGTCGCGCTCACTGAATGCCGAGCGTGAAGGGCAGCACAGGGTGCATGAGCACGTCGCGAAGAATGAAGGCGGGCGAGATCAGCATGGCAAACACTCCGCCCGCGAATGATATGAGCGCGAAGAGCAGGATGAGGCTCAACCCGTCCAGTCGACGATATGCCACGGCGGCGGAGGGCGGAAGGAAGTGCACGAGCACGTGCCCGCCGTCGAATCCGGGGATCGGGAGAAGATTGAGGAAGAAGAGCAGCAGGTTGTACGTCACGCTGATCTGCAGCATCTCCTGGATGAGGGTGAGCACTCCGTTCGCGCCCGGCAATGCGCGTCCGAGCAGCCCGATCGCGAGAAAGAGCACGGTGGACACGATCGCGACGAGCATGTTCATCGTCACGCCGGCAAGCGAGACGATGATGTCGCCGCGCCGGTAGTTGCGAAAATTCGCAGGGTCGACCGGGCAGGGCTTTGCTCCGCCAACGGCGACGCCGCCGAGGCTGAGCAGGATGACGGGGAGGATGATCGTGCGGAATGGATCGATGTGCACGATCGGATTGAACGTCAGGCGGCCGGCGTTGAGGGCGGTCGGATCACCCTGCTTGAGTGCGGCATAGGCATGCCCCCACTCGTGCGCAACGAACGCGAACAAGAGGACGGGAATGGTCTCGAGAATCTCAATGATCGCGCTTTGGTCCAATGCGACGCGAGGGGTCCGGAGTGGGCGGGCGGAGGGGCGTCGGCGCGTAAGGTAGCGGAGGCGTACACGCGTGTCAAAGTTGTGTGGCGCCTTGACATAACCACTCAGGCGCCCGTAATTTGTGTGTTCCAATCGAGCCTACTGGTCTCGCGTACAGCCACACGCATCTGGAGAGTTTCGTGCCCAATATCGCCTCCGCGAAGAAGAACATGCGGAAGTCCCGCGCCGCTGCCATTCGCAACCGCGCCCAGCGCTCCGCGCTTCGGACCGCGCTCAAGAATGCGGTTGCCGTGGATGCGACGCCGGAGGTGAAGACGCTCGCCGTGCAGCTGCTCGATCGCGCGGCGCGGAAGGGACTCATCCACAAGAACGCGGCGGCTCGTCGCAAGAGCCGGCTCGCGAAGCCCGTCGGCGCGGCGTAGCACTCGCGTTCCGGCAGGACAGTGAAGAGGGCCAGGACAGCAGTCCTGGCCCTTCGTGCATCTGGAAGTGAGGCGAATCGCGCCGTCCCGGACTACAGCGCCGCGAGCTCAGCACCGCAGCGTTCGCAATACCACTCCGTCGGGTAGTTGAGCGTGCCGCACTCCTGACACTTGAGCGTCTTCACCTGCTCCGGTGGCGCCTCCTTCAGATACGACGGAACGCTGTCACGCCCGGCGGTGCTCCCCCCTGGCGGAGGAAAGCGCGACTCCGTGCGCGGCGGCGCGGGCGCATCGGGCATGATCAGCGGCAGTCCGCTTGCGGCGACCGGGACGGTCTGCGACGGCCGCTGCTTCACCGGCGGCGACATCGGCATGGTCTGCAGCGACTCGGGCTCGGCGGGCGGTGAGGCTACGGGCTCGGACACGCGATGCGCGTGGGCGGCACCACTGGCTGCGTTGTTGCCTGCATTATTGCCCGAATTGTTGCCCGAGCTGGCGCCCGCGTGATCGCGGGAGCCGCTCACCGTGCCGTGCTCGCCCGAGTTGCGATCCACCATCGTCTTCAGGAACTCGAGGTCGTCGAATGGATTGCCCTCCAGCGATTTCTCGGGCCCCTTCTCCGCGGCACGTGAGCCGGAATTGCGCGAAACCGGTGCAGCGGGCCGCGCGCTGAGCGCATTCTCGAAGGAGAGCTCCCAATCGGCGGGCGTGGGCGCAGGCGCCGCATTTGGTGCGGGCGCCGAAACCGGCGCGCCGGAGTCCACGAGCCGTACGCGCGGCGAATCGGGCGGAGTCGGCTCCGGGCGCGGCGCCTCTCCCGTCACCGCATTCGCGGGAAGGGGAGCCGTGCCCACATCGAGCAGATGTCGCAGCTGCGCGAGCTCCGCCTGCAGCCGGGCGCGCTCCTCGCTCAGCGTCGCGATGGCGCCGCTCGTGCGACCCGTGACTTCGGCGAACTGCTCGGACGCCAGCTCGCCGACCGTCGCGCGCAGCTCGGCCTCCGCCGCCTCATCGCGATGCTTGGCCTCTTCGCTGTCGAGCGCCGTGAGCCGGTCGATGAGCGTGCTCTCGAGCTCCTGCAACGCCGTGCGATGCGTGCGCAGCTCTTCCACCACGCGCTGCAGACGTGCGCCATAGTCGGCGTGCACACGCGTGTAGATGTGCACCGGCGTCGTCGCGCGCTTCGCCTCCAATGCGCTCAACCACGCCTCGAAGCGCTGCCGCTCCTCGTACAGCGCGGTGACTTGCTCGAACTGGGTGTGCGTTGCCGCCTTCGCCATGCCTCGCTCCATGCGTTCCAGCGTCCTGGCAGCCGCCGCGCCTGCCCGAGGTCCACCATTCGTACATGGACATCAAGGTGACCGGTCGCGACAGCAAAGTGTAACATTCCTTTAACCTTGACCGCTACTTCCCACGAACGGTAACGAAGCTCGTTCCGTGGGCAGCGCCGCCCCTCACGTTAGCGCGCCGCGCTCTCGTTCGCGCGGTGTACGAGGGCCCCGCCCACGACCGTGTACAGCGCGCGCCCGCGCAGCGACTTTCCGGCGTACGGTGTGTTACGCCCTTTCGAGAGAAAAGTGGCAGGATCGACCTGCCACGCATACTTCGGATCGAACACGGTTACGTCGGCCACAGCGCCCGACGCGAGCGTACCGCCCTCCAATCCGAACAGCCTTGCGGGTCGCGTCGACATGCGGTCGACGAGTGTGCGGAAGTCGATGATGCCGCTGTCGACGAGCTCAGTCACCACGAGCGCGAGCGCGGTCTCGAGTCCGACGATACCGAACGGAGCGTCCGCGAACTCGCGGTCCTTTGCATCGTAGTGGTGCGGCGCATGATCGGTTGCAACGAGATCGATCGTGCCGTCGCGCAGTGCATCCCGCAGGACTCGTACATCCTCTTCGGTGCGCAGCGGCGGATTCATCTTCGCGGCGGTGCGATAGCCCTCCACCGCGTTCTCGGTGAGCGTGAGATGATGCGGTGTGACTTCCGCCGTCACGTTGATCCCGCGCTCCTTGCCCCAGCGAATGAGCTCGACGCTTCCCTTGGTGCTCATGTGCGCGAGGTGCACGTGGCCTCCCGTGCGGCGCGCGAGCAGGATGTCGCGAATGACCATGATCTCCTCGGCCTCCGCCGGAATTCCCTTGAGGCCGAGCCGTGCGCTCACGATGCCTTCGTTCATCGACCCGCCGTGCGCGAGCGTCAGCTCCTCGCAGTGATCGATGACGGGAATGCCGAAGGTCTGCGCATACTCGAGCGCGGTGCGCATGAGGTGTGCGCTTACGACCGGGCGGCCGTCATCGCTCACCGCGACGGCGCCCGCGCCGACCATCTCGCCAAATTCCGCGAGCGAGTCACCCTTCTGCCCGACGGAGATCGCGCCGATCGGATGCACGCGCGCTGCAGCGACACGACTCGCCTGGCGAATGATGAAGCCAACGGCGGCCTGATTATCGGTGACGGGCTCCGTGTTCGGCATCGCGCAGATCGCGGTAAAGCCTCCGGCGGCCGCTGCGCGCGCGCCCGTTGCGATGGTCTCGACGTCCTCGCGCCCGGGCTCGCGCAGATGACAGTGCACGTCGATGAACCCGGGGGCGACGTACGAGCCTGCGCAGTCGAGCACCTCGGCGCCATCGGGATGACCGAGGCCGCGGCCGATCGCCTCGACGCGTCCCCCGCGCAGCAGCACGTCGGCGATGCCATCGCGATCCGTCGCCGGATCGATCACGTGTCCGCCGGTGAGCAGGATGTCGCGTGTGGACCGCGGCATCAGCGATCGCCTCCGCTTGCGCCCTTCGCTGCTTCCGCGAGCTCGGGCTTGCCGCCCGCGAGGAGGTAGAGCACCGCCATTCGTACGGCCACGCCGTTCGTCACCTGATTGAGGATCACGCTGTGCGGCCCGTCTGCCACGTCGGAGTCGATCTCGACGCCGCGGTTCATCGGGCCCGGGTGGAGAATGAGCACGTCGCGCTTGGCGCGCTCGAGTCGCTCGCGCGTCACACCGAACACGCGATTGTATTCGCGCAGCGAGGGGATGTAGCCGGCGGTCATGCGCTCGAGCTGCAGGCGCAGAATGTTGAGCGCCTGCGCCCACTCGATCGCCTCTTCGACGCGCGGGAACACGGTGACGCCGAACTCCTCGATCGCGTGCGGAAGGAGCGACTTCGGCCCGCACACAGCCACCTCGGCGCCCATCTTCCTGAGTCCCCAGATGTTGGAGCGCGCGACGCGCGAGTGCAGAACGTCGCCGACGATGCATACGCGCAAGCCTTCGAGGCTCCCGAAGTGATCGCGCAGCGTGAGCATGTCCAGCAGCCCCTGGGTGGGATGCTCGTGCGTGCCGTCGCCGGCGTTGATCACGTTGCTCTCGATGCGGTCCGCGAGAAAGCGAGCAGCGCCCGAGGCGCCGTGGCGAATGACGACCATGTCGATTCGCATCGCTTCGAGATTGCGCGCGGTGTCGACGAGTGTCTCGCCCTTCTGCACGCTCGAGCCCGACGACGCAATCGAGACGGTATCGGCCGACAGCCGCTTCTCGGCGAACTCGAACGAGATCCGCGTGCGCGTGGATGCCTCGAAAAACAGGTTGACGATCGTCTGTCCCCGGAGCGCCGGCACTTTCTTGATTGCGCGCTCGCTGATCTCCTTGAATGGAACGGAGGTGTCGAGCACGAGGCGGATCTGGTCGGGCGTGAGCGATTCGAGATCGAGCAGGTCCTTCCCGAGTGCACTCGTCACGCGTGCTCCGCGCGGACGACAGCAACTGCGTCGCGGCCGTCCAGCTCCTCGACCAGAACGTCGACGCGGTCGCCGGGCTCGATCGACAGCTTCTTCCCGACGATGTCGGCGTGGATCGGCAGCTCCCGCCCACCGCGGTCGACGAGTACCGCGAGCGAGACGCGCGACGGTCGGCCGAAGTCGGCAAGCTCGTCCAGCGCGGCGCGAACGGTGCGACCCGTATAGAGCACGTCGTCGACGATCACGACGCGCTTGCCGTCCAGATTCCAGGGAAGGTCGGTCGGGCCCACCACGGGCCGCGGGCCGACCGTTTGCAGGTCGTCGCGGTAGAGCGTGATGTCGAGAGCGCCGCGCGGCACCTTCACTTTTTCACGCTCGAAGATCGTGCGGACGATGCGGTCGGCGAGCTGTACACCGCGGCGCTGAATGCCGACTACGATCAGATCGTCGGTTCCATCGTTCAGCTCGACGATCTCTTCGGCCATGCGGCGGAGCGTTCGGTCCACCGCGCGAGCATCGAGCAGGGTAGAATTGTCAGTTGTCATCGCCCGTCAATATGGCGCGGGCGCCGGCCAGATTGAAGGGTGCGGGTATTGCTCAGTGGGGTGGCATGGGGCACCTGCTGAAGCATCTCATCGAGCAATACGGCTACGCGATCGTGATCGGTCTCGTGTTCGCCGAGGGCGTCGGACTTCCCCTCCCCGGCGAAACGGCGCTCATTACCGCGGCTGCGATCTCCGCACAGAGTCACCGCCTTTCGATCATCGGCATCATTCTCGCATCGATAGTGGGGGCAACCGCGGGTGGCTGCGGCGGCTAC
>JBDTXN010000167.1:0-6472 GCA_040006175.1 Gemmatimonadota bacterium | reverse complement strand
CCATTCTGCGCGACGAAGGCTACGACACCGAGATCGCGAGCGACGGGCAGCGTGCCCTCGAGCGTCTTCTGGCCGAGCCGTTCGGCGTGGTGCTCGCCGATCTCAAGATGCCGAAGGTCGATGGCATCGCACTGCTCCGCGAGATTCGCCAGCGTGAGCTCGCCACCGAGTGCATCGTGATCTCGGGGCAGGGCACCATTCGCTCAGCGGTCGATGCAGTCACTGACGGCGGTGCGTTCTATTTCATCGAGAAGCCGCTCAACGCCGAAAAGCTCAGCGAGCTCAAGGCGCTCATCAAGAAGGCGCTCGACAGCTTCGAGCTCAAACAGGCCAACCGTGCCCTCACCAGCGAGCTCCAGGCGCTGACGCACTACGGGGAGCTCACGGGCCAGTCGGAAGCGATGCGCACGGTATACGGCATCCTCGACGCCGTTGCCCCGTCGACCGCGTCCGTGCTCATCCTTGGCGAGAGCGGCACCGGTAAGGAGCTGGTCGCGCGAGCGATCCATCACAAGAGCGATCGCGCGAAGGGGCCGTTTCTGGCGCTGAACTGCGCCGCGCTCCCCAAGGACATCCTCGAAAACGAGCTGTTCGGTCACGAAAAGGGTGCGTTCACCGGATCGACGAACGAGAAGCCGGGGGCGTTCGAGATGGCGGACGGCGGCACGCTCTTTCTCGACGAAGTCGGAGAGATGGCCACCGACATCCAGGTGAAGCTCCTGCGCGCGCTCGAGTCGCGCTCGGTCCGGCGCCTGGGTGGCAAGAAGGAAATTCCCGTCGACATACGCGTCGTCGCCGCCACCAACAAGAACCTGCAGCGGGCGCTCGAGGACGGCGAGCTGCGCGAGGATCTCTACTACCGGCTGGCGGTCGTCGAGATCGAGCTGCCCCCGCTACGCGAGCGCGTGGGCGACATCAAGCTCCTCGCCACCGAGTTCCTCAGCCGTTTCTCACGTGAGAACAACAAGAAGATCCTCGCTTTCGATGACGATGCGATCGAATGGATCCTCCGTCACAACTGGCCAGGAAACGTCCGCGAGCTCAAGAACACCATCGAGAGCGCGGTCATCATGTCGAAGGGAACCAGCATCGGTACGCATGATATCATCCCGCGGCGGCTGCGCGCCCAATCCGACGCGAGCCAGTCCACCGTCACGTTGACGGTCGGCGCGACCCTTGCCGAGGCGAGACGGCAGATGCTCCTGCGCACCTTTTCTTCGACTGCCGGCGATGTGGCGCGAACGGCCCACACGCTCGGCATCTCCGAGAGCGAAGTGCGAAGTGAGCTAGGCTCCCTGCTCGGCTCTACGGGCAAGCCGGAATCAAACGGAGCGGCAAAACCCGCGGTGAAGGCCGTCGCGGCGAAGGAGAAGGGCTCGGTGAAGGCGAAAGGGAAGGCCAAGGGGCGTCGGTAACTACGAGGGAGTGGGTATGTCGCGACACGAAGAAGATGAAGACGAACGCTATTACGTGATCGAGGAGAAGGGCGGCGGGTTCGGCTCGTTTCTCCTCGGAGCTGCTTTCGGTGCGGGAATCGCGCTGCTCCTCGCGCCGCAATCGGGGCTGGAGACGCGTCGCGATATCAAGCGCAAGGCGCGCGAGGTGTCCGACGCCGCCAAGGACGCCGCGGGCGACTTGCAGGACACGGTCACGGACGGCTACTCGCGTGCGAAGGCGTCCGTGGGCACGCGGATCGACTCCGCGCGGCACGCGATCGACCTGAAGAAGCACCAGGCCTCCGAAGCGATCCGCGCCGGGCGCGAGGCCGCGGCGCAGGCCCGCGAGGAGCTCGAGGCGCGGCTCGCGGAAACGAAGGCGGCGTACCAGGCGGGTGCGGACGTCGCGCGAACGTCCTCACGTCGCGCGGCCGCGCAGCCGCCGGCGCCGCGGGATGATTCGGAGTCCGGCGATCCGACCGCCGGCTGAGCCGCACGCGGTTGATGTGCTAACCGGATGACCGAACGCTCGTTCCTTCATCGCCTCTGGTGGGCGATGAAGGACTACGCGCGTCGCCTCTGGGATGTCGCCGGCGAAGACAACATTTCGTTTCTCGCCGGCGGCATTGCGTTCAACCTGCTGCTCGCGGCGGTGCCATTCACACTGCTCCTGCTCTCCGGGCTCGGCTACCTGCTCAACGAGTCGCCCGAGCAGTCATCGAGCACGGTCTGGGGTTTCATCGACAATCTGATGCCGCCACACGCGGCAACCAGCGACGCGCAGCTCCATTCGATTCTCGATGGCGTGATCAAGGCGCGCGGTTCGGTCGGGCTCTTCGGCGCCATCGCCTTCATCTGGTTCTCCACGCGCCTCTTCGGCACGCTCCGCTCCGTGCTCGGCGAGGTGTTCGACATCGAGCAGGGACTCGACTTCATCAAGGGCAAGCTGTTCGACATCAAGATCACCGTGCTGTCGACGGTGCTCTTCGTTGCGTACGCGGTGCTATCCGCCTACCTCAAGATCGCGACGAACAAGGCACTCGCCGCGCTCTCCACGGTCGGCCTCGAGTCGTCATCGTTTCACATCAGGCTGGAGTACTGGCTCGGAAACGCTCTCGCCCTGATGTTCATCACGCTGATGTTTTTCGCCCTGTACAAGTTTCTGCCGTCGAAGCGAATTCGGTGGCAGCCGGCGTTGGTTGGTGCGCTGTTCACGAGCTTTATGTTCGAGCTCGCGAAGCAGCTCTTCACGGCGTACATCGGATCGTTCAATCCGGGGAGCCTGTACGCGGGCACGCTCGCAGGGATCGTGATCGTGGTGTTCTGGGTGTACTACGCCGCGTTGATCTTCATTCTGGGCGGGGAAGTCGGACAGGTCTACGAGCTGAGGCGCGTACGACGGTTGCAGCGCGAAACGTTTGAAAGCTGAGATTGGCTCGAAGGTTGCTTGCGGTGGGTGAGGTACTCAACAACTCAACGGAGCTCGAATATGAGAAACGCCCTTTTTGTGCTCGCGCTCACCGCGGGCGTGCTGGCCGGATGCAAGAAGACCGCAGATGGTGACTTGATCGTCGAGAAGCCCCGCGTGACGTCGGAGACGGACACGGTCAACATGCCTCACGTCACGACGACTACGGACACCGTGACGACCATGGTGCCCGTGGTGGGAGTGAAGAAGGAGACCACCACCGTGAAGGTGCCCAAAATCACGACGAAGCCCTGACCATGGGGCGATCGCGGCGAGGGCGATTATTGTCGCGCTTCTCGCCGTGCCATATATTTCCGGTGTCCCAGGTCCCGAGGGAAGTTCGCCCTCTAACTCCGTCAGGACCGAAAGGTAGCAGCGGCATGAGGTGCCGTTCGTCGCCTCGTCAGACCTGGGATATTGCGCGGAAGGCTGAGCGCTTTCACTGAGCGGCAGCTTCGCGCGATCACAGTGTAGTGAACCGGTCGATGAGAGCCCGGCGGGCAGACCGCCGGGCTCTCATCGCATTTCCCGCCGCCATGTACATCTCGCTCGCGCGCAAATACCGTCCAAAACGCTTTGCCGACGTCGCGGTCCAGTCGCACGTCAGCAACACGCTCAAGGGTGCGATCGCCCGCGGGCGCGTGGCGCACGGCTATCTGTTGTGCGGTCCCCGCGGAGTCGGGAAGACCACGCTGGCGCGCGTGCTCGCGATGGCGCTCAATTGCGAGAATAAATCGGACGACGGCGAGCCGTGCGGCGTGTGCACGAGCTGCCAGCGCATCTGGACGGGGAGCACGAGCCTCGACGTGGTCGAGATCGACGCGGCATCGAACCGCGGCGTCGACGATGCGCGCGATCTGCGCGAGCGAGCGATGTATGCGCCGTCCGGCGACGATCGCTACAAGGTGTACATCGTCGACGAGGCGCACATGCTTACCCGCGAAGCGTGGAACGCGCTGCTCAAGGTGCTCGAGGAGCCGCCACCGCGCGTGGTATTCGTGTTCGCGACGACGGAGCCGCAGAAGATCGCACAGGCTGCCGCTCCGGTGCTGAGCCGCCTGCAGCGGTTCGACTTCAAGCGCATTGGCCCCGCAGACGTGCGGGCGCGTCTCGCCGCCGTGCTCGAGACGGAAAACGTCGAGGCCACGTCCGATGCGCTCGCGATGCTCGCGCGTGCGGCGGATGGCTCGATGCGCGACGCGCTCAGCCTCACGGATCAGACGCTGTCGCTGGGCGAAGGCGTGCTCACCGCGGAGCGAGTGCGCGAAGCCCTGGGATTGATCCCCGAGGATGAGTATCTCGCGATCTACGATCTGATCGCGGCGCGCACTGCGGGCGCGATCTTCCCCGCAGTCGCGCGCCTCGTGGATGCAGGCGCGGATCTGGGTGCGTTTCTCAGCGGGCTTGCGGATCTCTTCCGCGCGGCGCTCGCACTCGCGTTGGGCGATGAGACAGGCGGACTCGCGGAGCTTTCCGATCGCACGCGCGAGGAGCTTGCGTCGCGCGCGGGTCAGCTCGCGCCGGGAGATCTGCTGCGCATGCTGAGCGCGATCACGGAGCTGGAGCCTCGCTTCCGCCGGAGCGCTCAGCAGCAGATGCTCGTGGAGACGACGCTCGTGCGCTTCGCGCTGATGGATCGCACGGTGTCGCTGGAAGAAGTCTTGCGCGGGCTGGGGCCGGGCAGCGGCGGGAGCGACGAGAGCGATGGCCGCGCCGCACCGCGCCCGGCGCCGCGCACACCCGCGCCTGCGCCCATACCCGCGCCGGCCCGGCCGACGCGCGAGAGCGCCCCTCAGGCGGCGAGTGCACCCGCTGCATCGCCCGCTGCATCCCCTGCTACACCCTCCGCCGCGTCGCCCACGACTTCACCCGCAGCTGTTGCAACGCCGCCCGTCGCCCTTCCGCCGCTCACTGTGGCCGCGCTGCGCGCGCGATGGCCGTCGATCGTCGCCCGGCTGCGCGCCGACGGACGCATGACGCTCGTTGCGGCGCTCGAGCATGCGACGCCGGCGGAGGTCTCGCCCGCCGGCGAGATCACCTTCGAGGTCGCACCCGAGTTCGACAACATCGATGCGCCGATCATGAACGGCGCGCGTGAGCTCGTGCAGGCGATCGGTGCCGAGCTCGAAGGTGCGACGCGCATTCAGGTGCGCGTGCCATTCGCTCCGCCTGCGCGCGACGGTGCGACGCGGCGGCTCACGGCCGAGGCCGTGAAGGCGGAGCGGCTCTCCTCGCTGCGTCGCAAAGATCCGGCGCTGGATGCGGCCGTGCGCGAGCTCGACCTGGAGCTCATGGACTGACTCGGCAGTCACGTTGTGGCGCGACTCTTACACACGGTAGCTTGCGAACTCCGCAGGCCACTTTTCTTCGGGATGTCATGGCTGATTTCATGAAGATGCTTCAGCAGGCGCAGCAGATGCAGGGGCGCTTGCAGCAGATGCAGGAAGAGATGGAAAAGCTCACGCTCACGGCGACGAGTGGGGGTGGGATGGTCACGGCGACGGCTGACGGGAAGGGGCAGATCAAGCGAATTCAGATCGATCCCGCAGCCGTGAATGCCTCGGACGTGGAAATGCTCGAGGATCTCGTGCTCGTGGCGATCACCGAGGTGCAGAAGAAGGCAGCGACGGCCGCGCAGGACGAGATGCAGAAGCTCACCGGTGGAATGAACCTGCCGTTCAAGCTGCCCTTCTGATGTCCGCGATCGACGAGCTGGCGACCGAGCTGTCGCGGTTGCCGGGGATCGGGCGCAAGACGGCGCTCCGACTCACCTATCACCTTCTTCGACAGCCGCCGGAGCAGAGCCGGCGGCTTGCCGATGCGCTTGGCGGGCTCGCCGATCGGGTACATCGCTGCTCCATCTGCGCGAATCTCACCGAGGACGATCCCTGCGACATCTGCGCGGACAGCCGGCGTGATCATGCGGTGGTCTGCGTCGTCGAAGAGGCGAGCGACATCGGAGCGATCGAGCGTGCGGGTGAGTTCCGCGGCGTGTACCACGTGCTGAACGGGCGATTGTCTCCGCTGGACGGCGTGGGTCCGGAGGATCTGAACGTCGAGCGGCTCGCCGATCGGGTGCGGACGGGCACCGTGCGCGAGGTAATCATCGCCACGAATCCGAGCCTCGAGGGGGAGGCGACCGCGCTGTACGTGCAACGGCAGCTCGCGACGCACGTGCCGGTGATCTCGCGAATCGCGCGCGGCATCCCGGTAGGCGGTGATCTCGAATACGCGGACGGGGTGACCATCGCTCAGGCACTCTCCGCACGACGGGAGATGTGAGATGGCACGCGTGAACTGGAAGGCGGCGGGAGCAGGCTTCGCCGGTGGCGTTGTGGTGGGTTTGATCGTCTGGACTCAACAGACCCACCGTGACCGGTACAACCTGTTCAGCGCGAGCGCCTGGCGCCGTTTGGCGGCCCTGGGGCACATCGGCGGGACGGTAAGTGCCCAGAACGTGGTGCTTCTGCGTGACTACGTGGCCTGGGAGCGAAGCTCCAAGCTGCGGCGTCTTGGCGAGCGTCTCCTGCGCCGAATGGAACAGTCCCTCGTCTGAAGGACCCTTAAT
>JBDTXN010000166.1:0-6566 GCA_040006175.1 Gemmatimonadota bacterium | reverse complement strand
CCCGGCGCCGTAATGCGGCGCCGGGCACTTCGCACGGCATACCTCCTGCCCTCCTCCGCGCTCCCGCGTTTCGGAGTACGGCATGAGAGTACGAGTATCCGGTTGTTTGATGAGCATCGTGCTTTCGATCGTCCTCACTGTCGTGTTGAACCTGGTGCTCCGCGCATGCAGCGCCGGTTAACGGTCGGGAGTGAGCTCCATGGAGAAGCGTCGTCCCGTGTACGGCAGTCCGCACGCAGGGTAGAAGGCGTGCGCGTCCGTGCGTCGCTCCGCACTCGTCACGGAAAGGCGAACGCATCCGAGCTCCACTGCCCAGTCTCTGGCGGCGGCTACGAGGAGCTGTCCGACTCCCCGCCGTCGCGCGGAGCTCGCCGTGACGAGCGCCGTGATGTACGCGACCGGACCGGGCGCGTGCAGCGTCACGTGCCGGGAAAGGCTGATCAATCCGAGAGGCGCATCGGCATCATCGACGGCGAGCAGGACTGCGCCGTGATCCTCCAATACCGCCGCGAGCCGCGCGGGCACGTCCGAGCTCCTCGCGGGATGGCCAAGCTCGCCGAGAAGTGCCGCGATCGCTGGAGCGTCCGCAGCTGTGGCGTGGCGCAGGCGTATTGCCGATTCAGCATCATTGGCTTGCGGTGCCATCGCCTCTCACCTCCATCTGCGCAGACTCGTCAAATCTGAAAACGCGGCGCGCTACTGTACGAGCTCAGGGATCGGCGCGCCCGCGACACCGGGGAGATCCACGTGCAGCATCCGCGCGATCGTCGGAGCGAGGTCGAGTAGCGAGGGCTCGCGCGTGAGATGCCCGTGAGGAATCCCCGGACCCGCCGCCACGAGCCAGCCACCTGGCCTGTGCTCGCCCGTTCGCGCATAGTCGTTCGCACCTTCGATCGTGCCGATCGTCGGCGAGCGAGCGCGCACGCGCGCCCCCGCGCCGTTGCGCAGCGCGGTGGTGCCATTAGCGACAGCCTCGTTCCATTCGACGAGCAAGTCCGGGAGCGCGTCGAGGTGCTCGCCAACGTAGAGATCGCGCGTGCGCACGACGCGATGCACGAGCGGCGCACCGCTCGCGTCGTCCACGATCGAGAGCAGATCCTCCTCCAGCCGCGCGGCGAAGCCGTTCGCCTGATCACCAGGTTGCAGCGTCCCGCGTGGCTCGCGTCCAACGAGGTTGAGACGAATGCCGCTCACCGCCAGCCCGTTCGAGAGCGGAAAGCATTGGCTGCGCTCCGGATCGACGCCGATGCCCGGCGCCAATGCTGGCGGCGCGTGCGCCGGAATCGCGCGTGCGCGCAGCGGTGCGAGGAGCGCACGCGCTCTCGCCGGCAGCGCGCGCCACACCCTCGAGGCCAGACCTCGCGCGCGCTCGCGGAGCGACGGGGGCACGGGGGCCGCGGCGCCGAGTGCGATGAGCACGTCGCGCAGGAGGAAGTGCGCGCCGTAGCGGTGCGACATTCCATGCGCGGCAAACACGATCACGCGCGCGTCGCCCGCGCCGCTCACGAGCGCGCCGATCTCGCGGTCGATCGCGCGATACACTGAACGCAGCGGGTCTCCTGTAAGCGCTGCGACCGATGCCTCGTGCGACGGATGCGCAGCGTCGTGCAGGTGCCAGCACTGGTGTCCCGCGCAGTGCGATTCCGTGAACACCTGCATGAAGAGATCCCACCCGCCACGAGCGAGGAGCTCCGCGCTCCATTCTCCCTTGCGCCGCACCCCTTCCTCGAGCGTCGCGATGAAGTCGCGATACTCGCTCGCGCCTCGACCCGCAGCGTCGCACGATGCACCCGCGGGATGTGTACCCACGGTCGCGACGATGTGCGATGCGAGCTCCGGCGGCAGCGTAACGAAACCGAAGAATGCGTCGTGCCCGCCCCACTCTACCACCTGCACCCCGTTGATCTCACGCTCGATCTTGCTGAGCGGCACATCGAGCACGGCCACTCGCTTGCCGGCCTTGCTCAGGACGCGCCAGAACGGATCGCGCTCCACGAACGCACCCTTCGCGCGATCCTCGAGCGTGTAACTTCCCGGCACGAGCTGCATTTGATAATGAAGACCATGCTGCGCCGGGTTGGTGCCCGTGTAGAGCGATGCCCACGTCGAACCGACGAAGAAGCCCTCGATGCCGCGCGTGCGGGCTACGAGTCCGCGACGCGCGAGCGCCGCGAGATTTGGAAGGGTCCCATCCGCGGTCCATTCGTCGAGGAGCTCGGGACTCGCCGCGTCGATGCCGATGACCAACAGGCGCGTGGGCGGCGCGCTCACGATCGCAGGCGCACGGCGTCGCGCAGCAGATGGCGCGTGAACGGCAGATATCTCCACCCCGATGGCTGCACGAGCGAGGCCACGTGCCAGCGCCATGCCGCGAACAGCGCGCCAGACATGCGCTCGTGATCCGACGCGGCGTGGTACGCGCCGGCAATACGCGAGCGCAGTGCCCGCCGCACATCTTCGGGAAGATTCAGCGCGATGATGCGTCGCAACCCATTCACCTGGCCCAACACGTACGCTCGCGACAGCGACTCGGCCGCCGGACTGCCGACGCTGTACACGACGGTGGGCGTGTCGCGCCAGACGACCGGATGCTCCGTCGCGATCCGCAGTGCGAGATACGTGCACTCGAGAAAGCTCGGCATCTCTTCGAAGACGTCGGTGCCGACGAGCTCCGTTCGGCACAGCCAGGAGCCTGGAAGAAACCAGTTGCCCAGGAGCATTTCGCGAATCGGATCTCCCTGCACTCGATTCCCGGGCTTCACGTGCAGCTCGTCCGCGAATCCATTACGCCTGAAGCCATTCGTGATGACCGCGGCGCACTCGGCGCACTCCTCGAGCGCCCGCACCCGTAGCTCGAGGGCGCCGGGGAGCAGGAAATCGTCATCATCCAGCGCCGTGAACCAGGGTGTTTGAACCACTGCGCGGCCGGCCGCGAGCGCAGCGGGAAGCCCGCGCCCTTCTCGCACGAGGAGCGTCACGCGGCGATCTTCCCGAAGCGAACGCTCGACCTCGGAGGCCCACCGCGCTCCGTTCAGCACGACGATCACCGTCGGACGTACCCCCGTCTGCGCCAGCCCACTCTCGATGGCGGTCTGCAGAGAGGCGGCCCGTTCGCGTAAACCGAGCGTCGGGATGATGATTGTGACGGCGGGATCGCTCACGGACACGCGCGCCTCACCCGAAATGGAGGAGCATGCTGCTCGACGCAAGGCAGTTTGGCGAGAACGCAACGCTCGACACCGACATCTGTATCGTCGGTGCCGGGGCTGCGGGGCTGGTGCTTGCGGCCGAGCTGGTGCGCGCGCAGTGCGATGTCATCGTATTGGAGAGCGGGAGTCACCACTCCGAAGCCGAGATTCTCGCGCTCAATGTTGGCGAAGCGACCGGAGATGTCTATGCCGGTCTTGGAGCAACCCGCTATCGGGGAGTCGGCGGCACGACGCAGCTCTGGAATTCAGCCGTTGCCGGCGCCGCGAGCGCCAAGTACACGCCGCTCGATGCTTCAGATTTTACCAGTCGGCCATTCCGCGGGCACGAGGGCTGGCCTTTCCCTCTTTCCGATCTCCGCGCCGACTACGAACGCGCGCAGCGCATTTGCGGATTGGGCCCGTTCTCGTACGATGCCGGTGCCTGGGCCGATGCGAATCATCGGCCCTGGTCCGAGCTGGGCTCGGCCCTGGTCTCACGCGTGTATCAGGCCGGAACGCGCGACGTGCTGCTCGTGCCCCTTCGCTCCGCGGCGGATGGTGCGACCAACGTCCGCCTCTGTACGCATGCGACTGCGGTAGGTCTTCGAAGCGAGCAGTCGAGGCCAGCGATGGCCCGCGTGTCGGTCGCGACGCCTGGTGGAGGCCCCTGGACCGTGCGCGCAAAGCGTGTCGTGCTGGCCGCTGGCGCTGTGGAGAACGCGCGACTCCTCCTGCTCACCGACAGCGGCGCGGGCGCGTTGGGTAACGCGTCGGGATGGGTTGGGCGAGGATTCATGGAGCATCCGCGCGACTGCGCCATCACCCTCCACCCGCGCACATCGGAGGTGTACGCAAAGTCTGCGTTCTACGACCAGTGGCGAGCCGCAGACGGCACATGGATCGTCGGACGGCTCGCGCTCAGCGATGAGCTGTTGGCATCCGGTGAGGTGCTGAACGCCTCCGCCACCCTGTTTCCCCGACTCAACGACACACGCCAGCGGCTGCGCGCCGCCCTCCCATCATTCGCCGCGCGATGGATGCAGGGCGAGGGGCACGGCTGGTCCGGCACGCGACGCGCCGGGCGCGTGTTCGACGGCTTCACCGTGCTGCTCAACGTCGAGCAGACGCCGCACCGCGACAACCGCGTGACATTGAGCGCGCGGGCAGATGCGTTGGGCGTGCCGCTCCCCGCTCTGCACTGGAGCTGGCGCGCGGATGACCATGCGCGCCTCGAGCGCGTGCGCGCCCACGTAGCCGAAGGGCTGCGGCAAGTGGGCACCGTCTCGATCGACGCAGGTGCGCGACCGGATCCCAATGCGCATCATCATGCGGGAACCACACGCATGCACGAGGATCCCGCGCGTGGCGTCACGGACCGGCACGGTCGCGTGCACGCGACGGAGAACATTTATGTTGCCGGCGCGTCGCTCTTCCCTTCCGCGGGATTCGCGAACCCGATGCTGACGATCGTCGCGCTGAGTGTTCGGCTCGCGCGCCACCTGGTGAGCGGGAACTGATCACCGCACTGCGAACACGACTCGGCGCGTCGCGCTAACTCGCCTCTGGCGTACTGATGTTGTGCAGCGAGATAGCGACTCGGGCTAGTACGAGCGAACATGAAACGTGATACGCTGCTCATGATGCCCTTGTGCGTTCGAGTAGTCGCTCGTGCAGCCAAGCTGACTAACGCTGCTGAGTCCCGGTCGAAGTTGCCCTTTCGACAGCGCTTGCGAATTCCGCGAAGACGGCCAACGAGCCGGCCTCCTGCCGAGGAGGGCTCAAAAGCACGAGCAGGCGCCCATCGCGAGCGATATCGTGATTCCATGCGAACGTCGAGACGAAGGGACCCTCTGCGAACAGTCGTGGTGTGCCTGCTCGAAAGCCTCCGGTCGTGACGACCGGTACCAGAAAGTATCGCGAGCCATTTCGGAAAATGAGCCCATCGCCTTTCGGGGTCCACAGCGGCATTTCGCCCCGCTCCACGACCGGATAGATCGCGCCGCTTGGCGGGACAGGCGACACCGACACCGATCCATTCACCCCGCCCCACGCAAGCCAGCGCCCGTCGGGCGAGAAGCTCGCAGCAAATCCGCGCGCCGGAACTCGTACTTTCGTGGTGTCTGGGCCGAGCGGTCGGATGAACATCTCACCCGTTCTCCAGTCCGAGAACACGAAGGATCGTCCATCCGGCGAGACTGTCATGTATGACGCGCCGGGCACGTCGATATCCGTGTACTTTCCGGTCTCGAGCGACTGAATTCGCGCCCCATAGTTGAGAAACTGCACGGGATTCCAGAGGCCGATCAGCAGCTCGCGTCCCGACGGAAGCCAGCAGGCCGGGAATGCGCGGAAGTTTCCCTGGACGTCCACCCGCTGCCGCAATCCAGTCACGAGATTCATCAGCAGGATTTGCCAGCCGCCGACAGGGTTTCGCGCTTGCACCGCCAGTTGCGTTCCATCTGGCGAGAGCCTCGGCTGCGTGTACTGGCCGCGGGGAAAGGGAAGCGTATCGATCGCGCCCTTCGGCGACACGAACGCAATGTTGACGTAGAGTTGGTTGCGTCCCGGGATAAAGATCAGTGTGCCGTTGCGAGCGATCGCGAACTCCGCGTAACCGAATCCCCCTTCCATCTGTACACCCGTGACGAGCGGCACGGACTCGCCCAACACGCGACGCTTCGCGCCATCGAACGGCATTGCCATGAGCACGCCATCGCTGGCGGCGTAGATCAGATAGCCGGGACTCAGCCAGCGGGGACTCGTGCCGAAAAGCAGATCGGCCTGTCGCACCGAATCCATCGGCAACACTCCTCGCCGCGTGATCGCGAGCTCCGTCCCGTTTTTCAAGGAGAGCAACGCCAGCTGTCCGGAGCTGAGCTGTCCTACTGACCATTCATTTCCGGGGAGCACGTCCGCAGTTCCGAACTGCGTTGAGAGGTGCACCGTCGAATCGGCCGTCGCTCCGGTGGCGGAGATCCAGTGAAGGTCGAACCCCTCGTTCTCAAAGACGAGAATCCGATCGGGAGCAACCCACGCGGCGCCCGTGATGCGATCGACCCCTACGAGCGTGACCGGATTGCCTCCGGTCGATGGCACCTTCCGCAGCAGATCGCCAACGAAGAAACCGATCCACGAGCCGTCAGGGGAGAAGAATGGATGGTACGCACCCTCCGTCCCCGCCAGCACGATCACGGTATCACTGTCGAGCGGCCTGACCGCGAGCATCGTTGTAGCGCCATGTTTGGCCACGTACGCGAGACGGTCTCCCGCAGGCGAGAGCGCAATTGCGGTCTGTCGAGCGGAGGTCTGCGACGCTCCCGCGAGCGCGGCCGGCGCGCTGTCGGGAAGCACGATGTTCCACCGACGAATCTCTGGACG
>JBDTXN010000165.1:0-6576 GCA_040006175.1 Gemmatimonadota bacterium | reverse complement strand
TGTACGAGGGGATGAAGTTCGACATGCGCGTGCTCGAGGTGGATCCGATTCATCGCCGGATCGTGCTGACGGTGACGAACGTGCCGGAAGATCAGCCGCCCCGTCCGGAAACGCCGTCCAAGGTGATCCCGATGGACGAGGAAAACGCGCCCGTCCCGATGATCATGGACGAGGACGTGGACTCGATCGACTAAGCGAGTCGATCACTGATAGCTGAGCGCCCCGCCGAAGAGTTCGGCGGGGCGCTTTTGCGTTACGCGATCCCGTGTCAGCTATGGATTTGTCGAACGCTGCCCTGTTGGATAGTAACCTCTGCTTTCGAAGCGCTGCACTACGCGAGACATTCCGCCTTCACGACGGAGCCGCGCCGCTGGATACCCACCCGTCGCGGCGCTACTTTCCCCTCCCATGACGATGCGAGAGAAACTCGAGCTCCTCGAGCGCCGCCGGGCATCGTCCGAGGTGGGCGGTGGTGCGGCGCGCCTCGCCGCGCAACACGCCAAGGGAAAGCTCTCCGCGCGCGAGCGTCTGGATCTCCTGCTCGATGACGGAAGCTTCGTCGAGCTCGATCGATTCGTGACATCGCGC
The DNA here is from genome assembly GCA_040006175.1 of Gemmatimonadota bacterium. Classification (GTDB taxonomy): domain Bacteria; phylum Gemmatimonadota; class Gemmatimonadetes; order Gemmatimonadales; family Gemmatimonadaceae; genus FEN-1250. Next base: position 5,988 of record JBDTXN010000165.1, on the reverse strand, counting down.
TCCGCTCCCGCGAGCGATGGCGACGGCAGCATCTATGGCGACGGCGTCGTCACCGGTTACGGGCGCATCGATGGCCGGCTGGTGTACGTCTTCTCCCAGGACTTCACCGTTTTTGGCGGCTCTCTCTCGGAAGCGCACGCGGAGAAGATCTGCAAGGTGATGGATCTCGCGGTGCGGAACGGCGCGCCCATGATCGGGCTCAATGACTCCGGGGGCGCGCGCATCCAGGAGGGCGTCGTCTCGCTCGGTGGATACGCGGACATTTTCCTTCGCAACACGCTCGCTTCCGGTGTCGTGCCGCAGATTTCTGCGATACTCGGCCCGTGCGCCGGCGGCGCGGTGTACTCGCCCGCGATCACGGACTTCGTGTACATGGTGCGCGGCACCTCGTACATGTTCGTCACCGGTCCCAACGTCGTGAAAACGGTAACGCACGAGGATGTCACAATGGAGGCGCTCGGCGGTGCCGACACGCACGCGTCTGTGTCCGGCGTGGCGCACTTCGCATGCGACTCCGAGATCGCGTGCCTGCAGCAGATTCGCGATCTCTTTCGATTCATACCTTCGAACAACCTCGCCGAGGCGCCGCGCGGCAGTAGTATCGATTCGCGTGACCGCCGAGACGAGGCGCTGCTCGACATCGTGCCCGACAATCCGAACAAGCCGTACGACATGCACGATGTTCTTCGCCGTGTCGTCGACGACGGGGAGTTCCTCGAAGTGCATCGCGACTACGGCGGGAACATCCTCTGCGGCTTCGCTCATCTCGGCGGTCACGGCGTGGGCATCGTGGCCAATCAGCCGGCGGTGCTCGCGGGCGTGCTCGACATCCCCGCATCGAACAAGGCCGCACGTTTCATTCGCTTCTGCGACGCCTTCAACGTCCCGATCATCACGTTCGAGGACGTTCCCGGATTTCTGCCGGGTGTGGGGCAGGAGCACGGCGGCATCATCAGGCACGGCGCCAAGCTGCTGTATGCCTACTGTGAAGCCACCGTGCCCAAGCTCACCGTGATCACGCGCAAGGCGTACGGCGGCGCCTACGACGTAATGAGCAGCAAGCACATTCGCGGCGACTTCAACATCGCGTGGCCCACGGCTGAGATCGCGGTGATGGGGCCGAAGGGTGCAGTCGAGATTCTATTCAAGCGCGAGATCGCAGAGAGCGACGATCCCGAGGTCGCGATGGACGCGAAAGTGGCCGAGTATCGCGAGCAGTTCGCGCATCCCTACATCGCCGCGTCGCGCGGCTATCTCGATGACATCATAGATCCACGCGACACTCGGCCGCGCCTCATCGACGCGCTCGAGACCATGCGCGCGAAGCGGGACACGAACCCTGCGCGCAAGCACGGGAACATCCCCCTCTGATGCCGCGCCCCAGCAGCACGCTTCGATTGGGCGATCGCGTCCCCCAGTTCCAGCTTCGCGACGCGGTGTCCGACAGCACCTTCGGTCTGGACTCGCTGCTCGCGGGCCACCGCGGACTGCTCCTCGTGTTTCATCGCGGCATGTGGTGTCCAAGCTGCCGCCGCCAGCTCTCCGAGCTCGAAGAGGGGCTGCCGGCATTGGAGACGGCAGGAATTCGCGTTGCTGCCGTGCTCGCGCAGGCGTGGTATCGTGTGCGTGTGTCGCTGGAGAAGATCGCCGAGCCGTACCGCTTCCCGATTCTCTGCGATGGCGACCGCACGGTCATCAAGGCCTATGGCGTTTGGCATCCGTTGGGCATCGATGCGTTCAACAGCGCGCATCCCGCGTCGTTTCTGATCGACTCGTCGCGCGTGCTGCGCTACAGCTTCGTCGGCAGCACGCAGTTTCAACGCGCGCCAATGGGCGACATCATCGGCGCGGCCGAGCGCGAGCTGCGTGTTCAATAAGGTCCTGATCGCGAACCGCGGAGAGATCGCGCTCCGCGTCGTGCGTGCGTGCAGGGAGCTCGGCGTAGGCTCGGTGGCGGTGTTCAGCGACGCGGATGCGTCGGCACCGCACGCGCGCGAAGCCGACGAAGCGGTGAACATCGGCTCTGCGCCGTCGCGCGAAAGCTATCTGCGAGCGGACAAGCTCATCGACGCTGCGAAGCGCACGGGCGCAGAGGCGATTCACCCGGGATACGGCTTTCTTTCCGAACGAGAGCATTTCGCGCGCGAGGTGACCGATGCGGGGCTCGTGTTCATCGGACCGCCGGCATCCGCAATTGCGGCGGTCGGGAGCAAGACGGCCGCGCGTGCGCTCGCTGCCACCGCGAACGTTCCCGTCGTCCCCGGAACGACGGATCCGCTCCGAGACGCTCGGGAAGCTGAAGAGGTAGCACAGCGACTTGGCTACCCGGTGCTGCTCAAGGCATCCGCGGGAGGCGGTGGAAAGGGAATGCGCGTCATACGTGCCGCGTCGGAGCTCGCGAGTGGCCTCGAGAGCGCCAAGCGAGAGGCGATGGCATCGTTCGGAGATGATGCGGTGTACGTGGAGAAGTACATCGCCGGCCCGCGACACGTCGAGATTCAGGTGCTCGGCGATCAGCACGGCACGATGCATTCGCTCGGCGAGCGCGAATGCTCGATCCAAAGGCGACACCAGAAAATGATCGAGGAGGCGCCGAGCGTGGCGGTGGCGCCGGAGCTTCGCCGTCAGATGGGAGATACGGCTGTGCGCATGGCGAAGGCAGCCGGATACGTGAACGCAGGAACGTGCGAATTTCTGCTCGACGCGCAGGGGAATTTCTACTTTCTCGAGATGAACACGCGGCTGCAGGTCGAGCATCCGGTCACGGAGCTCGTGTCCGGACTCGATCTCGTGCAGTGGCAGATTCGCATCGCGGCGGGCGAGCGGCTGCCGACGGATCCGATGATGGTAGAGCCGCGCGGATGGGCCATCGAGTGTCGCATCACGAGTGAAGATGCGGGAAACGATTTTCTTCCCTCCACGGGTGTGATCTCGTTTCTTCGCGTGCCCGGCGGCCCAGGCGTGCGATGGGACGGCGGCGCCGGCGCAGGCAGCGAGATCGGGCTGCACTACGATCCGCTGCTCGGCAAGCTCATCGTGTGGGCGGACACCCGCGAGGCTGCGATCGCGCGTATGCGCCGCGCTCTGCTCGAGCTCACGATCGTAGGTGTGGAAACGTCGCGCGACTTTCATCTGCGCGTGATGGATGACGCGGAGTTCCAGCAGGGCGCGATCGACATCCAGTGGCTCGAGCGGCGCTTGCCGTCGCTCACCGCCGGCGCCGGAACGCCAGAGGGCGAGGTCGCAATCGCGATCGCCGCGGCGCTGCTGGCCGAGAGCGAACGTGCAGGGCGACTGGCACCGGCCGTCGCGAGCACGAGTCGGAACGGCGATGACAGCGAGGCGTGGCGCATCGCAGGGTTGCGCGATGGCCTGAGGCAGCGGTGATGGCGGCCGTCACCGTCACGGTCGAGTCCATCGCGGCAGGCGGCGATGGAGTCGCGCGCGCGGAGGGATTCGTCGTCTTCGTGCCGCGCTCCGCGCCCGGCGACGTGGGTGTAGTGGACATCGCCATGCGCGGATCGTTCGGGCGCGCGTCGTTCACGCAGCTCGTGAAACCGTCGCCACTGCGTACCGATCCGCCGTGTCCCCACTATACCATTGATCGGTGCGGCGGCTGCCAGCTGCAGCACATGCAGTATCGCGCGCAGCTCGATGCGAAGAGCGGCATCATCGGCGATTCCGTCGCGCGCATCGGGAAGCGGATGATCGAGCCACCACATGTGGAGCCTAGCGTGCGCGAATGGCGCTACCGGCGCAAGCTCACACTCGCGATGCAGCGACAGGGCACCCGCTGGATCGCCGGACTCCATCCGTATGATTCGCCCCGCAAGGTGTTCGAGCTGAAGGATTGTCCAATCACCGATGAGGGCGTGGTCGATATCTGGAAGACGATAATGAGTGCGCAGGCGCTGCTGCCGGTCGCGTCGTCGCTGCGCGGTGCCGTGCGCATTGCGGACGGCGGTGCGAGCTTCGTTCTCGAGGGCGGAGATCTGTGGCCTCATGCGAGCCGCTTTTTCGAAGCGGTGCCGTCGCTCACCGAACTCTGGTGGATTCCCGAGAAGAAGCGTCGCCGACGCATGCAACAGAGGGGCGCGGAAAAGGGTCTCGGAGCATCGTTCACGCAGGTGAACGCGCCGGTGGCCGAGCGGCTCCGAGAGTACGTGTACACGCGCGTGATGTCGTATCAGCCCTCGTCGGTCGTGGACGGATACTCGGGCTCCGGCGAGCTTGCGCTCAAGCTCGCGGATGCCGGTGTGCGTGTGGCCGCGATCGAGCTCGACTTCGATGCCTCGGCGCACGCCGCCTCGCGATTACCCGCTGGCTCGAAAGCCGTCGCCGCGAAGGTGGAAGAGGTGCTCGCGTCGTTGCTCCCGGCGGATGTCGTCGTGCTGAATCCGCCGCGCACAGGGGTCGACGGCCGCGTGACCGAGCAGCTCGAGCAAGCGGAGCCCGCGCCGCGCGCCATCGTGTACGTGAGCTGCAACGCGGCGACGCTCGCGCGCGATCTCTCCCGCATGCCGCGCTATCGAATCGCGACGCTCCGCGCGTACGACATGTTTCCACAGACGGCACACGTGGAGACCGTGTGCGAGCTCGTTCCGCTCTCCGCATGAATTACGTTGTGGAGGTCAACGGCCGCCGGTTGAACGTGGAGATCCGGGATGGCGAGGCAATAGTTGACGGAGTCAAATATCTCGCGTCGCTGCAGGCGGTTGCGGGAACTCCAGTGCGCATCCTCGGAGTCAACGATGAGGTGCACCGGCTCGTGCTGCGCGAGCGGGTCGCCCGCGGACGCTATCGACTCTGGCTCGATGGGCATCGCTACGACGCCGAGGCGCTCGACTCGCTCGCGCGCGCGATCCGCGACATGCAGGCCTCGGTGGCCAAGCCGTCCGGTCCCGCGCCGCTTCGCGCGCCAATGCCCGGGCTGATCGTGCAGCTTCGTGTCCAGGTGGGCGACACCGTCACCGCCGGCGCGGGGCTCGTGGTGATGGAAGCGATGAAGATGGAGAACGAGCTGCGCGCGGTCGCTGGAGGGAAGGTGCGGGCCGTGCACGTCTCCGTCGGCGCCGCGGTGGAAAAAGGGGCGTTGCTCGTCGAGTTGGAGTAGCCCCCGAGCGTTATCGAGTCGCAGTCGTGTCTCGCAGCAGCCGTCCGAATCCGACCTGTCCTGCGAGTCGCGCCAGCGACCAGCGTCCCGGCCGGCCGTCGAGCGGGAGCTCGAAGTACAGGTTGTTGTCGATCACGCCCGGATTGAGGTCCACCCGAATCGATCGTCCCTCGATGTCCCAGCGCATTACCTGCTTGCGTGTCGCAACGGCCGTCTTGAGCGCGTCGGGAAGGTAGCCAAGGACCGCGCCTTCGCCGCTGTTGTCCTCGCATCGCCGGCGGTTGCGCAGGTTGTTCAGGTTGATCGTGAGCGGGTAGGACATCCCCTTGAGTCGCTGCGCGTCGGTGCCGGCACGCGGTGTCAGCGTGTCGACCACGAGGATGACGTGCTGTACCACTGAGGATCCGGTGCACAGCTCTGAAAGCTGCTCACTCACGCGGTGGCTGCAGGCCGCATTGGTAGCCATCGCGAGGAGCCCCAGAACTCCCCGTCGCACATGATCTCGTACCTGCGTTGACAACGGCTAACTCCTTTCGTAGCTTAAGAGTCTGTCCCAAACGCCTCGTTGGCCGCTTCGCTCCCATTCGGAGTGATGGCGTCCTGCATGCCATTTTCGACGCACATGAGATCAACTTACACCGCCACACCGAGCGACATCGAGCACAAGTGGTTCATCGTCGACGCCGAAGGGATGGTGCTCGGACGACTCGCCGCCGAAGTCGCACAGATCATACGCGGCAAGCACAAGCCGATGTTTACGCCGCACATGGACACGGGTGACAACGTCATCGTCATCAACGCGTCCAAGGTTCGCGTCACGGGCCGCAAGGCGGAGCAGAAGCGCTACTTCCATCACACCGGCTACATGGGACACG
>JBDTXN010000164.1:0-6576 GCA_040006175.1 Gemmatimonadota bacterium | reverse complement strand
AAGCCGAAGCTGTCGCGCACGACCTTGACCATGGGCGCAAGGCAGTTCGTGGTGCACGACGCGTTCGAGATGATGTTGTGCTTCGCCGCATCGTAGCGACCCTCATTGACGCCGAGAACGATCGTGATGTCCTCGCCGGTGGCAGGTGCGGAGATCAACACTTTGCGAGCGCCGCCCGCGATGTGCTTGCCCGCATCGGCCGCCTTCGTGAAGCGCCCCGTGGCTTCGAGCACGACATCCACCCCGAGCTTTTTCCACGGAAGCGCGGAGGGATCCTTCTCGCTGAGGACGGCGATCTCGTCGCCATCGATGTGGATCGCGCCGTCGCCGTGAGACACGTCGCCGTCGTATATGCCGTGCACCGAGTCGTACTTGAAGAGATGCGCCAGCGTCTTCGTATCCGTGAGATCGTTCACGGCGACGATCGTGACGTCCGCGACGTTCTGCTCGCGAAGCGCGCGCACCACCTGACGACCGATGCGGCCAAAGCCGTTGATACCTACGCGAATCGCCATTGCTTCGATTGCTCCTGTTCAGTGTGCGCGGTCGCCAGCGGCCGGCGCCCGTCCAAAAGTCACGATACTGATGATTCGCGCGCCGCTCTCGAACAGCGTGGTCGCGCATTCGGAAAGTGTCGCGCCCGTAGTGATGACATCGTCGACGAGCACGACGTGGGCGCCCTTCAGCCGGTTACGGGCGTTTTGCGAGGCACGAAACGCGCCCGAAACGTTGTTCCGCCTCTCCTCCGGTGTCAACCGTGTTTGCGTTGCCGTCGCGCGTGCGCGATGGAGGCAATCAGAGACGAATGGGAGCTTCCAGCGCGACGCGAGCGCGCGACCGAGCAGCGCGCTCTGATTGAAGCCGCGCTCACGCTCGCGCGCGGGCGCAAGCGGCGTCGCCACCACCATCGATCGCTCGGCCATCACATCGCTGGGCCAGGCCAGACGCGCCATCCGCTCCGCCATGCCCTCGGCCACGCCGGACCACCCGGCATACTTGAGCGCGTGCACGATCGCGCCCGCGCTTCCTCCCGGAATCCAGTACGCGGAGCGCGCCGCACGTACGAAGGGCGGCAGCTGCGCGCACCAGCCGCAGCTCGGCCGCGACTGCGGATGCCCGCATCGCTCGCAGCGCGGGTACGGGAGCTCGTGCGCGCGGGCCCAGCAGCGGCCGCAGACGAGCGTCGTCTCGCCCGCGTCCATCGCGCGCTCGCACACGGCGCAGCTCCGCGGCAGCAGCAGATCCACGACGCCGCGCAGCAGGGAGAGCGCTGCCGCGCGCGCAGGCGCGGTCGCAACGGCGCCGGACACGGCGCGCTCAATCATCGCGAGGTATCGTCACGGCATCCCACATCGCCGCTCGCGGTGCGGGCCGGCCGAACCACCTCTCGAAGGAGAGCGCACCCTGCTCGATGAGCATTGGCAGTCCGTCGCTCGCGCGATGTCCGCAGGCGAGCGCGGCGCGCACCCACGGCGTCTCGCCCTGCCGGTAGACCAGATCGACCACCGCGGTATCGAATGGCAGCGCCTCGATCGGCACCGGAAACGCATCGTCCTCGAGCCCCGTCGCGCTCGCGTTCACCACGAGCACCGCGCCCTCCACCGCACTCTCCGTCGTCAGCGACGTGCGCGTGACGATCGGGAATCGCGATGCGAGACGCGCGAGGCGAGTCTGGCTGCGGTTGTAGAGCGTGACCTCGCACCCCGGCCAGCGCTCGATCGCGGCGAGCGCCGCGGCGGCCGCGCCGCCGGCGCCGAGCAGCCCGATGCGACCGCGCGGGAGCCCATCCATCGTGCTCCTTACGAGCATCTCGAAGCCACCCACATCCGTGTTGTCGCCAACGATCGCGCCGTCGCTCTCCACCCAGAACGTGTTCACCGCGCCCACGCGCTCCGCGAGCGGCGACATTCGCGCGCAGAGTGCCGTGGCGGCCTCCTTGTGCGGGATAGTGATGTTCCCTGCCGCGTTGTCTTCGGCCAGGAGTGCCAGGACGTGGCCGAGGTCCGGGGCTGCGACCTCGATCGCTTCGTACGTGAGCGCAATGCCGGCACTCTCCAGCGCCGCATTCTGAAAGAGCGGGGAGAGCGAATGGCTGACGGGGTTGCCGAGCAGGACGAGGCGGCTCGGGCCCGCGATCACGAAACGCCCGGTGCCCGCTCCGCCGCTAGACGATCGAAGGCGCGCCGGATCTCGCGATCGAGCTCGTCGTAGGTCTCGCGATACAGGCCCAGATCCCCGCCGAACGGGTCGCCGATGGGCCTGTCCGTAGAGCCGCGGGAGCCGTACGAGGTGAGCAGGAACGTGCGTCCCTTACCGCCGATCGATTCGACGCGCTCGAGGTGGTGCGGGCCCATGGCGAGCACGAGATCGTATCCCTCGAGTAGCTCGCGCGTGAGCAGCCGTGCGCGATGCGGCGAGAGGTCGACATCGTGCTCGAGGCACACGAGCAGCGCACCGTCGGACGCCGGCGCACCATCCCACGCGGCGGTACCGGCGCTTCCGACTTCGATCGTCAGGTTGCGTTCAGTCGCAATGCGCCGCGCGAGGTATTCGGCCATCACGCTTCGACAAGTATTTCCCGTGCAGACGAAGAGCACACGCATGGGACTCAGAGATCTCCAATGAGGTCCGGCACGCTTTCCCGCAATGTCGCGGAGGAGATGGCGCCTGGGCGAATCACCCGCGCCCGCGCACCCATGCAATCTACTACGGTCGACGGGGGCGACGGGATCAATCGCCCGCCATCGAGCACCCGAAGCATTCCGCGTCCGATCTGTGCACGCCACTGCTCCTCGATTTCCAGCGCCGTCATGGCGGGGGGCACGCCGGGGCGATTGGCACTCGTGGACGTGAGCGGCTCTCCGTAGGCGGTGAGCAGCCTCGCGAGATTCGGATGCGAGGTCCATCGCACCGCTACTCCGCCCTCGGGCCCGCGCAGTCGTTCGGGCAGGCGCCGCTCTCCCCCACCGAGCACGAGCGTGAGCGGCCCGGGCCAGTGCCGAGCAGCCAGGCGCGATGCGTAACCCGTGAGCCGCAGATCGAGACGCGTCACCATCTCACTCGATGCGACGAGGATGAGAAACGGCTTTCCCTCGGGACGCCCCTTCATCCGCACGAGCGACTCGACCGAGTCGCGATCCGTTGCGCCGCCGAATCCGTAGACGGTCTCCGTGGGATACGCGAGCACCTTACGCGCGGCGAGATGCGCGATCGTGCCGTTGATCGACGCGGCGACTTCGGCGGGCGACCAGAATGGAAAGACGAATGGTTCGACGGTCATCGAACCAATTTCACCAGATCGTCGAGCCGCGCGAAGTCCTCATCGGTTGTGACTTTCATTCCAGTCGCACTGCCTTCGACGATGACCACGCGAGCGCCGATCCGTTCGCAGAGCGCGGAATCGTCCGTCGCACGCACACGATCGGTGCGAGCACGCACGTACGCTTCCTCGATCATCGCGCGCGGAAATCCCTGCGGCGTCTGCGCATGCACGAGCCGCGCACGATCGGGAGTTCGCACGATCGCGCCGCTGTCGTCGACTTCCTTGATCGTGTCCGTCGCCGGCAGTGCCGGCACCGCGCCCACGCCCTCACGTGCCTTGGCGACCACGCGCTCGATCGTCTCGGAGTCCACCATCGGTCGCGCGGCATCGTGCACGAGCACATAGCGCACTTCCGGCGGCATGTCCTCGAGACCGTTGAGCACCGACTCGCCTCGCTCGCGTCCACCCACCGACACCAGTAGCCGTTCGACATCACACTGGAAGATCCACGGCGGTGGATCGCCAGCATACGATTTGGGAAGCACGCACACGACAATGGCAACGTCGTCGCGCTCCATGAATCGCTGCACGCTGTGCAACAGCATCGGCTTGCCCGCAACCCAACGGAACTGCTTGAGCTCCGTGCCAACCGTGCGCGTGCTCGACCCAGCCGCGACGATCACGACACCAACATCGCGCACGGTCTCGCCCGCAGTGGGGCTCACGGGAAGATCCGCTCGAGCAGCTCGCGCACGCTCTGGACGCCCATGCACTTGATACCGCTCGGCACTCGCCGTGGAATGCTGCGCTCAGCCAGATAGGCGACGCCCATTCCCATCTTTTCCGCCTCCGCGAGACGCCGCTCGGCCTGCGACACCGGGCGAATCTCGCCCGCGAGGCCGATCTCACCGAGCAGGATCGCCTCGGCGGGAACGGCGCGATCATACACGCTCGACGCGAGCGCCGCAGCGATGGCGAGGTCGCCCGCGGGCTCCTGCACCTTGAGCCCGCCCACGACGTTCACGAAGACGTCGAGCTGCGCGAAGGACAGACCCGCGCGTTTGTCGAGCACCGCGAGGAGCAGTGCGAGACGACGGCCGTCGTAGCCGGTGGCCACGCGCTGCGGTGTGCCGAATCCCGCCTTCGCTGCGAGTCCCTGCACCTCAACGAGCAGCGGCCGCGTCCCTTCCATGAGCGCGGTCACGGCAGTTCCCGACGCACTCGCGTGGCGGTCGCCGAGAAAAAGCTCGGATGGATTCTCGACGGGAATGAGCCCGCCGGCGGTCATGCGAAACACGCCGATCTCGTCGACACCGCCGAAGCGATTCTTCGTGGCGCGCAGCACGCGCTGGTCGAGAAATCCTTCGCCTTCGAAGTACAACACCGTGTCCACGATGTGCTCGAGCGTCTTGGGCCCTGCGATGCCGCCGCCTTTCGTCACGTGACCGACCACGAACACCGCGGTCCCCGACTCCTTCGCAAAGCGCATCAGCCGCGCTGCGCATTCGCGCACCTGTCCAACGTTGCCGGGCGCGCCCTCGAGCTCGTTCGTGAAGATCGTCTGGATCGAGTCGACGAACATCGCCTGCGGGCGCATGGCGGACGCAGTGGCGAGGATCGTCTCTAGCTCCGTTTCCGCAATGAGCTCCACATTCTCCGACGATTCCGCGAGGCGGTCCGCACGCAGCTTCACCTGGAGCGGTGACTCCTCACCCGAGATGTACAGTGCGCTGTGGCCGTGCTGCGCGAGTCGCGCCGCCACCTGCAGCAGGAGTGTGGACTTGCCGATCCCGGGCTCGCCACCGATCAGCACCATCGATCCCGGCACGATGCCGCCGCCCAACACGAAGTCGAACTCGTTCATGCCGGTGTTCCAGCGCGGAGTATCGGAAGCGCGGAGATCGCCGAGCCGGGTAGCGACGGCCGCGTTCCCCGCGCGCGAGAGCGCCGGGCCTCCGGCACGCGCGCGCCCTGCGGCGGTAGCGGGACGCGCCGCGACGATCTCCTCGACGAGCGTGTTCCACTCGCCGCACGAATCGCAGCGACCCGACCACTTCGGATGCTCGGCGCCGCACTCGGCGCAGCGGTACACGGTGCGCGCCTTGGCGCTCACTGCTGGCGTGGCGCCGTGTAGTTCTCGAACCGCGTGTACGCCTTGTGAAAGAAGAGATTCACGAGACCGATCGGTCCGTTGCGCTGCTTGCCGATGATCACCTCGGCGCGCCCCTCGAGCGAGTTGCCGTCCTTGTCCGTCGCGCCGTCGTAGACCTCCTGACGGTAGATGAACATCACGAGATCGGCATCCTGCTCGATCGCGCCGGACTCGCGGAGATCGGAGAGCTGCGGGCGATGGTCGCCGGCGCGCTGTTCGGGCGCGCGCGAGAGCTGCGAGAGCGCGATCACCGGCACCGAGAGCTCCTTCGCGAGCGCCTTGAGCGAGCGCGAGATCTGGCTGATCTCTTGCTGGCGGCTTTCCGAGCTCGCGGGCCCCTGGATGAGCTGGAGGTAGTCGACCACGACCATGCCGATGTCCTGGTCGGCCTTGAGACGTCGCGCCTTTGACCGAATCTCGAGGAGCGAGATGCCTGCGGAGTCGTCGATCCAGATCGGCGCTCCGCTCAGAATTCCCGCGGCGCGGGCGAGACGCGAGTAGTCCTCATCGCGCAGCAGTCCTTTGCGCATCTTCTGCGCATCGACGCGCCCCTCGGCGGTTAGCATGCGCTGCACGAGCGACTCCTTGCTCATCTCGAGCGAGAACACCGCGACGGGCACGTTCTTCTCGATCGCGGCGTACTGCGCGATGTTGAGCACGAGCGCGGTCTTCCCCATGGATGGTCGCGCGGCGACGATGACGAGATCCGACGGCTGGAATCCGGATGTCAGCTCGTCGAGATCCGTGAAGCCGCTCGCGACTCCGGTGATCGTTTTGCCGCCGCGCTGCAGTGCCTCGATGCGCTCCATCGTCGGCCACATCAGCTCCTTCACGCGCGTGAAGCCCTGCAGCCCGCGCTGCTGGCTCACCTGGAAGATCCGCTGCTCCGCGTCGTCGAGCAGCTCCTCGGCGGTGGCGCGCCCCTGGAACGCCTCGGTGATGATCGTGGTGGACGTCTCGATGAGACGGCGCAGCAGCGCCTTCTCCTTCACGATCTTCGCGTGGTACTCGACGTTGGCCGCGGTGGGCACCGCGTCGATCAGCTCACCGATATACTCCTTGCCGCCCGAGGCATCGAGCTCGCCGCGCCGATTGAGCTCATTGCCCAGCGTGACCGGGTCGACGACTTCGTTGCGCTGCGAGATCGCGATCATCGCGCGGA
>JBDTXN010000163.1:0-6610 GCA_040006175.1 Gemmatimonadota bacterium | reverse complement strand
CCAACGCCTCGCGCGTGATGAGCCCCTCGCGCATGAGGAGATCACCGATGCGCTCACCCGCCGCTTGAGCTACTGGAGCTACGGCCATGGTTCTCGGAGGGGGGAACAGCGCCCGGACAGCGTCTGCGACGCCACCCGGGCGAGGGTCGTTTGGACGGCACGGCTACTATTGTGATGCGGCAGGACGCTTACGACGCTTATTCGTGCGTCGCGGTGCCACCGTGTCACGTTCTTTCTCACGGGATTGACGCGGTGAGAGTGAGAACGTCACGTAGGGCATGATGGCGTTGACCACCGCGTCCCCTACCCCTTTTACGCGCCGTAACTCGTCCAGGGAGCCGAACGGTCCGAGCGAGTCGCGATCCGCAACGATGCGGTGCGCAAGCCCCGCGCCCACCTTGGGGAGGGAGAGAATCTCCCACTCCTGAGCTCTGTCGAGATCGACCGGCCCGCCAGGCGTAGCGCCTACATCCCGCGCCTCACCGGTGCTCGCGGACCGTAGCTTTGTGCCATGTCGCCGCCGCGAATGGCTGCCCGTATCCGGACGCGCCACGGCATCGGATCCATCCGACGTCGAAATGCCGATCGCCTTCGGTCGCCTGGACTTACGATGCTTACCGCCAGAGCTGCGCTCGACGGAATCGGCGGAATCCACCGCCAGGATTTGCCGGTGCAGCTCTGCACGCGCCGCAGCGCTCGGAGGCGGCGGCTCGGCGCTCAGTGCCTTCGTGGCACGCACCCCGGCGCCCAGGGTGAGCATGGCGGAGAGAAAGACGAGGGCGCGTTTTTCGGCTGGAGTAGGCATGCGCGAAGATCGCGCGAGGCGGCCGTCGAGCACTCATCGTATCGTTCCTGCGAGAGGCGAAAGTCGACAGGAATTATCGCGAGGAGGCACTGATGCATCTTTCATTCGTCCACCACCGCAACACCCTCGCTGCAGTCTGCCTTCTGCTCGCGTTTGCCGGCGCCGCTCCGCACACGCACGCGCAGGCACCCGCAATCCCCGCCAACGAGATTCGCGTCACCCTCCTCGGCACCGGCACGCCACGGCCATTCATGGACCGGTTCGGGCCAAGCATTCTCGTGGAGGCCGGGAAGGAGAAGCTGATCTTCGACGTGGGACGTGGCGCGATGCAGCGCCTCTTTCAGCTCGGCGTGTCGTACGCCGACGTGACGGGTGTACTGCTCACGCATCTGCACTCGGATCATACGGTGGGACTGCCCGACCTCTGGCTCACCGGCTGGATCATCTCGAACAGGCGCAATCCGCTCGAGCTGTGGGGACCAACCGGGACGGCGAAAATGGCGGACGGGCTTCGAGCCGCATACAGCTTCGATCTGGACATTCGCGTTCGCGACGACAAGCTGTCGCCCGAGGGGGGACGCCTCGTCGCCCACGACCTCGCGGAACAGGTCGTCTTCGATCGCGGAGGCGTGAAGGTCACATCCTTTCTCGTGGATCACGGGCTCGTTCGCCCCGCACTTGGCTACCGAGTGGATGCGGGCGGCCACTCCGTGGTGCTCTCGGGCGATACGCGATACTCACCGAACCTCATCGCACACGCGAAGGGCACGGATCTGTTGATTCACGAGGTGGGCGCCGCCTCGTCCGAGCTGCTGCGCACCGATAAGCACATTCGCACGATCATCGACCATCACACCACGCCCGAGCGCGCAGCCGCAGTATTCAACGAGGCGCGACCGAAGCTCGCGGTGTTCTCGCATCTGGTGCTGCGTGGAGTTACCGCGGACGATGCGATGCGCACCACGCGGCTCACGTATTCAGGGCCGCTGGAGCTCGGCGAGGATCTCATGCGCTTTCACGTCGGCAATGAGGTCACTGTAGAGCGGGTGACCCCACCGGACGGCGCGCACTAGGCGCGACCGCTACTTCGAGGTGAGCAGCGCGGTGGCGACGTCGCCGACCACCTGCAGCGAGTGCGCGGAGAGCTTGTCGAAGGTGTCGTCGGGTGTGTGGTGCGGCGGGTAGTTGAAGTCGATCACGTCGATTGTGTGGATCCCCGCGTCGAGCAGCGGGATGTGATCGTCGGTAACACCCTGGTTGGACGGGCTGTTGATGAAGTAGCTCGAGTAGCCAAGCGACTGCGCCTGGTTCCATACGAGCGAGACCACCTCGGGTGCGCGCTGCAGGGAGTTCGGCTCCTGGTAGATATCGAGATCCTTGTCGCCGATCATGTCCCAGAGCACCGCATAGAGCGGCTTGTAGTCCGGAGATGGCAGGTGCGAGGCGAAGTACGTGGAGCCGAGGAGCACATCCTTCATTGCGGTGAAATCGCCGTAGTCCTCACCGTCCACGAAGAGCAGATCGACCCCGACCGTCGCAGGCGTTTTCTTGAGCGCATCGCCCAAGGCAACGAAAAGACCGACGCCGGACGCCCCGTCGTTCGCGCCGGGCATCGGCATGTTGCGCTGCGCCGGGTCGCGCGCCTGGTCGGAAACCGGACGCGTGTCCCAGTGCGTTACGTAAAGCACGCGCTGCGCAGCCGCCGGATGAATGCGTGCGAGGATGTTCCTCAGGCGCAGCGTGTCGCCTTTCACCGTCACGTGGTCGAACTTCTGCTCGATAACGGTGTCCGCGCGGCTCTTCATTTGGGCGACGATCCAGTCACCCGCGCGCTGTGCGCCGAGGGAGTTGGGGATGCGAGTTCCGAAGTCGAGCTGCGCTTTGGAGTACGAGAGAGCCGTGGTGCCGCTGAATGAGGTTTGCGGGCGGTCGTTGTGGCACGCGACGGCGAGCAGCGCAGCGGCGAGCAGCGCGGGGATCGAGCGGAACTTGCGCACGGGCTATCGAGTAGTGGGTTGAGGTCGTCGTAAGATAGCCGGCGCTCCGTGGGGCGGCTCTGGCCCCCAGGCGCGCCGGGACGCTTAGATTTCTCCATCCGGGGCGCAGCGCGCTCACCTGTCACCTTTGTCTGCGAGCCCTTGAAGCTCCTTACCCGCTACATCCTCCGCGAGCTGATCGGCCCGCTGATCTTCGCACTGTCCACGCTCACCGCGTTGCTGCTCCTGCAACAGGTGGCGAAGCAGTTCGGAAATCTCGTGGGCAAGGGGCTCGGCTGGGGAGTGATCGGGGAGTTCTTCCTCCTCTCCATCCCCTTCATCATCGCGATGACGATGCCGATGGGGGTGCTCGTGGCCGTGTTGTACGCGTTCAGCCGTCTCACGGCGGAGAACGAGGTCACGGCGCTGCGCGCGAGCGGGATCTCCGTGATGCGGCTCGTGCGCCCCGCGATCTTCTTCGGTGCGACCCTCGGGTTGCTCATGCTCGTGTTCAACGACCAGGTGCTCCCGCGCAGCAATCATCGCCTGCGTACGCTGCAGACGGACATCGCGCGCAAGAAGCCGACGTTCGCGCTGCGCGAGCAGGTGATCAACGAGGTCATGCCCGGAAAGCTCTTTCTGCGCACGAGCCACATCGATGAGGCGACCGATCGCCTGCGCGAGGTCACCATCTACAACTTCGATGACCCGGAGCGCCGCAAGACGATCTATTCCGACTCGGGCGTGATGGGGATGACGCCGGACCAGAAAGATCTGCAGATGACGCTGCACGATGGCTACATGCAGCAGATTCCCCGGGATAACCTCGGCGAGCTCACGCGCCTCTATTTCCGCTCGGATCTCGTGCGCGTACGCGGCGTGGGGAATCGCTTCGAGCAGACGGAGAAGGACGACTACAAGTCCGAGCGTGAGATGTCCGTGTGCGAAATGTCGAAGGGGCTCGAGGACGGCAATCAGGATCTCGAGCAGGCGCGCACCACGCTCGGCAACACGCTCGCGACGGCCACGCACTATCTCGCGACGGGCGAGCAGCTCGAGACGCCCAAGCCGGTCAAGCCGAAGGCGCACCTGACGGCTGGCAGCCTGTATTGCCGCCTCGCGATGCCGCTCTTCGGCAACGCGGCGATTGCAGACAGCGATTCGGCGGCCGCCGCCGGGAGTGCCGCCCAGAACAAGACGTCGGCGCCGAAGACTGCGACGTCGGTCGCAAGTGTACCGGCGGACACGACGAAAGCAGCGGCGGCTGCGCCGAGCCGGGCGCTGTCGACTGCGCGCGGCCTGCCGCCATCGGCCGGCGCAGCGAAGCACGGGGTGCGCGCGCCGCCGCCCAGCGGAATCGCCAATCGCGGTTTCCATATGCCCCCGGGACGCACACTCGCCCAGGGCCCGAAGGCGCCCGGCACTGCTGGAAAGCAGCGCCGTATTCCTGGCAGCGGTGCGCCCTCTACTGCGGGTGCGGCAACGCGGCACCTTCCCGGCACTCCGTCGATTCCAGCGATGCCGGGATCGAGCGTCGTCGGACGTGGACGTTCGTTCGAGCCGCCCAGCGGTGCGCCGAATCCGCTCACGAGCCCCGCATATCTGATGAGCTCCGCGGCGCAGATCGAGGTGATGAAGGCGCGCGTGCACGACTCGCAGATCGCGATGAGCCGCTACGAGACCGAGATCCAGAAGAAGTTCGCGCTCGCCGCCGCGTGTATCGTGTTCGTGCTTCTCGGGGCGCCCATCGGGATTCGATTCCCGCGCGGAGGAGTCGGGCTCGTAATCGGTGTGAGCATCCTGGTGTTCGCGCTGTACTATGTCGGCCTCATTGTCGGCGAGGATCTCGCGGACAAGCTCATTCTCGATCCTGTCGTAGCGATGTGGATGGCGAACGCGCTGTTCACCGTCGTGGGCGTGCTCGGACTCATTCGCGTGCAGCGCGTGGGAGGATCGGTGCGAGGTGGCGGCGATGCGAGCGAGCTGCTGGACAACGTGCGCACCTGGATCGGGCAGCGAGCGCGGCGCATTGGCATTCGTGCGAACCGCCGCAGGCGAGCGACTGCGTGAAGCTTCCTTTCCTGCGGCCGCTCGATCGCTACGTGGCGGCCGAGTTCGTCAAGATTTTCATCACCACGGCGCTCGGCTTTCCGCTCCTGGTGATCGTCATCGACCTGACGGACCGGCTCGGCAAATATCTCAACCGGCATCTGACGCCGGAGCAGATTGCGCTCGCGTACGTGTACTGGTTTCCCGAGTCGATCTACATGGTGCTCCCCGCCGCCGTGTTGTTCGCGACGGTGTTCACCATCGGTTCGCTCACGCGACACTCGGAGCTGACGGCGGCAAAGGCGTCGGGGATCAGCTTCTTCCGGTTGCTCGTACCGATCTTCGGCGGCGCCGCGGTCGTCATGCTTCTCGCCTTCGCCCTCGGCGAGCTCGTGCCGATCACGGACCTCAAGCGCAACGAGCTCCTAGAAGAGGGGCGCTACAAGCCGGGCAACGAGCGCTACAACTTCGCGTACAGCGCTCCGCGCGGCCGCGTCTACAAGATCGCGGCGCTGAACGTTGAGCGGCGGCTGATAGACAATCTGGAAATCGAGCGGCGAGGGCGCGGTCCTGACTACCCGACGTATCTGCTCGCGGCGCGCACGGCGAACTACGATTCCACGCACAAGGCGTGGACGCTCAAGGCCGGGAATCTCCACATTCTCTCGGACTCGACACGCAACGTCGCGATCGCGTTCGACAGCGTGCGCGACGCGGACCTGCTGGAAGCGCCCATCGACCTCACGTCTGCTCCAAAGAGCCCCGAGCAGATGGGCTTTCGCGAGTTGAGGCGATTCATCAGGTCGCTCGAACGATCGGGAGCCGACGACAACGAGATCAAGGTCGAGCTCTCGCTGAAGATTGCGATCCCGGTGGCCTGCGTGATCATCGTGTTCTTCGGCGCGCCCCTTGCCACTAGCACGCAGCGCGGCGGGACTGCCTTCGGCATCGGCATCAGTCTCGCGACCACTATCATTTATCTGATGCTCATCCAGCTCACCAAGGCAGTCGGCGAGGGTGGTGCGATACCACCGTATTTGGCGGCGTGGATTCCCAACATGATCTTCGGCGCGATCGGCATCGTGCTCATGGCACGGGTGCGAACGTGATGCGGGCGGCGCGCCCGTGAGCGCGACGCTCTTCGAAGAGGACACGACCGCAGCGCCCACCGGATACTGGATATTCGGGCGGCTGTTTCGCGCCGTCGGCCGAGCCACGATGGCGGTGTTTGGCCAGCTCGGCGAGCGAGTGCTGTTCCATCGCGATTTCTTCCGGGCGCTGATGGAGCCGAAAACGTATCTGCCGCTGACGATTGCGCAGATGCGCCAGATCGGTGTGGATTCCGTGCCGCTCGTTGCGACCGTGTCGGCGTTCATCGGCGCGGTCACCGCGTACCAGACCACGTACCAGCTCTTTCCCGGCGTGCAGTTCTCGGTGGTCGGCTGGATTACCCGCCAGAGTATCGTGCTCGAGCTCGGGCCGCTGCTCACCGCGCTCGTGCTCGCCGGGCGGATCGGCGCGAAGATGACGGCCGAGATCGGGACGATGCGTGTGACCGAGCAGATCGATGCGCTCGAGACGCTCGCGTACGATCCCGTGGCGTATCTCATGGTGCCGCGAGTGATCGCGGGAGTGACGATGGTGCCGATGCTCACGATCGTCGCAATCTCGATTGGCATCCTCGCGGGCGGACTCGCCGTGATCGCCGCGACGGACGTTCGCCTCGCCGACTACTCGGCCGGGCTGCACCTGACGTTCAACACGTTCCAGATCTGGTACG
>JBDTXN010000162.1:0-6635 GCA_040006175.1 Gemmatimonadota bacterium | reverse complement strand
TCCTGCGGCAGGTAGCCGAGCGTGCGACGCAGGGCGTCCGGGTCGCGAGTGATGTCCACCCCATCGAACGAGATCCGGCCGGCCGTGGGCTTCGTGATCGTTGCGATCATCTGCATGAGCGTCGTCTTCCCCGCGCCATTCGGGCCGAGCAGGGCGAGCACACCCGTGCCCAGTGAGAGCGAGAGATCGTTCACGGCGACGACGCCGTTGCGGAAGCGCTTCGTGACTCCATCGAGCGCGAGCGACAGCGTCGCGGGGGAAGTCGTGCGGGACGGCGCGGGGGCAAGGGATGCGGTGGTCATGCATCCCCTACTAGATCAACCCCGTTTCGGTTTCAAACGAGCGGTCAACGAGGGTCGAACGATGCCTCGTCACGGTATTTGGCCTGGTCGAGCCCCTTGATCGCATCGCGACCGAGGATCTGATGGAACGTCGCGCCCGAGAGCTCCGCCAGCGACAGGTCGCACTCGGTGAGGTTCGCCCCGGTGAGATTCGCCCGCGTCAGCTTTGCCTTGCGCAGATTGGCGCCCGTGAGATCCGCGCCGCTGAAGTCGGAGGTCGACAGATCCGAGCGCATGACGCCCATGGGCTGATTGCGTGGATCGGCACCGAGATCTGCATGGTCCAGCTTCGCGCGCACGAAGATGGCGCCGGTGGCCAGACCGATGATGCGCACGCGCGAAAGATCCGCGTCGGTGAAGTTGACGCCGGGCATGATCACAGCGTACATGCTCGTGCCTCTCAGCGTGGCATGCGTGAAGTCCGTGCTTCGCATCGTGCTGACGTCGAGCGTGGCACCGGAGAGATCGGCGGTGCGGGCAACCGCGTTGTCGAAGTTCACGGCGAACATCTTCGCGTTCATCATCTTGGTGCCGATCAGCATTGCGCGCGAGAGGTTTGCGCGCTTGAAGTCGAGTCCCGAGAGGTCGAGCCCGGACAGATCCTCACCGGCGAAGCTTGCGGGATGGTCGGCGGAAGCAGAGTCGAGCCGCGCTACCACCTGCGCGCGCGTGAGCGGTGCGGCATCGGCAGCGACGCGCGGCGACGCGAGCGCGTGCCTTGCCGCATCACTCGTGCGAGCGTGGTGAGGGGGCAGCTGGATCAGCGCCAGCGCGCACATCGCGATCACGGTTCCGCGGTTGTCGCGGGTCACTGCCGATTTACTCCTTCGAGCAGCGCGCCTGGGCGCGACAGAGCGCGATGTGCCGCGGCGCTATCGGGCTGTCCCCACCGATCAAAAACATCGGCGAGTGTCGCCTCCGTTCGCCGATACGTATATGCGTCAGGATGTGGCATCGAACGCAATGTATCGAGAAGCGCGTGGAGCCGCGCGACCGCGGCTGCGGGCTGGCGCGCATCACGCAGCAGCAGCGCCTCGGCGCGACTCAACGCGGCCCAGCGTGCATCGCCGGGCGGCAGCTGCGCTCGTCAGCCCAGGCGAGCACCTGATTTGAGCGACTCGGTGTCGATCACGAAACGATACTTCACGTCATTCTTGAGCATGCGGTCGTAGGCCTCGTTGATCTTCTGAATCGGAATCAGCTCGACATCCGACACAATGCCGTGCTCGGCGCAGAAGTCGAGCATTTCCTGCGTTTCGGCGATTCCGCCAATTCCTGAGCCCGCTAGCGACGCGCGTCGGCCGAGGAGCGAAAAGACGGGCACGGAAAGAGGTTCTTCAGGTGCGCCCACCATGCAGAGCACACCATCCCGCTTCAGCAGGTTCAGGTAGCCGCCGACATCGTGCGGCGCGGAGATCGTATCGAGGATGAAGTCGAACGTTCCCGCATGCGCTCCCATCTGTGCTGCGTCCGTCGAGATCACCACCTCGTCCGCTCCGAGCTTCTTCGCATCGGCCACCTTGTTCTGGGAGGTCGTGAACTGCACGACGTGCGCGCCGAAGGCGTGGCCGAACTTCAGACCCATGTGGCCGAGGCCGCCGAGTCCCATGACGCCGAGCTTCTTACCCTTGCCAACGTTCCAGTGCCGGAGCGGCGAGTAGGTGGTGATGCCCGCGCAAAGCAACGGCGCAGTGGCGGCGAGATCGAGCTTCTCGGAGATATGGAGCACGTAGTTCTCGTCCACGACGATGGATGTCGAGTAGCCGCCATAGGTGACGTCGCCATTTCTGTCGCGGCCGTTATACGTCATCGTGGCGTACGGGTTGGTGCAGTACTGCTCCTCGCCATCCTTGCAGTTCTCGCACACCCGGCATGAATCAACCATGCAGCCGACGCCCGCGAGATCGCCCACCTTGAACTTCGTGACATCCGCGCCGAGGGCCGACACGCGGCCGACGATCTCGTGGCCTGGCACCATCGGGAAGATGGAGCCGCCCCACTCGTTGCGAGCCTGGTGGATGTCCGAGTGACAGACGCCGCAAAACAGAATCTCGATCGCGACATCGTTGGGGCGTAGCGCGCGTCGCTCGATGTGGAAGGGCTCGACCGGGGACGTCGCGCTCATCGCAGCATAGGCGGGCGTCTCCGTCGTGGTGGAAGAATGGGCGTGCTCTTTGTGAAGCTCAGCGGTGTGTGGCATTGGCAAGGTCCTGGGTCAGTGCGAGGGTATAACGAACCAATAGGCGGCGAGCGTGCTTCGTTCCCGCGCTCGTCGCGCCAAACGCACTATCTCTGCGGTCGCGCGGCATGGCGCACGGCCGTGAGGAGCGCCTGTACATCGGACCAATCGCCGTCGAAGCGCTCGCCATTGACGAAGAACGTGGGCGTGCCGTTCACACCGCTGCGAACGCCGCCGCGGAAGTCGGCGTGCACTCTGTCGGCGAGCTCTCCACCGCGGAACGCGTCGGTCACCTCGGTGCCGGGAATGCCGATCTCCTCTGCGTAGGCTGCGAGATCCTCGTCCTCGAGCGCGTCCTGGTGCTCGAAGAGCGTATCGTGCATCTGCCAGAACTCATCTTCGCCGTGGGCCCCGACCGCCTCGGCCGCAATCGCCGCGTGCAGCGCGTTCGGATGCGCTTCGCTCAACGGAAAGTTGCGGAAGACGAAGCGCATCTGCATTCCCATCTCGTCCTGCAGTTGCTTGACGATCGTATACGCGCGGCCGCAGTACGAGCATTCGTAGTCGCCGTACTCGACGAGTGTCACCTTCGCGTGGGCCGGCCCCTGCGCGTGATCGATGTCGCTGACGGGCGGCGTCAGGGTACTGGTGCTTTCTGCAGCAGTCATGGCGTACTCCCCGCGGTTGCGGAGCCGCGTAGCTCGGGTGTGAGTGCATCGAGTGCTTTCAGGATGCCGGCAGCGCCCGGATTCACACCGTCCGGCGAGAGGTGGTTCCAGCGAATGACGCCGTTCGCGTCGATCACGAACAACGCGCGTGCGGACTCGCCCAGCTCGTCGTGGTACGCGCCGTATTTCTTCGAGACCTCGCCCTTCGGCTCGAAATCGGCGAGCAACGGGTAGTGAAGGTGGCGGTCCTTCGCGAAGGCGAGGTGACACCATGCGCCGTCCACGGAGATGCCGAGCAGTTGCGCGTTCGACTCCGCGAACTCGCTCTGCATCTCGTTGTAGAGCGCCACCTGGTCTCCGCAGACCGGGCTCCAGTCCGCGGGATAGAACACGAGCACAACAGGTCTCCCTCTGAAGTCGCTCAGCGAGACTTTCTGATCGGGCGTCGAGTTCAGCGTGAAGTCGGGAGCTTCCGTCCCGATCGCGAGAAGCTCGCGGGGGTTCGTGGGATTCGTGGTGGCCATCCGTGCACTCCAGCGTTGCGGTGACGACGCCAGGTCAGGCGCCGCTGAGAATTTCGTCGACGGTTGCGAGCTCCTCCAACGTCAGCTTCCAATTCGGCGCGGCGGCATTGGCATCCACCTGATCGGAGCGCGTGGCTCCCGCGATCACGGAGGCGATCACCTGAAAGCGAAGGAGCCAGGACATGGCCAACTCGAGCAGCGTGTGTTTTCTGGATTCAGCGAATGCGATCAATCGCTCGATCGTCGTCAGGTTGTCATCCGTGAATTTCGAAGCCAGCCACCCACCCTCCGCGATTCGTGTGCCCTCGGGTGCATTCGTCCCCCTGCGATACTTGCCGGTGAGCAGACCGCTTTCGAGAGGGAAGTAGGGGAGGTAGGCGAGACCGAGTCGCTCGCATTCGGGGATGACGTACGCTTCGTCATCGCGCTTGAGCATGTTGTAGTGATTCTGAACGCTGACGAATCGCGCGAGATTGTCGCGCGCGCTCGTCTCGTCGGCCTCGCGCAGCTGCGCCGCGGAGAAATTCGAGCAGCCGATCTCGCGGACCTTGCCCGCTTTGACGAGCTGGTCGAGCGCGCCAAGTGTGTCGGCAATCGGAACGGTCGGATCGGGCGAGTGCAGCTGATAGAGATCGATGTAGTCGGTGCCGAGTCGCTGCAGGCTGTCGTTACACGCCTGATACACGTATTCGGGGCGGGCGCCGGTTTTGGTCGGACTGACGGGCTTTCCGAACTTCGTCGCGATGATCACACTCGCTCGCCGCCCCGAGAGCGCACGCCCGAGAAATTCCTCGCTCTTCGTACCGCCATAGGTGTCTGCGGTGTCGAAGAAGTTGATGCCCTCCAAAATGGATGCGTCGATCACGCGCCGAGTGGCATCCTCGTCGATCTTCCAGCCGAAGTTATTGCATCCCAATCCGACGACTGAAACTTCCAAACTTCCGATCCGTCGTATTTCCACGTCTGAGGCGCTCCCTGGTTGAGTGTCGATTCAGCTCGTGCCCATACGACGTATGAGTGACAAGGAACTAAATGTTGTCGACAGGCGCTCGTTCCCGTATGAGCTCCCTTGAGGCGCGCGTCACCAGTATCCGTTCACCACGATCACTCCGTTCGTAACCAATGACATCCGTACACGTTCAACTCTCCCGCGCGGCGCTCATCGCGTGCACAATGCTTGCCGCTTGCAAGCAGGCCGCGCCCCCGTCCTATCCGCCTCCCGCCGTGACCGTGCTCAAGGTCGAGCCCGAGACCGTCGAGGCGAAGCTCGATTATGTCGGCCAGGCGGAAGCGTCGAAGGCTGTCGAGGTGCGCTCGCAGGTGACGGGCGTGATCGTCGCGCGCCCGTACACCGAGGGGACCGACGTCTCGCAGGGCACGGTGCTCTACCGCATCGATCCTACGATCTACGAGGCGGCGCTGCGAAGTGCGCAGGGCACGCTTGCGAATGCGCAGGCGCGGCTTGCGAACGCGCAGCGAAACCTGAATCGCGTGCAGCCGCTTCTCGCGGAGCACGCGGTGGCGCAGGTGGACGTGGACAATGCGGAGACCGAGACGCAGCAGGCGCGAGCCGGCGTGGATCAGGCGCGCGGTGCCGTCGATGAAGCGAAGAAGAACTACGACGACACCTTCGTTCGTGCGCAGATCACCGGACGCGCGGGGCGCGCACTGCTGGTGCTCGGCGCCAGGGTGACGGGGCCGAGTGATCTGCTCACGACGGTCGAGCAGGTGAATCCCGTGTATGTCAGCTTCAACCCGTCGGACCGCGACGTGCTCGCGTGGCGGCACAACGAGGCCACGCGCAAGCTGATTGCGACGGGCAAGCTCCAGGTGGCGATCACGCTCTCCGACAAGAGCGCGTTCCCGCACACCGGTGTGGTGAGCTTCGTCGACCAGTCTTTGCAGAGCAACACGGGCACGCTGCTCCTGCGCGCGACCGTTCCGAATCCCGAGCACATCCTGCTTCCCGGGCAGTTCGTGCGCGTGAAGCCGCTCGGCATCAAGCGCGACAGCGCAGTGCTGGTGCCGCAGCGCGCGGTGCAGCAGGGGCTCGCGGGCACTTTCGTGTACCTGCTCGGCCCCAACAACACGGCGACGCCGCGCGATGTCTCCGCCACCTCGTGGGATGGCGGACGGTGGCTCATCGATCAGGGGCTCAAGCCCGGTGACCAGGTCATCGTCGATGGCGCGCTCAAGGTCGGGCCCGGCCGCCCGGTGAACCCGACGCCGTACGACGCTGCCAAGGACTCGACGCTGAGGCCGATGGGAGATACGATCGCTTCCGTGAAGGTGGGACAATGAAGGGTGGTACGGATCCTCTCGATGAGCCGCGTCCGAAAGAGGAGGTAGATGCGGAGGCGGAGCAAATCACGAATTTGTTCATCCGCCGGCCTATCTTCGCGGCGGTGATCTCGATCGTGATCGTGCTGCTCGGACTTTTCGCGCTGAACAAGCTCCCGATTGCGCGCTATCCGAACGTGACTCCGCCGGTGGTGCAGGTGAACGCGAACTATCCCGGCGCCACCGCGCTGGATGTGGCGACGACCGTCGCAGCGCCGATCGAGCAGCAGCTCGCTGGAATTCCGGGGCTCCTCTACTACAAGAGCACGAGCTCCGGCGACGGCTCGATGAGCCTCCAGGTGTCGTTCGACATCACGCGCGACCAGGACCTCGCCGCTGTCGACGTACAGAACCAGGTCGCCCTCGCGACGCCGCAGCTTCCGGAGCAGGTGCGACGCAACGGCGTCGTCGTGCAGAAGGCGCAGCCGGACATTCTGCTCGTGGGCGTGCTCACGTCCACGGATCCGCGGTATCAGGGCGAGTTTCTCAGCAACTACTCGAAGATCTACCTCGAGGATGAGATCAAGCGCATTCCGGGCGTCGGCAACGCGACGACGTTCGGCAATCTGAACTTCGCGATGAA
>JBDTXN010000161.1:0-6735 GCA_040006175.1 Gemmatimonadota bacterium | reverse complement strand
TCCTGTACTTCTTCATCGGCGGGATCGGCGGCGGTGCGCTGATGCTGGCGGGGCTGATGCGGCTGTTCGGCCAGCCTGGGGACCGGCCGTACGTTCGAATCGCGAGCCTCATCGCGCTCTGCAGCGCCGCCCTGAGCGGAGTGCTACTGATTGCCGATCTGTCCGCGCCCCTTCGATTCTGGCATATGGTGCTTCAGGATCACACCGGACGACCGATGTTCAAGTGGTGGTCGCCGATGTCGGATGGCGTCTGGATTCTTCTGGCCTTCAGCTTCTTCGCGCTGGTCGCGGCTATCGATGCGCTGCGAGAGGAAGACTGGCCGCTGTTCCGACGGTTGCGCTTCGTCGAGCGTCCGCCGATTTCGACGATGGCCGCTATTGGCGGAATCATCAGCGGCCTCGCTCTCGCTGGCTACACGGGCGTGCTCCTCGCGGTGACCAACCGGCCCGTGTGGTCGGACTCCTCCTGGCTCGGGATCCTCTTTCTCATCTCCGCGATCTCGACCTCCATGGCGGCGGTGCTCCTCGTCTCGCGCTGGCGGCGAGTTGGTGAGTCGTCGACGGCGAGCTGGCTATCGCAATTCGACCGCTTCGCACTCATGATCGAGCTGGTCGCCATCGCGTGCTTCCTCGTTTCACTCGGAGACGCCGTGCGCGCGCTGCTCAACGTATGGGGCGTGCTGCTCGTGCTCGGCGTCGTCGTGGCAGGGATCGTGGCGCCGCTCGTGCTGCAGCGCCGTCCGACGC
Organism: Gemmatimonadota bacterium; assembly: GCA_040006175.1. Taxonomy (GTDB): domain Bacteria; phylum Gemmatimonadota; class Gemmatimonadetes; order Gemmatimonadales; family Gemmatimonadaceae; genus FEN-1250. The sequence goes on along the minus strand of JBDTXN010000161.1, from coordinate 5,988 downwards.
ACGACGTGGTGCTGCCGGCGGCGCTCGTGCTGGTTGGTGGATTTTTGTTACGCGTGGTGGTGCTCCTCTCTTCCGAGCAGATCCACGTCGTCGGCACGCAGGTGCTGCGGTGAGTCGCGCCCGGATGGCTGTCGCGCAGATCGTGGCGTGCGCTGCGCTCGCGGCGTGCGAGAGCCCCGAGGCGAAGCGAGTGCCGCTTACCGCGGGAGCCGATGTCGGAAATCGCGGTGCCGAAGTTCAGATGCATGGTGGCTCCATGATGTACTCGAAGACCCCGTGTCTCCTGCCCAAATCGCAATGCCCTGGACCGCTGCCTCAATCGGGACTGCCGGGAGATTTTCCGGCTCAGCAGAAGTACAAGTAGACCCGGCGTGGCAGCCGTGGCTCGACCTACTCGAGATCGCGCTCGAGGCGGACGGTCGCGCGTGGAGCTCCGTCGTGCCCGCGAACGGCGATCGACCCGCGGGCGCTCCGCTCCTCGAGGGAACGACGCTGCGGGTGGACTCGTCGCGGGCGAAGACACTCGTCCGCAGACTCGCGCATGCGGCGGGCGTGTCGCGCGTGAACGCGATAGACCCAACGCGCGCGATTCGCGCGTCGATCACGCGCGATGAGAGTGCGCTCGCGGAAATGGCGGAGCTGTCGGGCGTCTCGGCGAATGCATTCGCCGTCGTGGCGCAGGCGGCCGCGATGCCGGTGCTGCATGCGGTAACGCAGACGATGAGCGCGACCGCCGCGGCTGCATGGACTCGCGGATACTGCCCTGTGTGCGGCGCGTGGCCGTCGCTTGCGGAGCTGCGCGGACTCGAGCGCGAACGGCGGCTGCGCTGCGGATGCTGCAGCGCGGACTGGCCGCTGGCGCTGCTCCGATGCGCGTATTGCGACGAGCGAGATCACGAGAAGCTCGGCACGTTGCTCCCCGAGGGTGAGGAGCAGTTCCGGCTCGTGGAGACGTGCGAGAGCTGCCACGGATATCTCAAGGCCGTGACGACGATCGCTGCGCTGTCCGATCGCGCCCTGATTCTGCTGGACCTGAGCACGGTTCCACTGGATCTCGTCGCGCACGATCGCGGCTATGCGCGGCCGGCGCGCCCCGGCTGGGCGCCGAGCCTGGAGATCGTCTCGTGAGCATCACTCCCGTGGAGCTGTGTCGTGGCCTGCTCGACGCGCTCGATGCGAGTGAAGGGCGGCGCAAGCGACGCTCGCGAAACACGACGGCCGACGCGATCGGGTTGGCCATTCAGCGCGGGCTGCTCGAAGCCGCGGTGCGCGACGGACCGAACGCGGACACCTTCGAGCGCTGGCTGCTGGAGCGGTGCATGGCGGAGGGGGAGAGCAATGGCGCGCATCGCGCGATGGCACTGATGATCTGGTACGAGTGGGAGACCGCATCGCAGGCCAGCGATGTGAGCGCGTGGCTCTCGAGTGGGGCACGGTCGGACGACCGGGAGACGGTGAGCGATGCGTCGTGAGATGACGCTGGTGGCGCTGATGCTTTCGAGCGCGGCGCTTGGATGCGAGTCGGGCGCGGAGAATCGTGCGAAGCGGATCGACGATCACGAGGGCCGTGCCGCCGCGGTACGCGCATCGGAGACCGCGCAGCGCCTCGCGACGCCGCCGGATTCAGGGCGCATTATCTACGACCAACCAACGGATCTCTCGATGGCGAACGCGCGCCGCACGGGCACTGCGATCGTCGGGATCGAGAAGGTGCCGCAACCGGCGTTCGATTCGTCGACTGTCGGCGCACGCTCGTCGCGCGGGCACCCCTCGCGCGGGAATTCCAAACCGTAGCGCGGAATTCTACTCCAGAGGCCGGGTCATTCCTCTGCAGCCGTCCGTGCTACCTTCTCGAGCACGGGCACCGCACGCGCGAGCAGTGCACGGTCGTGCGCGGAGAGGGCGCCGAGCGATGCCACCAGCGCGGAGACGCGGCGCTGGCGCCCGTCGTGCAAGACCTTCGTTCCGCGCGCGGTTGCGCGCACGCGCACGACGCGGCGATCGCTGGCGTCGACCTCACGCTCGACGAGCCCCTGCGCCTCGAGCTCGACGATCAGCTTCGAGATCGTGGGAGGCCGCACCTGTTCAGCGCGGGCGAGCTCGCCGAGGGTGAGCGGGCCGCCGAAGACGATGACGGAGAGCGCGGAGAGCTGCGGGGCGGGGAGCCCCGCGGCGGCGTCTTCGCGGCGGAGGCGGCGCAGAAGGTGGATGGCGGCCGAGTGGATACGGTCGGCGAGGTCCACCGTGCGGAGGTGCGAGGCGCTGGGGCGGCGGCTTGCGGAAGCGGAGGGCATGCGCAATACTATTAGTTAGCTAAGGTAACTACATCATAGTTAGCTCGCCAAACTAACCCGAGCGCGGGCTGTCGACGCAAGGCCCGCACACAACGAGGAGTCCGCCATGCCCGCACTCGGCGATGCCCGCATAGGACAGATTGCGATCGTCTGCACCGACGTCGCCCGCGCGCGTGATTTCTACCGCGACGTCCTCGGGCTCCGACATCTCTTCGATGCAGGCCCGAGCCTCTCCTTCTTCGACTGCGGCGGCACGCGCCTCATGCTCGGCCCAGCGGAGGGCGAGGCGGCCGGAACGAGCGTGCTCTACTTCTTCGTCTCCGACATCGAGGCGCGAAAGCGCGAGCTCGCGGGGAAGGGAGTCCGCTTCATCGACGAACCTCACATGATCGCGAGGATGCCCGACCACGAGCTGTGGCTGGCGGCGTTCCGCGATACCGAGAACAACGTGCTGGCGTTGATGGAAGAACGGCGGTGAGCCGAAGACCCTACGCCGCGAAAATCGGTAGCCGTGCCCTCGGCGCTCCGGCCGTGCGCCCCGCCTCGATGACGCCGCCGCCCAACACCCGCTCGCCGCGGTAGAGCACCAGCGACTGCCCGGGCGAGATCGCGCTCACCGGCTCGTCGAGCGCCAGCTCGATCTCGTCCCCGTCCACCCGCACGATCTCGGCATCAGCCGGCGCCGCGTGATGCCGCACCTGCACCTGGACCTGCGCCCCAACCCCGGGCGCATCCGCGACCAGCCAGTTCATCTCGCGAGCGACGATTCCGCTCCCCTTGAGCTCATCCCTCGGCCCGATCACCACCGCGCGCTCCGACGGACGAATCGCCACCACGAACATCGGCTCCGGGTAGCCGCCGGGCAGTCCGCGTCGCTGCCCGATGGTATATCGCGCAAAGCCCTCGTGCTCCCCCACGTGTCGGCCGTCGCTCGTCAGGATCGGTCCACGCGCGAGAGCCGCATCGCCGGCGGGAAGGTGCTTCGCCAGCACCACGGTGTGATCGCCGCCCGGTACGAAGCAGATATCCTGGCTCTCCGGCTTCTCCGCCACCACGTCGAGACCAAGCGCACGCGCCCGCGCGCGCGTTTCCGCTTTCGAGAGCGCGCCAACGGGCAGCAGCATGCGGCGCACCACGGCGCGGTCGATGCCCCAGAGGAAATAGCTCTGATCCTTCGCTGGATCGAGGCCGCGAAGGAGCTCGCCGTTCGCCGCGCGCGCGTAGTGGCCCGTCGCGATCCACTGTGCGTCGAGGGCGTCGGCTTTGTGGAGCAGATCTCGAAACTTCGTGAAGCTGTTGCAGCGCACGCATGGAATCGGCGTGCGCCCGCGCGCGTATTCGTCGACGAAGTTCTGCAGCACGTCGCGGCCGAAGGCGTCTTCCATGTTCAGCACGTAGTGCGGCACGCCGAGTCGCTCGCACACGCGGCGCGCGTCGTCGATCGAATCGAGGGAGCAGCACGGGCGATCGGGCACCTCGTCGCCGTAGCAGAACAGTTTCATTGTCGCGCCGATCACGTCGTAGCCCCGCTCCACGAGCAGCGCCGCCGCTACCGACGAGTCCACGCCTCCGCTCATCGCGACGAGCACGCGCTCGCGCGTCACCTCGCCCGCCATCTCAGCCCGTGACGCCCGCGAGGCGGCGGGCTTTCGAGATCAGGGCGGGGAAGAGCTGCACCACGCGCTCGATGCACGCAGGCGTCGTGAGCGATCCGAGACTCATGCGCACGGCGGCGATCGCGAGCTCGCGCGGCACGCCGATCGCCTCGAGCACGTGCGACGGATCGACAGTCCCGCTCTGGCATGCCGAGCCGGACGAGCACCCGACACCAGACATGTCGAGCGCCATGAGCATCGACTCGCTGTCGGTGCCGGGGACCGAAATGTTCAGGATGTGCGGCGCGCGCGGTGCCCCGGCAGCGTGCACCACGGCATCCGGGATGCGCGCCTCGAGCTCGCGCTGGAGCTGGTCGCGCATCGCCTCGATCTTCGGCATTTCGGTGCCGAGCTCCTCCACCGCGAGCTCCGCTGCGCGCGCAAGCGCCACTGCTGCTGCGACGTTCTCCGTTCCCGGGCGCACGCCGCGATTCTGCGAGCCGCCGAACTGCAGTGGCTCCACGAAGGTCCCGCGGCGTATGTAGATCGCGCCGATCCCCTTCGGCGCGCCGATCTTGTGTCCCGAAAGCGAGAGAATGTCTACCGGCGTGCTCTTCATGCTCACGGGGATGTGCCCGAAGGCCTGCACCGCATCCGTGTGAAAGACCACGCCACGCGCCTTCGCCCGCTCGGCCATCGTCGCGATCGGCTGTACCGTCCCGATCTCGTTGTTCACCCACATCACCGAGCAGACCGCCACATCCTCGCGCACGAGCGCGTCGAAGCTCTCATCGCGCACGAGCCCCGAGCCGTCGACCTCGAGCAGCCGCTCCTCCGCGCCCTCGTGGTGCGCCTGATGCATTGCCGCGAGAATCGCCTTGTGCTCGATCGGCGTCGTGACCACGGCGCGCTTACCCTTCTCGCGCAGCAGGCGCCAGCTTCCGAGAATCGCGAGATTGTCGCACTCGGTGCCGCCGGATGTGAAGGCGATCTCGTCGGAGTCGGCGCCGAGTGCCGCGGCGAGCCGCTCCCGAGCCTCGTCGAGCGCCGCACGCGCCTCACGTCCCCAGCGATGCATGCTGGAGGGATTTCCGAACTTCGGGCCGTAGAACGGCTCCATCGCGGCCAGGACCTCCGCGCGCACGGGAGTGGTCGCGGCGTGGTCGAGGTAGACCGGGGCGGGCATGCCCGAAATCTAACGTTTGTCGAACGCCGCGGAATGGCGCGGCGCGCGCCTACGGCTTTGGGGCGTCCGCGCCGGGTTTGACGCCCGGAGGAGGTGCCTTCGTGAAGCCGAGGACGTCTTCGACGCGAGCCGCACGGGCCATCTTGATCGCCGAATCGATGTACTGCGCTCCGAGCGCCGTGTCGCCGCGTGCTTTGGAAACGTCGCTCAGCAGCGCAGCCGTGATCACGTAGCGGAGTGGAATGTCCGACGATGCGCGGTCCACCCACTCCCCGCGCCTGAGGAGAGCGGCGGGCGCCTGATAGCTCTTCCACAAAGAGTCCGATCGTGGAAGATCGAAAAAGCCCCACCCTGGCACTTCCGCGAAGCGTGCGTCCGCGGTGAGCGGTTTGGGATACAGCTTCGAGACAAGTCCCTGGCTCGCCACGTATTTGCTGAGCCCGAGTCCGCGCGGATACGAGCTCGAGGTAAAGTAGAGCGGCCGCTCCGGATAGCTGTCCTTGATGAGCCGCAGGACGATGATCTTGTCCTTGTAGAGATCACCCGGCGGCACGACCGCTTCGATGTCGTCCTTCTTGAAGAGCTGGGCTTGAGGCAGCGACATCACCGGGGGAAGCGCATCGGCTTCCTCCATCGTCATGTTCAGCGCCGGCGTCTTCGGCATGGGCCACGTGCGGTCCCGGTAGACGACAGGGCCTTTCGCCGCATCGTACGGGTAGATCGGTCTCCGGATCATCTGCCGCACGTACCAATCGGTCTGCAGAAGCGAAGTCACTTCGACGGTGACGTCCTTGCGCACACCCTCGACCTCCTGCGCGTACCAGAGCGGGAACGTGTCGTTGTCGCCGTTCGTGATCAGCACGCCGTACGGCTCGACGCTATTGAGAATGTCGACCGCCCAGTCTCGTGTGAA
>JBDTXN010000160.1:0-6772 GCA_040006175.1 Gemmatimonadota bacterium | reverse complement strand
GGATGAAGACGAGCGTCACGATGATGTACGGGATCGGCGAGACGCTGGCCGAGCGGATGGAGCATCTCGTCCGGGTGCGCGAGCTGCAGGCGCGCACGAACGGCTTCACCGCGTTCATCTGCTGGCCACTGCAGCCCGAGAACACGCCGACGATGTCGCACCAGCCGAAGACGAACGCCGTCGACTATCTCCGCACCACGGCGCTCGCGCGCATCGTGCTCGACAACGTGCCGAATCTGCAGGCGAGCTGGGTGACGATGGGCGGAAAGATCGGACAGGTCGCGCTTCGCTTTGGCTGCAACGACTTCGGCTCGCTGATGATCGAGGAGAACGTCGTTTCGGCCGCGAACACCACGCACAGGATGACCATCGCGGAGATGGAGCGCCTGATCAGGGATGCGGGCTTCACGCCGGCACGGCGCCGGCAGGACTATTCGATCATCCAGCCCGCGCACGCCGCCGCGTGACACTCGTGCGCGGCGGCGGCAATGCCTAAATCGAGCGACCCGCCAGAAGGCACCGAGCGCCGCAGCAAACCACGCAGGCGCGCGGCGAAGGTCGCGATGCGCATGGGCATCGGCTATGACTCGCATCGCTTCGGGCCCGGCAACGCCGTTCGCCTCGGCGGCATCAGCATCCCGCACCACCAGGCGCTGATCGGCCACTCTGATGCGGACGCGATTGCGCATGCCGTTACCGACGCGATGCTGGGCGCTGCAGGAGAGGGGGACATCGGATCCATGTTCCCGGACGATGATCCGGCGAACCGGCTGCGCGATTCGATCGAGATGCTCACACTCGCGGTCGCGCACCTGCGCGATCGCGGCTGGCGGGCCAGCAACGTTGACGTGACGGTGATCGCAGAGCAGCCGCGCATTGCGCCGTATCGCGAGGCGATGCGCGACGCCCTCGCTGCCGCGCTCAATCTCGGGCGTGCGTCCGTGAGCGTGAAGGGAAAGACCAATGAGGGCATGGGGTGGATCGGCCGCGGTGAAGGCGTTGCCTGCATCGCCGTCGCGACCGTCGTTCCAGTCGCGTCGTGACCGCGGTCGACGAGATCTCCCGCGACTTCCTGCTCGAACGCTTCGATGATTTTCTCGCGGTGGAGCAGGGCGCAGCGGGGACCACGAGCGAGGCATACCATCACGACCTCGCGCGCTTCGCGACCTACGCGCGCGTGAAAGGCGCCGCGGCCCCCACAGCCGTCACGCCGGCGATCCTGCGTGCCTACATCTACCACCTGAAGGATGTCGGGCTTGCGCCATCCTCCATCCGCCGCAACGTGTCGGCGATGCGCACGTACTACCGCTTTCTCCTGGGCGAGGGCGAGGTCGCCAAGGATCCCACCGAGCGACTCGAGACGCCGAAGCGCTGGCTCACGCTTCCCGATGTGCTCACCGTTGCAGACGTCGAGCGTCTGCTAGCGGCGCCCACGCTCGACGAGCCGCTCGCCTTTCGCGATCGGGCGTTACTCGAGCTCGCATACGGCGCAGGGCTGCGTGTGTCCGAGTGGATCACGCTCGGTGTGAAGGACGCGCTGCTCGATGAGGGACTCGTGCGCGTGTTCGGCAAGGGCAGCAAGGAGCGGCTGGTGCCGATCGGTCGGCGGGCAATTGCCGCCGTTGCCGTGTATCAGCGCGAGCTGCGGCCGAGGCTCGAGCGCGGCAGCGGGAAGGGCGCGCTCTTTCTCAATGCGCGCGGTACACCATTGTCGCGGATGGGCGCATGGAAGATTCTTCGAAAGTACGTGACCATGGCGAAGATCGAGAAGCACGTTACGCCGCACACGCTCCGGCACTCGTTCGCGACGCATTTGCTCGAAGGCGGAGCCGACCTCCGCGCGGTCCAGGAAATGCTAGGGCATGCGAGCATTGCTACTACGCAGATTTACACACACGTCGACCGCGAATTTCTTCGTTCGGTTCACAAGCAGTATCATCCCCGGGGCTGACTCGTCGTCCCGACCCCGCTCCACCCCCCGAGAACCGCGCGCATGCTCCTCGTCATCGATAACTACGATTCCTTCACGTACAACCTGGTTCAGTATCTCGGTGAGCTGGGCGAGGAGCCCGTGGTACGTCGCAACGACGCGATCACCGTCGAGGAGATCGGCGAGATGCATCCGACCGCGATCGTGCTCTCACCCGGACCCTGCACGCCGTCCGAAGCCGGGATCACCGTGCCCGTGGTGAAGCGATGGGGCAGTGCGATCCCGATGCTCGGCGTCTGCCTCGGCCATCAGGCGATCGGAGAGGCATACGGCGGCGTGGTCATTCGGGCCGATCGCGTGATGCACGGAAAAACATCGCGCATCACGCACGATGGAACGGGGCTCTTCGAAGGCTTGCCGAATCAGATCGAGGTCATGCGCTATCACTCGCTGATCGTGGAGCGGAAAACGCTGCCCTCGTCGCTCCAGATCCTTGCGACCACCGGCGACGCACCGGACGAGATTCAGGCGGTGCGTCACGTGTCGCATCCGGTGTGGGGCGTGCAGTTCCACCCCGAGTCGGTGCTCACGCAGCAGGGCAAGCGCATCCTGCAGAACTTCCTGTCGATGGCGGCCGCCGCGTGAAGGCTTCCGCACTGGCATTGGTCATGGTGTGTGCGTTCGCGGCGGACGCGCGCGCACAGGACTCGCTTCGCATTCGTTCGCCTGGTCCCACGGAGGCCGAGCAGATCGTCGAGCAGACGCTCGCGCATCGCCACATCGTGCGTCACGAGGAGTACAACACGCGACTCTTCCGCGACTCCGTGTTCGACACCACAGTCGTGGTGCTCAACTCCGACGCGACCGTCGCGAGCACCGTACGTGGTGATGTCGTGGTGATCAACGGCGATCTGTTCCTGCAGCCCGGCGCGAAGATCGACGGGCGCGCCGTCGCGATCGGCGGCGGCGTCTACGACTCGCAGCAGGCAAAAGTGGGGGGCGAAAAGCTCGCGTTTCGCGATGTCTATTTCGACACTGTGCGCACGAGCACGGGAGTGGAGCTCGTCTACCGTCTTCCGCCTCTGCCAGCGGACACGATCCCGACGTTCTCGCTTCCGGGACTTTTCGGATTTCGCATCCCGCTCTACGATCGCTCGGACGGACTCTCGGTACCATGGGGGCCGAGAATCACGGTGTCGGACACGCTGCTCGTCATCGATCCCACGATCACGTACCGCTCGAATCTCGGCGCGTACGATCCCGCCGTGTCGGTGCGGGCGAATCTGCGTCACGGCTGGTCGGCCCTGGCGTTTGGCGGACGAACCACTTTGTCGAATGATCGGTGGATCCAGTCGGACCTCGCCAACACGATGACGACCTTCTTCGTTGGCAACGACTACCGGAACTACTGGCGCTCCACACGATTCGAGGGAAATGTCGCGCACGAGTGGCTCTTCTCCGACGGCGATCTGGAGGTATCCGGTGGCGGACGCACCGAGGACGACTGGTCCGTGCACGGTGGTGGTCCCTGGAGCTTCTTAAACAAGAACGACACGCTGCACATGAAGCGCCGGAATCCTGGAATCGAGCGCGGACGACTCTCGAGCGCGCTCTTCGGCGCGCGTGGAAGCTGGCAGCGGGAAAAGGTGGATTTCGAGCTCGGCGCGAACGCCGAGCTCGTGCTCGATGCGCCGCGCGACGAACGCTTCACGCAGACCACGATCTTCGCTCGCGCGGCCTTCCCGACGTTCGTGACCAAGCTCGGCACGCAGACCTTCGTGTTCCACACACACATGGTGCTCACCGCAGGCGACACCGCGCCTCCGCAGCGCTTCGCGTATCTCGGTGGCAGCGGCACGCTGCCGACGCTCGAAGTTCTCAGCCGCGGCGGCGACCAGCTCGTGTTCCTGGAAGGGCTCTACAACTTTCCAATCGAGACACTCCACGTACCGTATCTCGGCACACCGATCATCACCGTGCGAGAGATGCTCGGCAGTACGGGTATCGGAAGCCTGGGTCGCTTCGACAGCAATATTGGCGCGCGCCTCACGCTGGGCTTCGTGAGCGGGGAGATCTTCGTGAACCCGGCGAACGGGGACCACGCCTTCTCCTTCGGCCTGTCGATAATCAGGTAGCAGACCGACGGCAGCCGGATCGACAAGTACGAGCATTTGATTCTCAGCCAGCCGCGCCGTAAATTGCCGGTCGTGCAATTCGCGGCCGGGCACTCACATCTCTCATGGCCGTGAGCACGCTGGCGGTCATCCCAGCGCGACTCTCCGCCACGCGGCTTCCCCGCAAGCCGCTCCGACTCCTCGCCGGCGTTCCCCTCGTGATCCGCGTCTGGCAGCGAGTCATCGCGCTGGACGTCGCGGATCGCTGCTTGATCGCCACCGACAGCCCCGAAGTGCAGCGCGCCGCCCACGAGGCGGGCGCCGAGTGCATGCTCACCCGGGACGACCACCCGTCAGGCACGGATCGCGTGGCCGAGGTGGTCTCGCATGCCGAGTACGGCAGTTTCGATGTCGTGCTCAACGTGCAGGGAGACGAGCCGTTCATCAGCGAGGCTGCCCTGGAGGGCGCGGTCCGGTGCGTCGCAGGCGGCCGGTTCGAGCTCGGTACGGCAGCCGCGCATGCGCCTCTCGATGCACTGGAGACTCGCCACGTGGTGAAAGTCGTGTGTGCCGACGACGGCCGGGCGTTGTACTTTTCAAGGGCGGGAATTCCGGCGTTGCGTGAGCCCCAAGACCGATCTGTGCTGGAGGGCACTGTTCGCCAGCACATTGGGGTGTATGCGTATACGCCGGGCGCGCTGCGGCGGTGGGTCTCGCTGCCGGAGCACCCCCTGGAGCGCATCGAACGACTCGAGCAGCTGCGGCCACTCGCGGCTGGAATGGCCATGGGCGTGGCGATAATCGCTGAAGCTCCGCCGGGTGGCCTCGATACGGAAGACGACCTGACACGGGCGAACGAGAACTGGACTCACCTCAGCGCGGATGTGAAATGACGCCGACCACCAGTCCGACCCAGACGACCCCGAAGTACATCTTCGTGACCGGCGGTGTCGTGTCATCGCTCGGAAAAGGGATAGCCGCGGCATCGTTGGGTCGACTGCTCGTCGAGCGCGGCCTGCGCGTCACGATGTTGAAGTTCGATCCGTACATCAACGTCGATCCCGGCACCATGTCGCCGTTCCAGCACGGTGAGGTTTTCGTCACCGATGACGGCGCCGAAACGGATCTCGATCTCGGGCACTACGAGCGTTTCATAGACCGGTCGCTCTCGCAGTCGAACAACATCACGACCGGGCGCATCTACCAGAACGTCATCACGAAGGAGCGTCGCGGCGAGTATCTCGGCTCGACGGTCCAGGTGATCCCGCACATCACCGACGAGATCAAGTCCTCGATGCGCCGTGTCGCGCCCGAGAATGATGTGGTCATCGTGGAGATCGGCGGCACGGTCGGTGACATCGAATCGCTCCCGTTCCTCGAAGCCATTCGCCAGTTCCGTCACGAGATCGGGCGTGAAAATGCCGTCTTTATTCATCTCACGCTCGTGCCGTACATCAGCGCGGCGGGCGAGGTGAAGACCAAGCCTACGCAGCACTCCGTGCGCGAGCTCATGGAAATCGGAATTCAACCGGACATGCTGATCTGCCGCACGGAGCGCCCGCTCTCGGAGGATGTGAAGCGCAAGATCGCGCTCTTCTGCAACGTCGAATTCGGATCGGTCATCGAGAGCCGCGACGTTCCCTCGATCTACGAGATTCCGCTCTCCTTCCACGAGCAGGGAATCGACGATCGCATCGTCGAGCGTTTGGGACTCGGTGGCAAGAAGGCGGATCTCGCGCCGTGGCGCGAAATGGTGTCGCGCATCTACGCGCCGCACGGGCGCGTGCGGATAGCGGTGGTGGGCAAGTACACGGAGCTCGTCGACAGCTACAAGAGCGTGCACGAATCGCTGATCCACGGCGGGATCGCGAACGACACCGGCGTCGACATCACGTGGATCTCGAGCGATCTGTTCACGACGCCGGAGCGAACCGCCGAGCTGCTCGAGGATGTTGACGGCTTGCTCATTCCGGGAGGCTTCGGTGTGCGCGGCGTCGATGGCATGGTCGCGGCCGTGCGGCACGCGCGTGAGAAGGGAATCCCGTTTTTCGGGATCTGTCTCGGGATGCAGGTGGCGTCGATCGAGTTCGCGCGTAACAAGTGCGGCCTCGAGGACAGTCATTCCAGCGAGTTCGCGCCCGAGTGCGGCAGTCCCGTCATCTCGCTCATGGAATCGCAGCAGCACATTACCGACATGGGCGGGACGATGCGTCTTGGGTCGTATCCCGCGCGACTCAAGCCGGGATCGCTCGTCGCGCACATGTACGGGGCATCGGATGTGAGCGAGCGTCACCGGCACCGGTACGAGTTCTCCAACGCGTATCGCGAGGTCTTCGAGCGCAATGGCGTGCGCTTCAGCGGCCTCTCTCCCGACGGCTCGCTGGTCGAGCTCATCGAGATTCCGGATCATCCGTGGTTCGTGGGTTGCCAGTTTCACCCGGAGCTGCGTTCGCGTCCGACGCGCCCACACCCGCTCTTTGCTGGATTCATCGGCGCGGCCGTTCGGGCGAGCCAGGGAAGAGCGGATGAGCTCGAGCGGTCGCAGCGTGCGCACGCCGCAGGGTGATGAGCGGAGGTCGGTTTCCGGCGGATGCCTTTTTCGTCATCGCGGGCCCGTGCGTCATCGAAGACGATGAGCTGAATTTTCGCGTGGCCGATCACCTAGCGCGTCTGGCCGAGCGCGTACCCGGGGGGATCATCTTCAAGGCGAGCTTCGACAAGGCCAATC
>JBDTXN010000159.1:0-6926 GCA_040006175.1 Gemmatimonadota bacterium | reverse complement strand
GTGCACGATCTCAAGATCCATCCGCGCGACCACGAGATCATCGCGGCGACGCACGGCCGCGGCATTTGGATCGCGGACGTGTCGGCGCTGGAGCAGCTCAGCGACAGCATGTTCGCGAAGAACGCCTACCTGCTCGCTCCGAAGACCGCATACGCGTTCGCCGAGGCGCCGGGCGCCGACATCTCCGCGGGCCAGGGTATCTACAAGGGGCGCAACGCACCTTTTGGCGCCGACATCGTATACCGCCTCGCCGGTGGCTCGCCGAAGGACTCGGTGAAGATCGTCGTCACGAACCTGAAGGGCGACACACTCAAGTCGTTGACCGGCAAGGGAGGGCCGGGACTGCACCACGTGACGTGGGACATGAAGGCGAAAGCGCCGAAGCCGACGCCCCTCACGCCTGCTGGACGACGGGACAGCCTGGTGACCGCGCGCAAGCTCGATCATGTGTTCGACTCGCTCGCGGCCGCGGGAGTCGCGCCGAAGCCGGTGCTCGAGAATGTCCGCGAGCATTACGAGAACGGAACGGTGGGCGAGCTGTTCGCGCAGCTCTCGGGCGGAGGGGGTGGCGGCGGTGGCCGCCCCGGAAAATTCGCGGAGCGCCCGGGCGAGAGCCCGTTGCCGAAGCATCATGGCGCGGCGGCAGACAGCGCGAAGAAAGGCGGAGCACCAAGTGCCAATGGCGGCGAGAGCGAAGATGAGGGCGGTGTGACCCAGGAGGTGCTGAGCCAGGTCTCGAGCGCCGTGCGCGCGAGCAAGGCGATACCGGGCGGCGGATTCTTTGGCGGACGCAACGCCGCGCTCGTGGAGAGCGGCGACTATCTCGTCACGATGAGCGTCGGGGGGACGACGCAGCGGCAGGTGCTGCGGGTGGAGAAGAGCGACGGCACTTCCGGATCTGCTGCGGGCGGCGACGAAGACGATCCGTTCGATCCGTAGTGAGGCTGCGCTAAGCGCCTCCTGTCACGTCACGAGCATGCGTGCGTGGTATTCCTCACGGTCCCACGTGCGCGCGCCCATGATGTCCTTCAGTATCGCAACTGCGTCCCACACGTCCGCGTAGCCCACGTACAGCGGCGTGAACCCGAAGCGCAGAATGTCCGGGGCACGGAAGTCTCCGATCACGCCGCGATCGATCAGCGCGCGCATGATCGGCCAGCCATCCTCGTGCGCGTAGCACAGTTGGCTGCCGCGCTGTTCCGGCGCGCTCGGTGTCACGAGCGTGAACACATCCGGTCCGATCTCCTGCGTCACGAGCGCATCGAACATCTCTGTCTGCGCGATCGACTTTGCGCGAACCGCCTCCGGTGATGCCTCGAGCATGAGGTCGACCCCAACCTCGAGCGCCGTCAGGCTGATGATCGGCGGCGCACCGACGATCATTCGCTCGATTCCGTCGGCGGGGCTATACGAAGGCTCGAACAGAAATGGCGAGGCGTGTCCGAGCCACCCGCTCAGCACCGGGGTCACGCTGGCCTGATGCCGTTGCGCGACGTACAGGTATGCCGGCGCTCCCGGGCCGCCGTTGAGATACTTGTAGCCGCAGCCCACCGCGAAATCCACCTCCGCACTCGCAAGGTCCAGCGGCACTGCGCCGGCCGAGTGCGAGAGATCCCACAGCATGATGGCTCCGCACGCGTGCGCGCGCTCGGTGATGCGACGCATGTCGTACATGCGCCCAGTGCGGTAGTTGACGTGCGTCAGCATCACCACCGCGGCGTCTTCCGTGATTGCGCTCTCGATGTCATCCACGTCGGCAAGGCGCATCGTATGCCCGCGTTCGAGATGGCCGAGCAGCCCCTGCGCGATGTAGAGATCGGTGGGAAAATTCGTCGCCTCGGAGACCACGACTCGACGATCCGGGCGAAGCTCGAGCGCGGCAGCCAGCGTCTTGAAGAGATTCACGGACGTCGAGTCCGCGACTATCGTCTCGCCATCCCGTGCACCGATCAGCCTCCCGATCTTCGCGCCGATGCGCTGCTGGAGATCTATCCAGCTGTGCTTGTTCCAGCTGCGAATGAGATCCTGCCCCCACTGATCCTGCACCACCGTGTGCACGCGCCCCGGTGCCGCCTTGGGCATCGCGCCGAGAGAGTTGCCGTCTAGATAGAGGACGCCAACGGGGAGCTCGAATCGATCGCGGAAGTGCCGGAGCGGATCGCGACGGTCCATCTCCACGAGATCGCCGCGTGTGATCGTCGTGCTCCTGCGCTCACTCATAGTTCCGTCCGTACATCCCAGAGCTCCGGGAAGAAAGTCACATCCAGCACCTGTCTGAGATAGCCGACGCCGGCCGTTCCACCAGTGCCGCGCTTCCGGCCGATAATGCGCTGCACGGTCGTGACATGGCGGAAGCGCCATTGCTGGAACCAGTCCTCGAGGTCTATCAGCTCCTCAGCCAACTGGTAGAGATCCCATAATTGCTTGGGCTCCTGGTACACGCGCGTCCAGGCCGCGAGCACCGAAGCGTTTGCGCTGTACGGCTCCCGCACATCCCGCTCCAGCACGGACGAATCGATCGAAAAGCCGCGTTGGGCGAGCAGCCGGATTGCCTCATCGTACAGGCTTGGCGATTCGAGTGCCTGCTGCATCTCCGCCCGGTCGTCCTCGCGATGACGGTGAGGTGCCAGCATGGCCGCCTGCTTGTTCCCGAACGCGAACTCGATCAACCGGTATTGCATCGACTGAAATCCGGAGGACTGTCCGAGCGCATCCCGAAACTCGGTGTAGTCACTCGGCGTCATCGTGGACAAGACATCCCACGATTGGATCAGCTGCGACTGAATCCGGCTGACGCGTGCGAGGTGCTTGAAGGCGGGTTGCAGGTCATCCGCCCTGATCAGGCGTCGCGCAGCCGCGAGCTCGTGCAGGGTGAGCTTCATCCATAGCTCGGACGCCTGGTGGATGATGATGAAGAGCATCTCGTCGTGGTACTCGGAGCGCGGCTTCTGCGCGGCGAGCAATGTGTCGAGCTGGAGATAGTCGCCGTAGCTCATCGCCCGGGCGAAATCGGTATGTGCCTCGGCCGCCGCGTGCTTGTCGGGCGAGCGTCCAGCTTCGTTCTCCATTGTTACACCCTCCCAAGGCCACGCAACCCGCGCCGGAAACTTTACGCAGTGGTTGTGAATTAGTGATCAGTAAGGGCGCGGGCATGTGGCCTGTCAAGGATGCTCGCGGCTATGGCCTGATGCGTGCGTTACACGCTGGCACGGTTCGCTCCACGTGCATCGGTGAAGGACCGATGCTAGCATTAGAGTGTAGGAATAACTGTACGATGTACGGCGCATGCACGTCGCGCCGCTCTCTGCGAGGGCTCGTCAAATAGGCGAGCCAAGGCGTTTCCCAACCGGCCCCGCAGCGAGGTACTTCTTCACCAATGGGATACGAGAATGATCACATCTCGCTCGGCCGCGCTATCCTCCAGCGCGCGCGAACTCCACGACACCGATAGCACTCTCCGGCCTCCCCTGCCCCACAGGATCCGCGCGCGCGTGCTCGTGATCGGCAGCGGAGTGGCCGGATTGCAAACTGCCTGGCGCGCCGCGGAAGCATGCACGAGTCCCGGCAACGTCGTGCTGCTCACCAAAGAGTCGCTCCTCGACAGCGCATCGTCGTACGCGCAGGGCGGCATCGCCGCGGCGCTCGGCGCGGGCGACTCGCCCGAGCTACATCGCCGCGACACGCTGGCCGCGGGCGGAATCTTGTGCGACCGGGATGCCGTCGATGTGCTGGTCACCGAAGGCCCCGGACGCGTGCGCGAGCTTCGCGCCGCCGGTGTGCACTTCGATGTCGGACCGCAGGGAGATTTTCTCCTTGGTCAAGAGGCTGCGCACTCGGAGCGCCGTATCGTTCACGCGAATGGCGACCGCACGGGCGCTGAAGTCGTGCGCACGCTGGTCACGCGTGTACGCGGAGACAGGCGCATCACCGTCATCGAGCATGCGAGAGCGCTCGAGCTGCTCGTCGAAGGGGGCGAATGCTACGGCGCGCGCGTGAGCGAGAGCGGACGCGCGGTGGAGCTCATCGCCGATGCTACCGTGCTCGCGACGGGCGGCTGCGGACAGGTGTATCGCTTCACGACCAATCCCTCCGTGGCCACGGGGGATGGCTATGCGCTCGCGCACCGTGCGGGCGCCGAGCTGAGTGATATGGAGTTCATCCAGTTTCACCCGACGGCGCTCCAGACGCCGGAAACGCCGCTCGCGCTGATCAGCGAGGCCGTACGCGGAGAGGGCGCCGTGCTGCTCGACGCGCATGGCGTACGCTTCATGCTCGCCGAAGATCCACTGGCGGAGCTGGCGCCGCGCGACATCGTTGCGCGAGCCGTTGTACGCGCACAGCGCGAGACTGGGCGAGTATTTCTCGATGCGACGCATCTCGGTGAGGGCTTCGCGACGCGCTTCCCGGGAATCTTCGCGGTGTGCATGGCGCGCGGCATCGATCCGCGCCGCGAGCCGATCCCGGTCACGCCGGCGGCGCACTACACCATGGGCGGCGTCGTGACGGACCTCGAAGGGCGCACCTCGGTCTCGCGTCTCTACGCCGTGGGCGAGGTGGCGTGCACTGGGGTGCACGGCGCAAACCGGCTGGCGTCCAACTCGCTGCTCGAGGGACTCGTGTTCGCGGAGCGAGCCGCGCACGATGTGGTGGAACTGCAACCGCTCGATCGCATTCCGGATGCGCGTTCCTGGGCGGTTCCTCAGCGTGCCGATGAAGTAAAGGCAAAGGTCGCGGCGGACCGTATCCGTTCGGTGATGTGGGAGCATGCGGGGATCGAGCGCACGAGCACGGGACTTCGGGCGTGTCTCGCTGCGCTCGAGGAAATCGAATCGGCGCTTGACCCAAGTGCCACCGATGAGGCGAACATGGCACTCACGGCCCGCCTCATTGTGGAAGCGGCGCTTCTCCGCGAGGAATCGCGCGGGGGCCACTTCCGCTCGGATTTTCCGCTGCCTCGCCGGGCGTTCGCTCGGCGCCACATGCGCTCCCGCATGGGTGCGACATGGACCTCCGGCACATGAGCACGACGATGAGCACGACGATGAGCGCGACCATGACTACGTCCCTGTTCGACAACCAGCTCTCGGACCAGATTCGTAAGCTCGCACGCGAGAAAAACGCCGTGATTCTCGCGCACAACTATGAGCTGCCCGAAGTGCAGGACGTCGCCGATGTCGTGGGTGACTCGCTCGGTCTCTCGCGCGCGGCGGCGACCACCACGGCCGACGTGATCGTGTTCTGCGGCGTGCATTTCATGGCGGAAACCGCCGCGATACTCTCGCCGGAAAAGACGGTGCTTCTGCCAGATCTCGGCGCAGGCTGCTCGCTCGCCGACTCGATAACGGCCGAGCAGCTCAAGGCCTGGAAGGCGGAGCATCCGGGTGCTGTCGTCGTATCGTACGTCAATACCTCGGCGGCGGTGAAGGCGGAGTCCGACTACTGCTGCACGTCGGGCAACTCCGTCGAGATCGTCAACGCGATTCCGGAGGATCGGGAAATCCTGTTCTGCCCCGACCAGTTTCTGGGCGCGCACGTGCAGCGTGTCACCGGCCGGCGCAACATGCACATCTGGATGGGCGAGTGCCACGTGCACGCGGCGATCTCGCCTGACTCGCTCTCGAACGTGCGGAGGCTCCATCCGGATGCTGAGCTGCTCGTCCACCCCGAGTGCGGTTGCACGACGGGGCTGCTCGAGGCGTCGTCATCGGGCGAGCTGGATCCCAAGGGGCTGCAGATCCTTTCGACGGAGGGGATGATGCGGCGTCCGCGGTACAGCGGCGCGAAGGAGTTCATCGTGGCGACGGAAGTCGGCATTCTGCATCGCTTGCGGAAGGCGAATCCGGAGAAGCAATTCTTCGCCGCCGACGAGCGTGCGTCGTGCCGATTCATGAAGGTGACGACGCTTCCGAAGGTGCTGCGTGCGCTCGAGACGATGGAGCCGCGCATCACCGTGCCGAAGGAGATCGCAGACCGTGCGCGCCTGGCGATCGAGCGCATGATCGAGATCGGCGGGTCGCCGATTGCTCCGTGTGCGCCGGCGATGGCGGCGGAGTGAGTGTGCTGACGGAGGCGAGATCGACGACGAAGGTGCCGACCTTTCCACTGACGGATGCGGAGACTGTCGCCCTGGTCCGCGCCGCGCTCGAAGAGGATCGCGCGTTCGATGATGTGACGACGAGCTCCGTCGTGCCGCGCGATCTGCGCGCGAGTGCAGTGCTCGTGGCGCGCTCGGGCGGAGTGCTTTCGGGGCTCCCGCTGGTCGAAGCGGCCTTCAAACTGCTCGATCCGACGATCGCGTGTCGCGAGCTGGAGCCCGACGGCGCGCACGTGCGGTCGAATTGTGCGGTGCTCGAGATCGATGGAGCTGCACGCGCGATGCTCTCAGGGGAGCGCGTGACGCTCAACTTCGCTCAACGGCTGTCGGGGATTGCGAGTCTCACGGCGCGCTTCGTGGAGGCGGTTCGCGGCACGAAGGCGAAGATCCTCGACACGCGCAAGACGACGCCAGGGTTTCGCGCGCTGGAGCGATATGCGGTGCGCTGCGGCGGCGGAACGAATCACCGCTACGATCTCGCGGCGGCGGTGTTGATCAAGGACAACCACCTTGCCGCGGTCGGCGGGGATGTCGCACTCGCCGTGCAGCGTGCGCGGTTGGGCGCGCCCGCAGGAATTCAGGTGGAAGTCGAGTGCGATCGCCGTGATCAGGTGGCGATTGCAGTAAAGTCGGGAGCGGATGTGATTCTGCTCGACAACATGTCGTTGGACGAGATGCGTGCGTGTGTGGCGCTCGTGGGGGGCGCCGCGATCGTGGAGGCGTCGGGCGGCATCGCGCTGGAGAACGTGCGCGCGGTGGCGGAAACGGGTGTGGACTGGATTTCCGTCGGCGCACTGACGCACTCGGCGCCGGCCCTCGATCTTGCGCTGGA
>JBDTXN010000158.1:0-6945 GCA_040006175.1 Gemmatimonadota bacterium | reverse complement strand
AACAAGAAGGGGATGTACGATCCGAACCACTGGAGCGGGATGGCCAAACGCCGCTGGGCGATGACCATCGATCTCGCCCGGTGCACCGGATGCTCCGCCTGCGTTACCGCGTGTTACGCAGAGAACAACATTCCGACGGTGGGAGCGCGGCATCAGTCGACGGCGACGCCAGGACTCGAAGGGCAGCCCGGCGCGAACATCTATCGCGGTCGCGAGATGGCGTGGATCAGGCTCGAGCGCTACTTCGAGGGCGGCGAGACGCTCGATGAAAACTTCGAGACGCGCTTCGTTCCGATGCTCTGCCAGCACTGCGGCAATGCGCCCTGCGAGCCGGTGTGTCCGGTGTATGCGACGTACCACTCACCGGACGGACTCAACGTGCAGGTCTACAACCGGTGCGTGGGCACGCGCTACTGCTCGAATAACTGTCCATACAAGGTTCGCTATTTCAACTGGTTCGGCTACGGCGAACCCGATCGCCCGCAGTATGCGTGGCCGGAGCGCATGAACTGGCAGCTCAACCCCGATGTGACCGTGCGCGGCAAGGGCGTGATGGAGAAGTGCACCATGTGCGTGCAGCGCATTCGCGAGAGCGAGCACCGCGCGAAGCTCGAAGGACGCGCGCTCGTGCCAGACGAATTCACGGTGGCGTGCGCACAGGCGTGCCCCTCGCGAGCGATCACCTTCGGCGATGCGGCCGATCCCGCGTGGTCCGTCACGAAGCTGATCGACGACAGACGCAACTATCACGTGTTCGAGGAGCTCAACACGTACACAGCGGTGGTGTATTTGAAGAAGGTCAATCACTCTGTCGCGGCGGAGGCGTAGCGCGATGACCGCAGTCGCACCGGAACCGCGCACCGAGCGCCTCGACAACATTCCGTCCGCCGACATTCAGCTCCCGGCGGTCCGGAATTACACGCAGGTCACCGACGAGATTCTCGATACCCTCAAGCTCACGAAGGCGTGGTTTGCGGGGCTCGCGTTCGCGATCACCTGTCTCGCCATCGGCGCGACGGCGTGGATCTACCAGATCTACATGGGATTGGGCGTCGCCGGATATCACCCGCCGGTGATGTGGGGCGTGTACATCATCACCTTCGTGTTCTGGGTCGGTATCGGACACGCGGGCACGCTGATCTCCGCGATTCTGTATCTCTTCCGCGCCGGCTTCCGCACTACGATCTACCGATGCGCGGAAGCGATGACGGTGTTCGCCGTTATGACCGCCGGGCTCTTCCCGATTCTGCATTTGGGGCGCCCATGGAAGTTCTTCTGGCTGATTCCGTATCCGAACTGGCGCCTGATCTGGCCGCAGTTCAAGAGCCCGCTCGTCTGGGACGTGTTCGCGATCCTCACGTACCTCACCGTCTCGGCGACCTTCCTCTTCATCGGTCTCATTCCAGATCTCGCCGTACTGCGCGATCGTGAGACGAATCCGATCCGGAAGCACATCTACGGCGTGCTCTCGTTCGGATGGCGAAACTCGGATCGCGAGTGGCGCCACTTCGCGCGCGCCTATCTGTTCCTCGCCGCATTCTCCACGCCGCTGGTGCTCTCGGTACACTCCGTCGTCTCGTTCGACTTCGCGATGGCGGACGTGCCGGGGTGGCACACGACGATTTTCCCGCCGTACTTCGTCGCGGGCGCGATCTTCTCGGGCATCGGGATGGTCTTCACGATCATCATCCCGATCCGTCGCTGGTTCAACCTGAAGCACTACGTCACGCTCAACCACCTGGACGCAGCGGCCAAGCTCTGCCTCTTCACGTCGCTCGTGGTCGGCTGCGCGTACCTCACCGAGTTCTTCATCGCGTGGTACAGCGGGAGCGAGACAGAGCAGTCGTACTTCATTAACCGGGTGCTCGGGCAGTGGTGGTGGGCCGCGTGGATCATGCTCACCTGCAACATGATCCTGCCTATGTTGCTCTTCTTCCAGAAATTGCGGCGTAACACGACGTTCCTGTTCACGCTCTCGATCTTCATCAACCTCGGCATGTGGTACGAGCGCTTCGTGATCATCATCCCGTCGCTCTCGCACGAGTACGAGCCCTGGCAGTGGGCACCGTACGCGCCGTCATTCATCGACTGGGCAATTCTCGTCGGCAGCTTCGGCTGGTTCTCGATGTGGTTCCTGCTCTTCGCGAAGCAGCTCCCGGTAATGGCGATCTCCGAGATCAAGGAGATCGTGCCGCCGCGATTGCGGCGTGTGCATGCTGCCTCGGAGCATAATTGGCATGGCGAGACCCCGGGATCTGTCGACGCGGAGGTGACCTGATGCGCGGCATCGTCGGGGTGTTCCCGGAGCTCGACGCGACGGTCGACGCAGTGGCGGAGCTCAAGAAGCTTCGTGTGGGCGACGTCACGGTCTACTCGCCGACGCCGCGTCACGAGCTCGACGATGTGCTCAAGCATGGTCCGAGCGTCGTGCGACGCTTCACGCTCATCGGCGCGCTGGTGGGTGTGACCTTCGGATACTGGATCCCGATCTGGATCTCGGACTACTGGCCTCTCGTGGTGGGCGGAAAGCCGATCGCGTCGTGGGTGCCATATACGATCATCGGCTTCGAGGTGATGGTGCTCATCGGATCGCTGGCGACGGTGGCGGGGCTCTTCATCAATGCGCGCATCCCGCGCATCACGCAGACCGTCGGTTACGATCCGCGCTTCAGCGATGGGAGCTTCGGCATCTGGGTGGAGTGCAGGCCGGACGAGCAGGAGACCGTGCGGCGCGTGCTGAAGGAGAACGGGGCGGAGGAGGTGCGCGGTGATCGCTAGGCGCGCCGTACATCTCTCCGTGCGGCTCGCGATTCTCGCGCCGGCCGTTCTCGCACTCGGGGCCTGCTCCTGGTTCTCGGATTTCCGTGACCAGCCGCGCATCGAGCCGTGGGAAGCGGAGTACGCCGGGAACGACACGACGCCGTTCCGCCCGGGCGGAAGCGACAGCACCTTCGTGCACTTCTCGGTGCCCATCACGGGGAACACGGTGCCGGGCTACGTCGTGTCGTACAATGGCAGCCTCACGTCGGGACCGGGTGCAGTTCCGAATCCGGCCGTGATCGACTCGATGGCGAACGTGCCGAACACGCACCAGGCGAACGCGCGCTCACTCGACAACGGCCGCAAGTATTACCAGATCAATTGCGCTGTGTGTCACGGAGTGGCGGGGATGGGCAACGGGCCAGCGGTGCGCTTCGGAGTACCGGCGCCCAATCTGCTCACGCCCGTGACCAAGGAACGTAGCGATGGCTACGTCTATGGCATGA
Organism: Gemmatimonadota bacterium; assembly: GCA_040006175.1. Lineage (GTDB taxonomy): Bacteria > Gemmatimonadota > Gemmatimonadetes > Gemmatimonadales > Gemmatimonadaceae > FEN-1250. The sequence goes on along the minus strand of JBDTXN010000158.1, from coordinate 3,679 downwards.
TGCGCAACGGGCGCGGGCTGATGCCGAACTACAATCGCATCGAGGACGCCGACCGCTGGGACGTGGTGAACTACGTGCGCGCCCTGCAAGGCGCCATTCCCGGCGTGAAGGCGGACACGTCTCCAGCCGGCTATCCGGGTCAGAACGGCCAGATGGTGCCGGGCGCCACGCGCACCGCTCCCTCGCGCCCCGCGCCGTATCGCCCGCAGGACATGGATGCCCGGTTGCAGGATCCGGAGGCAGGCGCTGCGCCTGCATCCGGAACGGCGCCCGCGAATGCCCCGGCACCTGCACCCGCACCCGCACCTGCACCTCCCAAGCCGGAGACGCACCAGTGAGCGCGCACGACAATCACGCACCCACGCGCGAGGAAGTACTCCGCGCGACGGACCGACCGCTCCCGCGCGCACTCTTTCTCGCGTCACTCGCACTGGCCGCGATCGGTGCACTGGTCTTCGTCATCGGTGCATTCACCGAGTCCGGGCGAGATCGCGTGTGGCAGGCGCTCCACGTCAACTGGCTTTTCTTCACGACGATCTCGCAAGCGGCCGTCGTGTTCGTCGCGGTGCAGCGCATCACGACCGCGCGCTGGTCGCGCCCGATCGTGCGCTTCCTCGAGGGATACGTCGCGTTCCTGCCGCTCGCCTTCGTGCTGCTCGTCATCGACTTCCTCGGCGCGAAGCACATCTACCCGTGGTTCGGCCAGCATCTGGCGCAGCCCGAGAAGCGCCTCTATCTGCAGCCCACGTTTCTGATCACGCGCGACCTGGTGCTCTTCGGCATCATGGTGTGGCTCAGCCTGTGGTACGTCTACACGTCGGTCCGGCTCGACGTCGGACTCGCGCCGGAGTCGGGCTCATCGTGGGCACGCGGGATTCGCGCGCGCATGCGGCGCGGCTACCGCGAGGAGCGGCGCGAGATCCATTCGACGCACTCCCTGCAGGGCTATCTCGCCGTTTTCCTCGCGCTCGGCTTCGGCTACTTCTTCTCCGTGCTCGGCTGGGATCTCTCGATGTCGCTCGACATCCACTACACGAGCACGCTGTACTCGTGGTGGTGGTTCATGGGCGGCTGGCTCGGAGCGCTCATGAGCTGGTCGCTGCTCTGCATGTGGTGGCGGCGATATCTGAACGCCTACGAGCTGATCCCCGAGGTGAAGTTCCACGACCTCGGAAAGCTCTGCTTCGCCTTCACGGCGTTCTGGGGCTATCTCACCTTTGGCCAGTATCTCGTCAACTGGTACGGCAATCTGGGTGAGGAGACGCACTGGCAGCGGCTGCACCTCGTGAAGCCGTGGCTGCCCTTCACGCTCGCGGTCGTTTTCCTCGTGTTCGTCCTTCCCTTCTTCGGGCTCGTGTCGCGCGCGGCCAAGGTCTATCTGCCCACCTTCATCGCCTTCGCTTTCGCGAGCCTGATCGGGTTGTGGACGCTCCGCTACGTCGAGGTCTACCCGCCGGTGCACGGGATCATCCCCGGCGCGCCGTTCGGCCTCTGGGAGATCGGCGTCACGCTCGGTGTACTCGGACTCTGGGGCGCATCGTACGCTGCCTTCATGAACGCGTTTCCGCGGATGCGCGTGGTGCTCATGACGAGCGTATACCGGGACGAGGTGCAGGTACCGGTAGATCCCAAAACGATGGAGCCGCTCCCCGCGCACGAATAGAACGGGGCGATAGCGAGCGCGGAATTCCCTCAGCGCGTCGCGCCTCTCCCGTCACGTGCCGTGGCTGCCTATCTTTCCACGTTCGGGGCGTTAGCTCAGCTGGGAGAGCATTCGGTTTGCAACCGAAAGGTCGCGAGTTCGAGCCTCGCACGCTCCATACTTTCTCCACGGATCGACTCTGCTGCCTCATCTCTGCGGGGCGGTTGCACTCGCTGGAGTGATGACAGACGCCGCCCCCGCGTTCGGCGTCGATGCTCCCGCGTACGTCGCGATTCGCGCGATGATGTATCTCTCCGCGATGCTGGTCATCGGCTCGTGCGCGTTCGTGCTCCTCATAGCGACGCGCGTCTCGCATCTCTCCGGCAGCTACCTCGATCTGTCGGCAGTCGTTCCCTCCACGCGACTGCTGGCGCGGTGGGCAACGGTCGTTCTCGCGTTCGCGATGGTCGCTCGACTCCTTGCCCAGGGCTTCATGCTCGGCGAAGGCGAGTCGCTGGTCATCCAGCCGCTGCTCGAGTCGACGTTGTGGGGATGGGGATGGCTCGCCGGCGCTGCGGGCACGCTGCTCATTGCCGGGGGATTGATCTTCGGTTGCGGCCGCCGGGCTGCGTGGAGAGTCACTGCCTTTGGAACGATAGTGCTCGCTCTCTCCTTTTCGCTGACCGGCCACGCGACGTCGGCCTCCAAGCCGGTGCTGTTCGTGATGCTCGATTCGCTTCACGCGATGGCGGCAGGTGGGTGGCTTGGTACGCTCCTCGTCGTCGCCACGATCGGTTTGTGGACGGTTCGAATGCTGCCGGAGGAGCGTCGAGCGCGCGCGGCCTCGGAGCTCATCGACTCGTTTTCATCGTTCGCGCTGCTGTGCGCAGGAACGCTCGCGATCACCGGCATCATCGCCGCGTGGTCGCATTTGCCGACCATCTCTGCTCTCTGGCAAACGCAGTACGGGCAGGCGCTCTTTCGGAAGCTCGTCGCAATTTCACTGACGGCGCTGGTGGGTGCGTTCAACTGGCTCGTGGTCAAGCCGCGACTGGCGAAACCGGAAACGGTATCGCTGCTGCGGACGAGCGCCATCGTCGAGCTCACGATCGGGGTGGTGGTCGTGATCCTCACCGCCATTCTCGTGGGAACGTCGCCGCCGGATTCCGACGACGCGATGCCGGCATCTACATCGCGCACCACGCCTATCACGCTCGCTTCCGCGTCTGCTCACACCCCACCGTTCAGGCGCTGTCGACCTGCGCTTGCTCGCACGGTCTGTCGCTTCTACTTTCCCGCGAACCACAATCCAGGCGATTCGATGACCAGCTCCACGACAGTCACGCCACCTGCGGCCGGCGATCGCGCGCCGGACTTCACGGCCGACTCCACCAGCGGGCAGCAGGTGACGCTGTCGTCATTCGTGGGGAAGAAGCGCGTGCTGCTCGCGTTCTTCCCGCTCGCCTTCACCTCGACGTGCACGACGGAGCTCTGCGACTTCTCTGCGGACTTCGATCAGTTCACCGGGAAGGATGTGGAGGTCGTGCCGATCAGCGTGGACTCGGTGCCGACGCTCGAGGAGTTCAAGGCGAAGTACGGGATGCGCGTCGATCTCGTGAGCGACTTCAAGCGCGAGATTTCGCGTGCGTACGGCGTGCTGCTCGCCGACAAGTTTTTTTCTGCGCGCGCCTACTTTCTCGTCGGGCTCGATGGGCGCATCGAATGGGCGCACGTGGAGGCGCACCCGGGGCTCAAGCGTACGAATGACGAGATCATGGAGCAGATCGCAGCGGTTCCCGCCTGATCGTCGCGCGCGATGAGCGATCCTCTCGCACTGCTCGCGCGCACCGACAAGTGGTTTCTCTCCGCCACTGACGGCATCGCGTACGCGCCGCTATTTCCCGGGCGGCTCCATTTGCCGAGATGCCGCGCGAGCGATCCATCGCCGCGTGCCTCGATGGCGAGCACGTTCGTATATAGTGATGGACGGCGAGTCACGGACGGCGAGTCACGCGAGTGCGTCTTCAGCGAGCCGCT
>JBDTXN010000157.1:0-6996 GCA_040006175.1 Gemmatimonadota bacterium | reverse complement strand
CCCTCCGGCCCGCTCACCGCACGATAGCCGTATTCCGCGAGGCGACCGAGCATTAGCTCCGAGTCGCTCGCGTTCATCTGGCAGCCGTACGTCTCGATGTAAACGGTGGGAGAGCTGTCGCCCGTCATGCTCAAAAGCTAACTACGCACCGCGCGTCCCCGCCAACGCGGGCGTGGGCGGATTGACGGGAAGCGCGATGTGAAATTGGCTTCCGTTCCCCTCCGTGCTGCGTACCCAGATGCGCCCGCCGTGCACCTCCACCGCCAGCTTGCAGAAGGCGAGTCCGAGCCCCGAGCTGCGCACGCGCGGCACCTCCGGCTGCTTCGCCCGCTCGAACTTCCGGAAGATCAGCTCCTGATACTCCGGCGGGATCCCGGGGCCGTTGTCCGCGACGGTGAACAGGATGCCGCCCGTTGCCGCATCCCGGTGCGCCAGAATCGTGACTTCCACGCCGTTGCGCGTGTGCGTGAGCGCGTTCTGGATGAGATTCGCGAACACGCGCTTGAGCAGCCCCTTGTCTGCGTTGATCACTGGCGCATCCTCGGCCACATCCACGAACACCTTCGCTCCCTCCTGCTGGAAGCGCACATCCCACTCGTGCACGATCTCTGCGACGAATGCTCCCGGCGCAATCGGTGCGAGATCGAGATCGATCGCGTTCTCCTCGATGCGCGCGACCTCCAGCAGATCCCCGATCAGCCCGAGCAAATCCTCCGCCTTCGACTCCGCGTCCCCGAGCACCCGGCGCTGCGTCTCGGACACCGCCCCGAAGTCGCCGTCGAGCGCCATCTCAAGTGATGCCAACACCGACGTGAGCGGCGTCTTCAGATCGTGCACGATCATCTTCATGAGATCGTCGCGCACTTTCTCGAGCTCGCGCAGCTTGCGGTAGCTGTCGTCCAGCGCATCTGTCGCGAACTTGAGGCGCAGCAGCGATCGCACGCGCGCGCTGAGAATCTGGCGATTGTGCGGCTTCGTGAGAAAGTCGTCGCCCCCCGCCTCGATCGCCTTCACGCGATCCGTGGTGTCGTTGAGCGCCGTCACGAAGATCACCGGGATACGCTCCGTGCGCGGATCGCGCTTGAGACGCCTGCACACCTCGAAACCGGTGGACCGATCGTCAACACGGAGCGAGCCCGCGGGCATCGCCACATCGAGAATGCATAGATCCGGCTTCTCGGCGAAGCACAATTCGACGGCACTCGGGCCATCGGTAGCCGAGATGACGCGATAGCCGAGCATCGCCAACTGATCGTACAACAGCTCGACGTTGGCGGGAACGTCGTCCGCTACCAGGATGAGCGGAACGTGCGTCATGCCACCCGGAGGATCAGGGACGAAGGAAGAACCCGGCGCTCAGGATCCATGCGTGCTCCGACACGTTGGCGACATTGGCCGAACGATTCGAACGCGTGAGGGAGAAGTCGACGCGCGAGCGGCCGCGCGACACGGGAATTCCGAGGCCCACGCTGTAGTCGGTCTCGCGGACTTCGGTATTGGACGCTTCGAACGGCAAGATGCGATGCCGATATCCGAGCCTCAGAGGAAACTCCTGCCCGAACAAGCTCGGCGCGCGCACCTCGGCTCCGACGCCCCAATCCCATCCGTCCACTGCCTTGATCTCCGATTCTGCGAGCCCGTTCAGCGCAGACCATCCCTTCCACTCCGCATTTGCCGAGAGCAGCAGCCCCGAGATGCCACCGAACACCGTGCCGAGTCCCAAGCGCTTCGGAACGCGCGCACTACTCAGGGTGGTGTCGTTTCGGAAAGCATGCATCGTACCTCCGGCATCTCCAGAGATGGCCACCGACCAAATCGGCAGCGGGCGCCAGGCAATACCGCCCGTGAACGAGTGGCCAGTGTAGCTGAGCGTCGATGACTGCGAGAAAAGCGCAAAATTGGTGTCCGCGAACGCCCGCGAGATCAGCAGTCGATTCTGGCCGGTGAGCACGCTTCCGGCGACGCCGACGCTCAGCGTCGGCAACACGAGGAACGACACGGATCCGCGCACATCGTTGATCGCTCCGTCCGTGGAGAAGCGCTCGGCGTAGAGCGCGCTGTCCCCGGTCACGAAATGCGCGTAGCCGGTGCTCGACGTTTCCCACGTGCGATCGAGAAACGTCGTGGCCGAGATCCCGACGGTGACGCGCGGACCGACATTGAGCGCTCCGGCGATCAACGGGAAGCGCGCTGTCGTCTGGTTTTGCGAATTGCCGTTCGCCTGCACGCGCCGGAATTCGGGATCATACTGGAAATACAGGCCGGGACGCCCCCACGTGGAGAGCGCCGCAGGGTTCAGCGGAGACAGCGGATCGTTCTCCGCAATCGAGCCACCCAGCCCCTCGGCGTGCGTCGACAGACCGCCCGCGGGATATCCGAAGCCCTGTGTACTCAGCGTGCCCTGGGCGGCCGCAGAGGTGGCGAAGGTCGCGCAGAAAACGAACGTACGAAGCGTTCGCATTACGGGAGTCCGAACCCGCTGCGCGGGATGTAGGTCAGGTGCAGTCGCGGCCGGAGCGAATCCACCGGCGAAGCATTCGTGTAGATGAGGAAGCGTCGTGCATCGCGCCCTTCACCGGATGACTGCAGCACGATCGCTCGCTGCATGCGCGTGGGTCCCTCCGTGCGCCAGAGCGCCACCAGATTCGCCGATTTCGACACGAGTACGAGGCTATCCGTGCGCGTCTCGTTGGGGTTCACACGCACGGCACGGAGCGGGACCGTCGTCGGCTCTGCCAGGAGGATCGCGGCTTTCGAGATATCGACCACACCCGGCGACGCGATCACCACGCGCGGAGTAAGTGAGATCGAGTCGAGCCGTGAGAACGTCACATCGCCCTGCTGATGCAGGAGCAACGTGGCGCGCACTATGGTCGTGGACGAGTCGATGAGCGCGGACGGAAGATCGAACCGCAGGTAGATGCGACTCGACGGCAGTCCACCCACCGCGAGCACGTTGCTGGGCGGCGGCGGCGAGCCCTTGAGCACGAGCTGATAGTTCGCCAGGTATTTGAACTCGGGGCCACCGGAAGATTTCGAGACCGAGAAGTTGACGAAGCTCAGCGAGTCCGTCGAATCGGAAGCCGCGGGGTGCCCCATGTACTGGAGACTCGGACCAGTCTGCGTGCCGGTGGAGGTATTGGTCGACGAGATCGGGATGATTCCCACCTGCGCGTTTGCCGTCGAGTCGTGGCCGTAGCTGAAGAGCCGAACTCCGAACCGAATGCGCGTTCCGGTGGTCACGTGCTGGCGCACGAAGGTCGTGTCCAGCTTGACGGTGTGCTGCCCTCCCGCCGAGTCCTTCTTCACATTCAGGGTGCCGAGCGCAGGACGCGTGAGGAAGAGCTGATGGATCGTCGCGGTGTCGAGATCCGGGACGTTGGCATCGACGTCGATCACCTCGAAGCGCAGCGAATCGCGGATTTGCGACGTGTCCGGAGTCGCCGAAAAGATGAGCGAGGCCGCGCTCACGCTCGCCACCGGCCGGTACGGCAGCGTCGTGTCGGCGCGCGGGAACACGCGCTGCAGGGAGTCGTAGCGCAGCACCGCGCCGGAGACGATGCTGTCGCCCTGCGCGTCCCGGTAGCGTGCGACGAGCAGCGCCGTCTCCGTGCCGAGCGGTGGCATGCCGTTGACGATCGACGTGGTGTCGAACACCTGGTCCGCCACGAGCACGGTGTCGTGCACCTCGAGCTGCTGCCCGGGGCACAGAGCCGGGCATGCGGCACCTCCGGAGAGGTGCTCCTGACACGCGGCAAGACCGAGGAGAGCGAATCCGAGGAGCGGAAGAAAGTGGTGCCGTGCACGGAACACAATCATGAGCGAGGAAGGGAATGCGATGTGAATGGCGCGGAGAAGAGCTGGTCGAGCGACCAGTGCGACTCGTCGCCCGCGGTCGTATAGCTGGTGATCTCGAGCGATGGCGCGAATTCCGAAAGCACCTGACGGCAGATACCGCACGGCGCAGCCGGCGTGGTTCCCTCGGTGGCGATCGCGATCGCGGTGAAGCTCCGCTCACCCTGCGCGACCGCCGACAGCACGGCTGCCCGCTCCGCGCAGATCGTCGCGCCGTACGAGGCGTTTTCGACGTTGCACCCCGTGAACATGGTGCCGCTTTCAGTCGCCAGGGCAGCTCCCACACGGAAGTGCGAATACGGAGCATAGGCCCGCGTCATCACCGAAAATGCGGCGGCACGGAGAGCATCCTTCGGTGCCGAAGCAGTCATTCGGCCGTATGAGAGCGCAGGTCGTCCCCGGGAAGTGTCTGGTCGATGTCCGAAATGCCGGCCACCCAAGGTGTCCGAACCCTCTTTGAACCCCGCAGTCGCGGTTCGGTGCCCCGCAGTACGAGCAAAGCTACTAGGATGGCGGACTGGAGCCCACCATCGACGCGCAATCGACTCGTCATTCCGCGCCGTGATAGTGGCGAGGAAGCCGCGCGTGCAGCCCCGTGAGAATCTCGTACGGGCTCGCACTCGCGAGCTCCGCGAGGTCGGCAACATCGATGCGCTCGGCGCCATCGCGCCCGAGCAGTGTGGCCACATCACCCACACGCGCACCGAGCCCCGTCACGTCGAGCATGGTCATGTCCATGGTCACCACGCCGACTACGGGCGCGCGGTGCCCCGCCAGGAGCGCATGCGCGCGATTTCCCAGAGCGCGTCGGTAGCCGTCCGCGTAGCCCACGGGCAGTGTGGCGATCACCGAGTCACGCTCCGCACGATGGGTCGCATCGTAGCTCACGCTCTCGCCGGCGCGCACGGTTCTGAGCTCCACGATGCGGGCACGGAGCGCGAGCACCGGCTCCGGCTGCGCCACGGGCGATGCGCCGACGGGAACTCCATAGAGAAAAATTCCCGGCCGGCCCAGATTCCAGCGGGAGCGCTGCGCGCGCGCGAGCGCGGCAGAATTCTCGGCGTGGAGAACCGGGGGAATCACCGGCATCGCTGCGAGCGCGCGGTCGAAGCGCGCCTCCTGCTCGAGGAGAGATCCGTCATCGAGCGTAGCCGAGTGAAAGTGCGTGAATGCGCCTTCGGGTGGATGCGCGCGGAGCGCCGCGGCGAGATCGCCTAATGCGTCCCAGCGAACGCCGGAGCGCGACATCCCCGTGTCGATCGCGAGATGCCACGCGCCGCCACCGACACTTGCCCAACGCGCGATGTGTTCCGCGGAGGCGAGCGCCGGCGTGAGACGCGCGTCACGCGCCGCTGCCAGCTCCTCGAGCTCGACGGAAGTGAAGAGCAGGAGCGGGCGTGTGATCCCTGCGTCCCGCAGCTCGCGCCCTTCGTCGATAGTGGCAATTCCGTAGCCCCATGGCGCGAGCTGCTCGAGCGCGCGCGTCACCTTCAGCGCACCCACACCGTATGCGTCGGCCTTCACCATCGGCATGATCGCAGGAGCGCGCAACGCCATCGTGCGCGCGTTGCGCACGAGCGCCTCGAGATCGACCTCGATCCATCCGCGCGTCAGGCGCATCGGCATTGCCGCGCGTCCGCGGGCGCGAATAGCTTTCGCGCCCCGGAGGAATGATGGCCGACAAACCGACGCTCGACGACGCACTCGCGCTGATGCGCGATCTGCGCGCACGCTGCGACTGGGACCGCGCGCAGACGCACGAGTCGCTTCGCCCCTATCTCATAGAAGAAGCGCACGAGCTCGACGATGCGCTTCGCCGCGGCAACCGCGCCGACACGCGCGAAGAGCTCGGCGACGTGCTGCTGCAAGTGCTCTTCCACTCGGTCATTGCCCAAGAGCAGGGCGCCTTCGACATCCATGACGTTGCAGAGTCGCTCATCACGAAGATGCGGGAGCGTCATCCACATCTCTACGGCGGCGGCGAGCGGCGTGATTGGGAAGAGATGAAGGCGTCGAAGCGCGAGTCGATCGCGGACGGTCTTCCGGCCGCGCTTCCGACTCTGCATCGCGCGTATCGGCTGCAGGAGCGCGCCGCCGGCGTCGGCTTCGACTGGGATGACACGGAAGGGCCCGCGCAGAAAGTGGAGGAAGAACTGGCCGAGGTGCGCGGCGAGTTGGCGAGCCAACACAAGATCGGCCCGGCGGGTGCGGCCCGCGCGCAGGCTCACCTCGAAGACGAGTTGGGCGACCTCCTCTTCGCAGTGATCAATCTCTGCCGACGCGCGGGGGTGCACCCCGCCCTCGCACTCGATCGCGCGACGGACAAGTTCGCGCGTCGCTTCGAGGTCGTCGAGAATCTCGCGCGCGAGCGAGGCATTGTGGTGAGCGACGCCGGGATCGCCGCGCTCGACTCGCTCTGGAACGAGGTCAAGCTCGCCGAGTAGTGCGCCGCTCACGCGCGCTCGACGTTCAGGGTCGGAGCCGGTGCATCATGCGCGGGAACGCGATGGCCTCGCGCAGGTGTGGAAGTCCGCAGATCCACGCGATCGTGCGCTCGAGACCGATGCCGAAGCCCGCGTGAACGAAGGTGCCGTAGCGGCGCAGATCGAGATACCACCCGTATGCCGCGGGGTCGAGTCCTTCCTCGACGATGCGAGCGTGGAGCTTGTCGTGGTCGTCCTCGCGCTGGCTCCCGCCAATGATCTCGCCGTAACCCTCCGGGGCCAGCAGGTCGTCGCAGAGCACCGTGCGAGGATCCCTGGGATTCTCCTTCATGTAGAAGGCCTTTGCTTCCTTCGGATAGTTCATCACGAACACGGGGCGGTCGTAGTCCGCGACGATCAACGACTCGTCTTCGGCACCGAGGTCCTCGCCCCATTGGGTGGTGCTCCCCTTCCTGTGCAGCAGGTCGATCGCATCGCTGTACTCGAGCCGGTGGAAGGGAGCCTTGATGATCTCGAGCTTCGAGATATCGCGCTCGAGCTCCGCGAGCTGTGCGGAGCACTTCTGGAGTGCGCGTTGCACGAGATAGGAGACCAGATCTTCCTGGAGCACCATGTTGTCGTTCGAGTCGTTCCAGGCGACCTCCGGCTCGATCATCCAGAACTCGGTGAGATGCCGGCGCGTCTTCGACTTCTCGGC
>JBDTXN010000156.1:0-6998 GCA_040006175.1 Gemmatimonadota bacterium | reverse complement strand
TGATCCACGCGGTAACGGTCAACAGAACGATGATTGCGATCAGAACCAGCCCATGGAACGCCAAACCGAAAAACGCCTGCGGTGCCGACAGCAGTACCACTCGCTCGGGACGCTGCAGCATGCCGACGCGCGCATCGATCCCGAGTCCTTCCGCCCGCGCCCGCGTGTACGAAGTCAGATACGACCCGATGAGCGCGAGCACACACGTGCCCACCATCGGCACGGACCACCATTCCGAACGCGTCGCGAAAAACACTGCGAGCCCACCGAGCACGAAGCCGTCCGCGATCCGGTCGAGCGTCGAATCGTAAAACGCGCCGAACACCGAGCTTCGCTCCGTTCGACGCGCCACTTCCCCGTCCAGCACGTCGAACAGCGCCGTCACTCCGAGCAACCAGCCGCCAACTCTGATGTGCCCGAGCCCGTACAACACGCCGCACGACACCGTGCAGAGCGTACCAACCGTCGTGATCGTGTTCGGATGAACCTTGAGGCGAACCAACCACACCGCCACCGGATCGATGAGGCGCAGATACCCCGCTTTGAGCCAGTCCGGCAGTATTTTCATCCGTTTCCGCGCGATGCCGCAGGCACCGCTGTCTCCCGCTTACGCCACGGGCCGGAGTGGTATGCTCCGGCCCGTTAAGTTATCCCGCAGCATCATGCGGAGCAACCCGCGCACACGTGCATCAGGGGACTGTCCAGTCCGTGCTCGACGCGAGCGCAACGTTGTCCTTCGTGTACGTTCGCGCGCCATCAGCCGTCTTGGCCTTGAGCGTGACCGTGCTCCCAGAAGTGATGCCCGACACCGGCAACGTCTTCTCGCTGTTCGCAGCCACCTGCCCGATGAATACGTCGCTGCCGCCGGACGTGACGTACGCGTTGACTGCCTGACTCGCATTGTTCGTAAGGTGCACCGCCATGCCGCTCGCCGGTGCCGGTGCGCTGCTCACTTCCACCTTGCGATTGCACGCGGTGAGTGCAGCAGCCAGCAGTACCACGGATAGTATTCGCATCGATTGACTCCTTGTGTGCGGGACGTGTAGCGCAACGCTCAAGTGCAAGGTACGTGCTGAGCCGCCAGAACGGGAAATCCAGCGCCAGGGTCTCCCGTGCCAAGCGTGAATTGCCGGCGCTCCGCACCCACCCGATATTGACTGCGGCAGTCGCCCCGCGCGAACGCCCTCGAGCGCGCTCGCGCCGCACTTCCCCGCCCTCGCACGTCATGCCCTCGATCACTCAAGACGGATCCAGCGCCGAATTCCAGTGGGCCGCCGAGGAGCACAGGCGCATTGGAAACGAGGTTGTGGAGTGGATTGCGACTTATCTCACATCGCTCCCTTCCGCGCCAGTCTTCCGCCCCGTCCCCACGGAGGCCTCCGTCGCGATGCTCGGCGCGCCGGTGCCGCAGGAGGGCGAGCCGGTCGATGCGATCCTGCAGCGCTTCGCCGGGGAGATCGGTCGCTATCCATTCGGCAACGGACACCCGCGCTTCTCCGCCTGGGTGAACTCGCCGCCAGCGGCGATCGGTATCTACGCGCAGGCCCTCGCCGCCGCGATGAATCCGAGCGTCGCGGGCGGCAATCACGCCGCCGTGTGGGTCGAGCGGCAGGTGATCGAGTGGTTCAAGTCCATCTTCGGCTTTCCGCACGAGAGCATGGGATTGCTCGTCAGCGGAAGCTCCGCTGCCGCGATCACCGGGCTGGCCGTGGCCCGACATGCAGCCGCCACGCGCATCGGATGGGACATGCGCCGCGATGGGGCGCACATTGTGAGTGCGAGCGGAACGCCGGTGCGCATGCTCGTCTACGAGAGCGCAGAAGCGCACTCCTGTCACCAGAAGGCCGTCGAGCTGCTCGGACTCGGCAGCGCCCAAATCCGCATCGTGCCGATCGACGACACGCTGCGGATGCGCCCCGACGCGCTCGACGCGATGCTCGCGCAGGATATCGCCGCTGGCGCGCTTCCCGTCGCCGTCATCGCGAGCGCCGGAACAGTGAACACCGGCGCGATCGATCCGCTCGAGGCGATTGCGGACGTGTGCGCGCGCCACAAGGTGTGGCTGCACGTCGATGGCGGGTACGGGGCGCCCGCGATCCTCACCGAGGAGTTTCGTCCGCAACTCGCCGGCATCGGGCGCGCCGACAGCGTCGGCACCGATGCGCACAAGTGGATGTACGTGCCGGTCGACGCCGGGATCGTACTCATTCGCGACGCGAAGCTGATGCGCGACACCTTCAGTCTCGTGCCTCCATATCTCCGTAGCGACGACGACCGGCACGGCGTACACGGTCCGCCATGGCTGAGCGAGTATGGCTCGGAGCAGACGCGCCCCTTTCGCGCGCTCAAGGTGTGGATGGCGCTTCGCTACTTCGGGACCTCCGGTTACGCGCGGCTCATCTCGCACGACATCGCGATGGCCCGTCGCCTCGCAGCTCGCGTCCGCATCACACGGGAGCTCGAGCTGTGGGGGCCTCCAGGGCTGAGCATCGTGTGCTTTCGCGCCGTACCGCCGCAGATCGCAAACGGCGCGGGCGACAGTGCCGCACAGAGCGCCGCCACCGATGCGCTCAATCAGCGCGTGCTCGCGTCAGTCCAGCTCGGAGGCAAGGCCTTCCTTTCGAGCACGGTGCTCAATGGTCGGAGCTGGCTGCGCGCGTGCATCGTCAACCCCGGCACCACCCCCGACGACGTCGATGCGCTGGTGGATGCGGTGCTCGATGCCGTCCGCGAGGAGTTTCGCCACTCGCCATAGAGCTGCTGCGTGCACAGCCGGTGCGTGCGCGACGGCTACTTGTAGATCCGGTACTTCCTCGTGGCCTGTTCGAAGGCGACTGTCGCCGGAATGGACGCGTCGATCAGCGAGTCCGGATCCGCGCCGCGCATGAATGCCTCACGCCCGCCGCGTATGCCGACGAGCTGATTAAATCCCCTCTGCTGAAAGCGAATCGAATCCGCATTCAGCTTGATCGCCGCCCAGATCAGCGCGGCGCCGAGGCGTGCGGTGTTGACGCGCTCGCGATCGGTGATCGTGATGCGGATGCCGTTGATGCTCACGTTGTTGTATTTCTGATCGCCCGGATTCGCGGGTGTAAATCGCTCCTCCTGGAACTTGACCCCCGGCAAACTCCGCGACTCGAGCAGATCGATCGCCTTCTTCGCGTTCAACCAGGGTGCGCCCACGAGCTGAAAGGCATCCGGCGTTCCGCGCCCCACCGAGATGTTCGTCGCCTCGAGCCAGACGACACCGGGATACAGCGTCGCACTCGTGAGATTGGGCATGTTGGGAGACGGCTTGATCCACGGCAGGTCCGTCTGATCGAACCAGTCCGCACGGCGCCACCCGCTCGCGGGAATCACGCGCACGTCGGCATGGAGCGCGAGCACATCGTTGTAGAACAGCGCGAGCTCGCCCATCGTGAGGCCATGGCGGGAAGGTATCGGATAGATCGCGGTGGGCGTGGCGGCGCGTGCGCTCGTGTGGCTTCCAGCATAGGCGAAGCTCGTATCCAGCAGCGGACCTTCCACGTGATTGCCCGTGATCGGATTCGGACGATCGAGTATCAGCACCCGCACGTGCTGTTGCGCGGCCGCGCGCATCGCGTACACCATCGTGGCGACGAACGTCCATGGCCGAGCGCCGAGATCCTGGAGATCGATCGCGAGCACGTCGAGCGTCTTGAGCACACTGTCCGGCGGAGCGAGCGTCGTCGCGCCGTACAGGGAATAGATCGGGATGCCGGTGCGCTCGTCGCGCCCGTTCGCCAGATTCGTCTTGTCCTCGGTACCGCGAATGCCATGTTCGGGCGAGAAGAGCGCAACGAGCGTGGGTCCTTTGCTCCCCTGCTCTTTCGACCGCTGCACGAGGAGATCGATGTCGCTCACGCCATGCTCGTCCACACCGGTCTGGTTCGTCAGTAGTCCGAGGCGCTTGCCATCGATGAGCGCCGCACTGTCCGTGAGCAGCACCGTGATCCCTGGATGCACGTGCCCCGAGCCGCGCCGCGCGCGCTCCACCGGTGCACTCCCCATGCACGCGAGCGTGATTGCCAGTGTCGCCAGCGTGCCCTTTCTCGTATATCGATTCATTCCTTCTCCGCTCGAGCCGATGACGCCACAAGATACACTGCGCGACCCGCACCGACACGCGCGCCGTGCCCGCGCGCAGGGAGCCGGCGCATGAAACTGACCGTGATCGACTGGGCGATCGTCGCCGCGTACTTCACGCTCTCCACCGGCATCGGCTTCTACTTCACGAAGCGTGGCGGCGAGAGCCTCACTGAATACTTCCTCTCCGGACGCGACGTTCCGTGGTGGCTGGCGGGCGCGTCGATGGTGGCGACGACCTTTGCGGCGGACACGCCGCTCGTGGTGACGGGGCTCGTCGTCGCCAACGGCGTCGCCGGGAACTGGCTCTGGTGGGATCTCCTCATGAGCGGGATGCTCACCGTCTTCTTCTTTGCGCGACTCTGGCGGCGCGCCGGCGTGATGACGGACGTCGAGTTCGCGGAGATCCGCTACAGCGGAAAACCCGCCGCGGTGCTCCGCGGCTTTCGTGCGCTCTACCTCGCGATTCCCATCAACCTGATCGTGCTCGGCTGGGTCACGCGCGCGATGATCAAGATTCTCACGATCTCGCTGGGCGTGAATCCGTACGTCGCGGTGGGCATCTGCTTCGTGGTCACGATGTTCTACGCAGTCGCGGCCGGGCTGTGGGCCGTGCTCTGGACGGATCTCGTACAGTTCGTGATCAAGATGACCGCGGTGATCGTGCTCGCGGTGTTCTCCGTGCGAGCAGTCGGCGGAATGGCGGCGCTCAAGGCGGGCGTCACCGCGCACTTCGGGAGCGAGGCGGCCGGTCTCTCCGTGCTCCCCGTCTCGATGCACGATGGGCACCTCGCGGCATATCCCTGGATGCCGCTCACCGCGCTCGGCGTCTTCTTCTTCGTGCAGTGGTGGGCCGCGTGGTATCCCGGCGCGGAGCCCGGCGGTGGAGGCTACGTCGCCCAGCGCATCTTCTCGGCGCGCACGGAGCGTGATGGCGTGCTCGCGACGCTGTTCTTCCAGGTCGCGCACTACGCGCTGCGCCCATGGCCGTGGATCATCACGGGGCTCGCGACGATCATCCTCTATCCGAATCTGCAGGACAAGGAATCGGGGTACGTGCATGCCTTCGTCGACCTGCTTCCGACTCCGTGGCGCGGTTTCATGCTCGCCGGATTCGCGGCTGCGTACATGTCGACGGTGGGCACGCAGCTCAACTGGGGCGCCTCGTATCTCGTCAACGATTTCTACAAGCGCTTCCTCCGGAGGAACGAGACGGAGAAGCACTACGTGAACGCGTCACGAACTGCGACGATCATCCTCTTTGCCCTCTCGCTGCTCGTCACCTGGCAGATCTCCTCGGTGGGGGACGCATGGAGGCTCTTGCTGGCGCTGGGCGCGGGAACCGGTCTCGTACTGATCCTGCGCTGGTACTGGTGGCGCATCAATGCCTGGTCCGAGATCAGCTCGATGATCGCGTCTTTCGTGACCTCGCTCGCCGTGCTCGGCTATCTCGGGCCCGTGTTCGTTCCGAAAGTCGCATCCGTTCCGGGACCTCGAGCGGACGCGTGGGTAATGATCATTACCGTGTCCGTCACCACGATCGTGTGGCTCGTCGTGACCTTCGCGACCAAACCGGAACCGGAGGCGGTGCTCGAGGCGTTCTACAAGCGGGTGCGGCCGGGTGGACCGGGGTGGCTGCGCGTCTCGTCGGGGCTCGGGTATGGACGCGAGGAGATCCCCGGCGGGCGGTGGGCATGGGCGAACTGGCTCGCCGGCGTCATTGCGGTGTATGCAACGCTGTTCGGCATCGGCAAGATCGTGTTCGGCGAGTGGATGGCCGGGGCGGTGCTCGTGGTGATCGCCGTGGTTGCCTTCGCGTGGATCGCCCGGTCTTTCACGGGAGACCGCTTCGCTGCCCAGCCGTTGAACGACAAGTAGCTAGCGACTATATTTCCCATTGAGTTACCGCTTCAATCCGTCCCTATAGTTGAGGTAGACATGAGCACCACTCAGCAACCCGCCGTTACCGTTTCCGTCACGCCTACGGCCGCAGTCGAGGTCAAGCGCTTCATGGAACAGGAAGGGGTCGTCGAGACTGGCGGCGGACTTCGCGTGAGTGTGCAGCCGGGCGGCTGCAGCGGCTTCAAGTACGGCCTTCTCATCGAGGAGAAGGCTGCGGAAGACGATCTCATCGTGGAGCAGGAAGGCTTCAAGGTGTTCGTCGATCCCTTCTCCGCCCAGTACCTGAACGGCGTGACGATCGATTACGTCTCTTCGATGCAGGGCTCGGGCTTCACGTTCTCGAACCCGAACTCGACGGGTGGCTGCGGCTGCGGCAGCTCGTTCAACGCGTAAGAGTTGATGCACGAACACCGGCGCACCGGATGCGCCGGATCGAACGTGATACGAAGCCCGCGACGGTGACAGCCGTCGCGGGCTTCGTCACATCGGTCCGCGATCTCCGCGGCCGTCGCGTGCGCGTGCGGTAGACAGTGCACACATTCGGCGCACTCGATCTCGCCGTACTGCTTGCATACCTCGGGGGCACCACCGCACTCGGCCTCTGGGTCGGCCGGCGGCAGCGAAGCTCGAACGACTACTTCGTCGCCGAGCGGTCGATTCCGTGGTGGGCGGTGCTGTTCTCGGTGGTGGCGACGGAGACGAGCGCGCTCACCTTCATCTCCACGCCGGGACTCAGCTACGGCGGCGCGCCACTCGCGGGCGATCTCGCCTTTCTGCAGATCGTGGCGGGATACGTTATCGGGCGCGTCGTGATCGCGTATACGCTCTTGCCGCGCTATTACAAAGGTCAGCTGGTGACGGCGTATGCGCTGCTCGAGCGGCGCTTCGGCGTTGCGACGCGCCGCTTCACGTCGATCGTATTCATGGCGACGCGAGCGCTCGCGGATTCGGTGCGCGTGTTCGCGACGGCAATCCCGATCGCGCTGATC
>JBDTXN010000155.1:0-7029 GCA_040006175.1 Gemmatimonadota bacterium | reverse complement strand
TGCAGGATGTCCTTGAGCGACGATGCGTACGTGAAGGCCCGACTCACCTTCGTGAGCCGGTGTGCGCGCGACTCGCGCGGTCCGTCGAATTGTGGCTCGATCTCCATCACCACATAGGGCGCGCGCGCGCGATCATGAAACCCTCGCGCCGCCCGAGGTGATCTCGAGCTCTCGCACAACGGGATCGTGGCCGCTGTTGCGCGTCTTGATCACGCGAATGGTGCGCCGCGTGCGCTCCTCGCCTCCGAGACCGATCGCGAGCACGTTGTCCGACATGTAGCTGAATCGCTGCTCACAGGTCTCGAGGTTTCCGTCTTCAGTGATCCCCGATTCAAAGGTGAGAACGCTGGTCACTCCGTTCACCGCAAAGTGCTGCACGAGCGAGTAGAGGTAGTCATGCACACGCTGCGTGTCGCTCGCGGCGGTCACGAGATCGCCGACCGCATCGACCACCACGCGGCGAATCGTCCCATCCTTGATGCGGTCGAAGATCCCGACCACGATGCTGTCGATCTGGAGCTCCACCGGAGACACGTACATGAAGTCCAGCCCGTTCTTCTGCGCCTCGGCGATGTCCGTGCCGAGGTTCGCGAAGGAACGAGCGAGTTGCGCGGGATTTTCCTGGAAGTTCACGTAGAGAGTTCGATCGCCGCGGGTCATTCCTTCGAGTGCGAAGTGCATCGCCAGGGTCGTCTTCCCGGAGCCTGTGGGACCGACAATCAGGGTCGCAGTGCCCGACCACACTCCTCCTTCGAGCATCGCGTCGATACCTGGCACTCCGGTGGACGTGCGCTCGAGGCGTGGAGCGTACGTCCTGGCGACGGGAGGCGAGATGAGGCGCGGGAATAGCTGAATGCCATCCTGCGTGATCCGGAAGGCGTGTTGTCCCTCACGGTACGATGAGCCGCGCAGCTTGAGCACGCGCAGATAGCGCTCATCACGCGTGCCGATCGACTGGCGTGCGAGCTGGATGATCGAGTCGCTGACCGCGAACTCGGGATACCGTTCGATGTCGTCAATGGTGTACTCGCCCAGAAGCAGCACGGTCGCATCGTAGGCCGACAGGAGCCCGGCCAGGTCCGAGACCATCCGCCGCGTCTCGAGAATGGAGGTCGAGAGATCGTGAATCGCGCGGAAGGAGTCGATCACGATGATCCTCGGCGATACTTCCTTGATCAGCTTCGTGAGCCAGGGCACGAGCGACGCAGGACCATCGCTCGCGAGCATGGGCCCGATGTCCTCGTACTGAATCTCGGTGCCGAGCTTCGTCTCGTCGAAGTAGGTGAAGCGCTGCACGTAGCTCACCATCTTCGAGATGGGCTCGGAGAGAGTGCTCACGTACACGATCGGCCGGTTCCCACCCGCATTCGAGAAGAGCAGCTGCTCCGCGAACACGGTCTTTCCCGTGCCCGGTTGCCCCATCACGATGTTGATCGAGTTGCACGGAAGTCCGCCGCCGAACACGAGATCGGCCTGCGGATTTCCAGTGCTGATGCGAGGGAAGAGGCCGTTGGACGCCGCGAGTGGTGTCGTCACGTGGGGCCTACCGCGACTTGGGCCTTCGCGGTCGGGCGCCGGGCCAGAAGCTCACGCACCGTGTGCACGAGCCGCTGTTCGGCCAACGGCTTCATGAGGAAGGCGTCCGCGCCGGCCTCGTGGGCGCGACTCTGTGCGGCGAGAATGCTGAAAATGAGCACTACGGTGTCCTTCAATCCTTCTTCTTTTCGAACCGCCCGGCAGAGCGCGAGTCCGTCGAGCTTGGGCACGAGCACCTCGGTTATGATAATGTCGGGCTTCATCGCTCGCGCCATCGCGAGCGCAGCCTCCCCGTCGGCGGCAAACTCCACGCCGTAACCGGCCTCGTTCAGGAAATAGGCTTCCAGGTCGCGCACGTGCGGATCGCGCTCGACGACGAGAATGATCGCGCGATGCATATCGCGGCCGTCTCGCTTAATCATGTCCGAGGACGAGCAATCCGCGCAGGGGAACAGAGCGTCTCAATCCAACTCCAACAGTGAGCAGGAAAAAGCATCCAGTGCTGCCGGAACCGGGGCACGGGAGCCGTTCAAATTACACTCCCAGTCCAGCCCGCAACAGGTGTTTACAGAATCCATGTCAAATTTTACTCGGCACGTTTTTATACGGAGGCGTATATACATGTGATTATTGGTGTTACGGCGGTTTTCGAATGCTCGCAGAGGGCTTCGTTTCGCTCCGAATTGCACGGCCATCGAAGGTGAGCCAGAACAGCGTGCATCCCTCCGCCCGGCTTGCCAGGCCACTTGCTGCCGCGAACGCTTTTGCACTGTACGTGCCGTCGAGCACGAGCCCGGTCTCGTCGCGCAGCAAAGCTGCGGGTGCCTCGGCACCCGGAAGCGCGCGTCCGTATGCGCCACCGTACACCGAATGCATGATCTCGACTGCCGAGCGCTGGAGGCGCGGAACACGCTCCCCGGCGAGTCGCTCGAGATAGCGGCGCGCGCGCTCCGCTAGGGCGAGCACCCGCCGCTCGCCGGCCGCAATCCGCGGCGCCACGCGCGCGCCTACTACTACAGTGCTCATTCCCGCAATCGCGAAGCCGAGCGCGATCCCCGCCGCTGTGCCGCCGCTCCCGACGGGAAGCACCACGCGCGCCGGGCTCGGCATCTCTCCGCGAGACACTTGCTCCGCCAGCTCGAGGGCGGCGTTGACGTGCCCCAGCATCCCGAGCGGCGACGTCCCGCCGGGAGGAATCCAGCGGATGCCTGGGCGGCGCGCGGCGTGGGCGCGAAGCAGCCCGATCGCCGGGCCGTGCGCCGTGATCACGCTCGCACAGAGCGCACGGGCGCGATCGGCGACGACCCGCGCCGAGGGGTTCATGTCGTGGCGCCATCGCACCGCACGCGTGGATCCTCCGAGCGCGCGCACCCACGTGGCGGTGGTCAGCACGTGCGTCGAGCCCTCGCCGCCCGCCGTGAGCACGATGTCGCCCGGCGAGAGACCCGCGAGCAGAAACTCGAGCGCCCGTACCTTGTTGCCGCCGAGTGGCGAGGCGGTGAGGTCGTCGCGCTTGATCCAGAGCCCACCGGCGAGCGGCACTCCGGGCAGCGTCAATCGCTGCACCGGTGTGGGGAAATCGCCCAACGACACGTGCGGCACGCGTGCGAGGGCGGGGAAGCGGCGAACGAGAGGGAGCGTGGTCACACGCGAAGATATCGCGCGGCCACGCCGTCTGTCGCGCTATCCCGTGCGCACCTTCCCGTCGTCGGCGTCGTCCTCCACTTCCATCGGGTCATCCAGCGCGTCCTGCACGTAGAGCATCTTGATCGGCACCAGCACGGCGGCAAGGAGCGGCACCGCGATCAACAATCCGAGAAATCCGAAGAGCAGTGCCATCAGCGCCTGCGCCACGATCGTGAGCACGGGTGGCAGATCCATGCCGCCCTTCATGAGGAGCGGGATGAGGATGTGGTTCTCGAGCTGCTGAATCACGATGTACGCGATCCCCACGTAGAGCGCCTTCTCCGGTGAGTCGAGAAATCCCATCGCAATCGCGGGCACCGCGCTCAACACCGGTCCGATCGTCGGGACGAATTCGAGCAACCCGGCAATGATGCCGAGCGCGAACGGGGCCTTCACGCCGAGCGCGAGCAGCGCGATGGTGGACACCGTGCCGATCACCAGCATCGCGATGAGCTGCGTGACGAGCCACTTCCGCAGCATCGTCGACATCTCGGTGAGCACGTCCGCGATGCGCGCGCGCCTCCGCTTCGGGAAGAGATGCAGAATCCCGTTGCGATAGGTGTACGGGTCGGCGCCGATGTAGATCGACATGATCAGGATCAGCACCAAGCCCGCGATCGTCTCGAAAGTGGACGTGATGAACGGGAAGATGTAGCGGGCGGTGCCGACGAGCCGCTTCCCGATGTTGTCGCGCAGCAGTGTCGCCTGTCCGGCGTGCGCCTTGTTCGTGGAGTCCGTGGTGTCCGCCACTCCTGCCGCGCCCGCGGGCTGCGCTCCCTGTGCCTTCTGTGGCGCGGCGGGATTCGCCCTCGTCGTGTCTGCCTGCGCCGGCGCCTTCGCGCCGTCGGTTCCGAGCAGCGACGACATCAGCGCCGGATTTTTACTGTTGAGCCACCCCTCGGCGCGCTTGACCGCGTCCGGGAGGCGCAGCCGAAGCTCGTGTCCCTGCTGCGCGATCGTCGGCGCGACGAAAGACCCGAGCGAGTACAGGATCATCAGGAACGAAACGACGAGAAAGCCGGCGCCGACCCCGCGCGGAACCTTGAAGCGCTCGAGCCGGTCTACTCCCGAGGCCACCGCGATACCGAAGAGTGTGCCGAGGAAGACGACGATGACGATCTCGTTCGCGACCCAGAGCAGCTTGAGGAAGATGAGGAGCCCGGCGACGATGGACGCGGCGCGCAGGATGTCCGCGCTCCGCCAGCTCGCGTTGGCCCTGCGATCGTGCCTCGGCGATGCCGGTTTTGTTTCATTCGGAGCTGTCATGAGTGCGTGTCAACGCAAGGGAGGGGCCGCGTATCGCTCTCGATGGCGTAGGCGCGCAACCCCTCGCGCTGAGTGACGCCGGATGAGAGCTTACGAGCACAGACACTGAAAGGCGAGGAGACGTGGGCGCAGGGCTGACCGTGCACGAGCCGTTGTACATCGATACGCAAGCCGCCGCCGACCGTTTTCTGTCCGCTGTGGAGCAGAGCACCACCGTTGCCGTGGACACGGAGGGCGCCAGCTTCCACCGTTTCGTCGACCGGATCTATCTTCTGCAGATGAGCACACGCGACACGACCGCGGTGCTCGACCCGCTTGCGATCGGAAAACCGGCGGTGCTGGGGCGCATTCTGGAGAGCGACACGATCGAGAAGGTCTTTCACGATGCGGACTACGATCTGCGCCTGCTGCATCAGGACTACGGATGGAACACGCGCCGGCTGTTCGACACGCGCGTAGCGGCGCAGCTGCTCGGCATCCGTGCGTTTGGGCTGGCGGCGCTGCTCGAGCGCTCCTTCGGTCTGAAGCTCGACAAGAAGCATCAGCGGGCGGACTGGTCGATGCGCCCGCTTCCGAAGGACATGCTCGACTACGCGAGTCAGGACACGATGTACCTGCTCGAGCTGCGCGACCGGTTGGCCGGTGAGCTCGAAAGCGCTGGCCGGTGGAGCTGGGCGGCGGAGGAGTTCGAGCGACTCGAGGGCACGCGGTGGGAGGAGCCCGAAGGGGAGGACACGGGCTACATGCGCATCAAGGGCGCGCGCGATCTCGACAGGCGCGAGCTCGCGATCTTCCGTGAGCTCGTGCGCTTTCGCGACGGGATCGCACGCGAGCTCGATCGCGCGACGTTCCGGGTGGCGGGGAACGAGGCGCTCTTTGCTGTGGCGAAGGAGCGACCGCAGACGACGGACGCGCTCGCGGCGATCAAGGGCGTACCGCGCGGGATCGCAGAGCGCCGCGGCGGCGAGATGCTCGCTGCCGTGCGGCGCGGGGTCGAGGTGCCGGAGGATCAACTCCCGCGATTCCCGCGCGCGCCGCGATGGGATCGCGATGCGGACTTCGACACCCGCGTGAACGCGCTGCGAACGGCAAGGGAGGAGGCGTCGCAGCGGCTCGAGCTCGATCCGGGCTTTCTGTGCGCGCGCGAGAAGCTCGAGACTATTGCGCGAAAGAAGCCGAGGACGCTCGAGGAGTTGGCGGAGGTGCCGGACTTGAGGCGGTGGCAGGTAGAGGTGCTGGGGCCGGCGTTCCTGAAGGCGCTGGCCTAGGAGCGATACGTGAGCGAACGGGCGGTGGTCTTTATCAACGCACGCTGATCTCGGTCAGCGGGGCGACTTCGCGCCCTTTGCTCCCTTTGCGACCTTCGATTCCTTCGGCGCAGGCGCCGGTACCGCCGTCTCCGCGGGGTGCGCAATCGACCAGTGCGCGTTGCGGAGCTTCCAGCCCTCCTCGCCGCGGTGCGCCAGCGCCGTGAAGTAGCCCGAGATCCTGGTCTCCTTGCCCGACGAGTCGACCATCGTCTCGCTGAAGGGCGTCGCCACCTGCGCCATCCCTGGCGTTAGCGAGTCGATGCGGAGCGCGCCCCACTTTAAGTCGGCGTGCTTCAGCACCGCCGCGATGTTCGGCATTGCCCGCGCGGCCGAGTCGTTGCTCGGGAACGCCATCGAGCCGTCGGACGCCATGAAGAAGCCTGGCGATCGATCGAAGTAGCGGAGCCACGCGGCCGGGCCCTGCGCGCGGAGATCACTCGAGATCGAGTCCATCATTTCCGTGACGCCCTGCTTCATGCTCTCGGTGGTGCTCGCGCGATCCACGCGTATGCAGCTCGCGCAAACGACAAAGCCGGCGATTACCGCCGGCCGCATCGATCGAGCGCGCTTGCCGAGCGACACTCAGAAGCCCATGTACGCGCGAATACGCGGCTCGATCCGTTCGGGGCTCCACATCGGATCCCACACCAGATTCACCGCCACATCCTCCACGCCATCCAGCGTTCGCACCTGCTGCTCCGCCGCCGTCATGATCTCCGGACCAGAGGGGCAACCCGGGGAGGTGAGGCTCATGTTGATGTTG
Source organism: Gemmatimonadota bacterium (assembly GCA_040006175.1). Lineage (GTDB taxonomy): Bacteria > Gemmatimonadota > Gemmatimonadetes > Gemmatimonadales > Gemmatimonadaceae > FEN-1250. The sequence continues at coordinate 468 of JBDTXN010000155.1, read as the reverse complement.
ACCCGCGAGCCCTCTACTGCAATGTCGTAGACCAGACCCAGATCCACGATGTTGAGGTTGAGCTCGGGATCCTTGACGCGACGGAGCGCTGCGCGGACGACGTCGACGTCGAGCGTGGGCGCAGTTTGCGGCGGGGCTTCTGTGGCAGACGCCTGGGCGACTTCGCTCTCGGGCGCGGCGGCGGGCAGATCACTCATCGGGACTCCTTGTTCCGTCCCGAAAGCTCACCCGGCGAGGCTCGCCGGACAAGCGCGGCAGCAGCCGCTACTTCTTCCTGTGCGCGGCGGACTTCGAGGCGACTGCCTTGTGCGCGCCGCTCTTCGACTTGCTCGCGGACGCCTTCGACTTCGAGTGTGCGCTCGAGGCCCGGCCGCGGTGCGGGTTGCGGCGTGCGCGGCCGCGCTCGCGGCGGTTCCAGCCCTTTGCCGCATCGGAGCGGAATGACGCGGGCATCGCGATGGTCTGCGA
>JBDTXN010000154.1:0-7055 GCA_040006175.1 Gemmatimonadota bacterium | reverse complement strand
TGGACTGCCGCCTCCCGCACGGACGGCGGGAGGAGGGGGGCAAGTCATAGAAGCCTTGTAACTTAGCTCCTACGGTAACCGCCGCGCAATCGGAGCCGCATGGCGCGCGCGGTCGCTCGGAGCGCCGCGCCCAGTGCAGGCTCCTGTGGCGGCGCAGATCGGCGGGTCGGCGACGGGGAGTCTCCCGGCTGCAGCATCTCGCGCGTCTCCGTGCAGAACACGGAACGGCCGGAGAGCTGTGCGATCTGCGCCGAGAGGGCAGCGTCGCTCTCGACGAAGAGCCATGCGCCCGTCTCGAGGTAGATGTCCGTCTTGAAGCGTGCGTAGGCACGTGCCGCACGGCGGGCGGCCATGTCCGGATACTGCATCATACGCAGCTCGCCATACTGCACTTTGTGCCGTGCCAGCCACTCCGCCGTCTGCGCACGGTATTTCTCCAGTCGCGATGTCACGAGCCAGCCCACGGGTGCACTCGGCAGCAGCAGCGCGGGCGTGTCGCGCAGAAACGCCAGGTATTCCTCACCGTCGTCGTTCTGCTCGTTCGTCGGATCGAGACAGAGCACGCCGTCGATGTCCATGCAGCTGTTCGCCAGCACGGTGCCGTGCATGAGATTCCACTCGAACACGCGCGGCATAGGCACGACCTCGCGGTAGATGTCGACGTGTCCATCGAGCCGGGCTTCGGGCGCCATGTAAACGGCGCCGAAGGTCAGCCGGTGCGGCAGCCCGGCGGCGTCCAGCTGCACCTTGACCTTCTGCATGGCGGAGCCCGAGCAGACGCTGTCGTCGACTACGAGCACGTGGCGCGGCCTCGTGAGGAACTGACGCGGGTCACTCCCCTTGAAGCGCGCGCCGGACTGGATGACGCGCCCCTCCACCAGGCCGGCGACGTCCGTCATCGGCACGTTGAGGTGCAGCGCAAGCAGATTGGCGACGAGAAGCCCGCTGCGCGGCACGCCGGCGACGATGTCGATGTCGCGCGGGAGGTCGCCGAGCCAGCTGACCACTGCGTCGTCGAGCTGCGCGACTGTGCGGTATTCCACGTCAGCGCTTCCAGGTCGATGGAGTAGGCATCTACCTATGGACGATCGCGTGAATCTTCGCGCAATCGGCCGTGCTGTCCGGGATCGCCGTACGCCACCGGTAGGCCAGCAGCCGCGTGGCTGGCGGCAGGTGGAGGGGGTCGAGCGTCGTCTCGATGTAATCCGCCACGCCGGACTGCACGCTCCAGGGCGTGCGCCACTGCCCGTGCTCGGCGACGATCAATCCGGTCGGGAAGCAGGCTCGAAGCTGATCGAGCGACTGGGTGGTGCTGACGACCGGGCGGGCGAGCTTGCGAAAAACCGTGTATTCGGGACCGGGATGCCGCGGATCGCCGAGGTAGTCCACGCTCAGCAGCACGTCGAGACGGTGCAGGTAGTAGAGCGACTTGAGCTCGGAGCTCGAGATCACGACGGCGGAGCTGTCGACCTGGGGCCGGAGCATCGCGTTCGCGGCATCCCAGTCCGGCTGGCCGCGATACAACAGTGCGAGCTGCCAGTCCGCGTCGCTGACGAGCATCATTTTGAGCGCGTACGAGGTGGCTCCGTTGCCCAGGGCGATGAACGCTGCGATGAGAGCGAACAGCAGCGCGACGCCCCGCGCGCGTGTGCGCGGCGCGAGCGTGGCGACGGCGAGCCAGTCGAGTGCACCTTCAATGGCGGGGCGCAGGCGCTCCGCGCCTTCGGCGAGGCCCATCCCGACCACCGCGAAGAACATCGGCATCACCGAGAACAGGTACCGCTCGGCCTTCCACGCCGCGAGCGAGTGCACGACGAACGCCACGACGAACGGCACGAGAGAGAACATCGTCGCACGACCGTTGCGGTAGATCGCGAGGATCGCGAGCAGTGGGAAGAGTGTCCAGATCGTCGCGTACTGATCGAGGAAAATGTCGTGGTAGTAGCGGGTGTTGTGGCGGTTGGCCGCCGCCCACTGATCGACGTAGCTGAACAGCGCGAGCTGCTTCGCGAATGCACCGCGCTGAATCGCGAACAGGGCGATAACGGCGACGACAAGCAATGCCGCGACCGCGCCGGCCATCTGCGCGGGGCGGAGTCGCGCTCGCGCGAAATCCAAGACGACCCAGAGAAACACGCCCGCGATGCCGACGATCGTGATGATCTGGAAGTGGAGCGCGAGCAGGAAGAGCAGGAGAGCACCGACGCAGAGCTGGATGTCGCGCGAGCGGGCGAGCGTGTGGTCGGTGACGGCGCGGTAGATGAGAATCGCGCCGCCGAAAAAGCAGAGCGTCTGAATGGTGTAGAAACGTGCGAGTTGCGAGAGGTAAATCGACTGCGGCTGGAAGCAGAAGAGCATCGCAGCGATCCATGCGGCGCCGCGTCCGGCTACCGAGCGCACCCAGATGAAGAGCACCGTGACGAGCGCTGCGCCGGCGAGCACCGCAGGCATGCGCGCGACTGCGAGACTCTCACCGAATACGCGGAAGAGCGCGGCGACTAGCCACGTGAAAAGTCGGGCGCGCGAGTACGGATCACCCCCGGGAGCGAGCTCCAGCTTGCCGCGCGCGAGCAGCGAGTGTGCCGCCATGACGTGATTGAGCTCGTCGACGTATGGCGTGTGGTGCAATCCTATCAGCCGGGTGACGATCGCTATCGCAAACACGGCGAGCGGCGCTGCGACGGCAGCCGAGCGCAGGCGTGACGGCGCAGTGGTACCCGGTGATGACATGGCGTCTAATCTACTGCTGAGGTGGAGACGCCCGCGACAGTGGCCGCGGGCGCTTCACTCGATACGTCGAACGCGCTCGCCGGTAGGGGGTTGGGCGGGGATCAGCTCGTGAGCCATTTGCTGACGCCACCGTGGCGAGAGCAGGCGCCGGTGAGGTAGGCCGCGTGGGAGTATGACCCGTCCTTGCACTGGGCGGTCGCGCCGGACGCATCGGCGCTGCCGTTTTTGGCGCTCGAGGACGTGGAGGTGGTGGCGACCGTCGACGTGGTCACCTGTGCGGATGGCGCGAGCGTCGCGGCTTTGGGAGCCATCGCCTGCGCGGCCGGCGGCGCCGGGGCGGGAGCTGGCGCCGGCGCGGGGGCCGGAGTGGCCGCGGGAGCAGCGGCACCGGCCTTGGCGACGCCACCGTGTTTCGAGCACGCGCCACGGCCGCTCTTCGAGGTGGTGCCGTCGGTGCAAGCGACGGAGGCTTTTGCCTTCGACTTGGCCGCGGCTGTGGCCTTTGCGTCGACGCCGCCGTGGCCCGAGCACGCACCGCGGCCGGTGGCAGAGGAGGTGGAGCCGTCGGTACAAACGGATGATGCTGCGGCTTGCGCGTCGGCGCGGGTGGCGATCGTACAGAGGGCCGCGAAGGCGGCGGACGCGATGAGCAATCGATTGCGCATGAGACAACTCCGGACAGAGGTGGCGCTGGGTGGCACGAGACGTCGAGGGCGAAGGACTGGCCCCGGTATCAGGACGTTGCGATCGCCGTCTTTCCAACGCCAGACGCGAGCGCGCGAAGAAGTCTTCACCCGGCAAGGGAAAGCTGCATGCCCTGGCGCCGCCGCCGGTGCTCGCGACCCTGAACCGAGCCCGGAGAACGCACCCGCTGCGTATACTTACGCGCCCGTGTGAAGCGTGCTACGATGCGGCGCTTACCTCATACAGTCCTCCTTGCCCCGAATCGCGATGCGCATGCGTTTTCGCTCGTTCGTTACGCCTACGATCCTTCTCGTCGCCACGCTGCCGAGCATGGTGATCGCCCAGCAGGCTGAGAAGAAGAAGAGCCTGGAGGGGAAGGCCACTCCTCCAGGTACCGCTGCCGTCGATTCCGCCTCGGTCGTGCTCCCTACAGCGCTCAAGGCGCGCTCCATCGGGCCCGCCGTGATGGGCGGACGCGTCTCGAGCATCGCACTCGACCCCTCGGACCCGTACACCTTCTACGCCGGCCTCGGAACGGGCGGCATCATGAAGAGCACGGACAACGGGTCGACTTTCCAGCCGATCTTCGAGCACGAGGCAGTGGCGGCGATCGGCGACCTCGCCGTCGCGCCGTCGGATGCGAAGACGATCTACGTCGGCACGGGCGAGGCGAACGATCGCAACACCGTGAGCTGGGGCGCGGGCGTGTACACGTCTACGGACGCGGGCGCGACGTGGACGAGAGCAGGGCTCGAGAAGACGCGCGCGATCGCGCGCATCGTGGTGCATCCAACAGATGCGAAGACCGCGTGGGTCTGCTCGCCGGGGGATGTGTGGCAGCCGAGCGAACGGGGAATCTGGAAGACGACGGACGGCGGCAAGAGCTGGAAGAAGGTCTACAGCGCGCCGGCGCCGTTCGAGATGCGCGCAGGGTGCGGCGATCTCGCGATCGATCCGAGCGATCCGAACGTGCTGTACGCGACGCTGTACGCGCGCCTGCGCCGGCCGTGGGTGTTCACCTACGGCGCCGCAGCGAGCGATGGCAAGGACATCGGCGGAGTACTGAAGAGCACGGACGGCGGCGCGACGTGGACCAAGCTCGCCGGCGGACTGCCGACGATGACCGGGCGCATCGGGCTCTCGGTGTTCGCGAAGAATCCGAAGACGGTGTTCGCGCTCGTGCAGAGCGATGCGGGTGGCACATCCGATATCGACGATCCGTACAGCAAGGCCGGCGGCGTGTTCCGAAGCGATGATGCTGGCGCGACGTGGACGAGGCAGAGCAAGCTCGATCCGCGGCCCTTCTACTTCAGCCAGATTCGCGTCGATCCCGCGAACGACAAGCGCGTCTACGTGCTCGGCTTCATGCTCCACGTGTCCGACGATGGCGGCAAGACGTGGCGCGAGGATCGGTTCAAGGACGTGCACTCGGACAATCACGCACTCGCGATCGATCCGCACATGCCGAAGCGCATGCTGCTCGGTACGGATGGTGGACTCTATGAGAGCTATAACGGCGCGGAGGGCTGGGCGCACCTCAACCGCTTCGCCGGCGGCGAATTCTTTCGCGTGAGCACGGACAACTCAACACCGTATCGCATCTGCGGTGGTTTGCAGGACAACACAAACTGGGTGGGTACCGGCAACACGCGAAGCAAGGAAGGAATTCGCAACGCAGACTGGCTGGCGATCGGCGGGGGCGACGGATCGTACTGCGTGTTCGATCCCGCGGATTCGAATCTCGTATACGCCGAATCGCAGCAGGGCTTCGTCTTCCGCTTCGACCTGCGCAGCGGTCAGGACAAGAATCTCCGGCCGCAGCCCACCGAGGGGCAGCCGGCGTTCCGCTTTCACTGGACGTCGCCGCTCTTCGCCAGCGTGCACGACAAGGGCGCACTGTATCACGCCGGCAATCGCGTGTTCAAGCTCACGAACCATGGCGAGCAGTGGCACGTGATCTCTCCCGATCTCTCGTCCAAGAACTACGACCGCATGACGACGGTCGGCAGCGGCGCGGAGGACTTCGGCGTCGTCTACGCCCTCGCGGAGTCGCCGGCGAAGGCAGGCGTGCTCTGGGCGGGCACCGATGAGGGGAAGCTCTGGCGCACGGATGATGATGGCGGAAACTGGACGGATCTCACCTCGTCGGTGCCGGCCGCCGCGAAGGGGAGCCGGATCAGCAGCATTTCCGCCAGCGCCGCCGATGCGCAGGTCGCGTACATGTCGGTCGATGCGCATCGCGAGGGGAACTACGCGCCACTCGTCTTCCGCACCGCGGATGGAGGAAAGACGTGGGCGAGCATCGCGGCGAATCTTCCGGGCGAAGCGCCGGTGAAGGTCGTGCGCGAAGACTCGAAGAATCCGAAGGTGCTGTTCGTCGGCACCGAGTTCGGAATGTGGACGACGGTCGACGGCGGGCGCTCCTGGTTCAAGCTCGGCGATCTGCCGACGGTCGCCGTCGACGACATTCACATGCAGGAACGGGATCGCGATCTCGTCGTGGCGACGCATGGGCGCAGCCTCTACGTGATCGACGACGTGAGCGGCCTCGAGCTGCTCACGCCGGCAGTTCGAGCGGAGCCGGCGCATCTCTTCAAGCCGCGCCCGGCGGTTGGGTTCGTTGCCTATCCCGGATTCGTCGACTCGAACGGAAGCGCGGAATTTCGTGGCTCCAATCCGCCCGAGGGCGCTTTGTTGACGTTCTGGCTGAGCGGCTTCTCCCCAGACGTGGTGAAGATTTCGATCACCAACGCGCAGGGACAGCCGGTGGCCAATCTGACGGCACCTGCGGTCGCGGGACTGAATCGTGTGAACTGGGATCTCAAACCCACGAAGGATGTGCGCACGGAATATGGTGGAGAAGGCAACAAGCCAGTTGCACCGGGCGAATACACGGTGACGCTGAAATCGGGGAGCCACACGAGCACGGAGAAGTTGGCGGTGAGCTACCTTCCCGGAGTCGAAACCCGCTAACGGACCACGACCATGATCAATCTCGCGAGTGTGCTGCCGTATCTGGCGCTTCCGCTTTTTGGAATCGCTCCTGCCACGGGTGGGCCACACGCGCATGCGACGGTGATCTCCGCTGCCGCGGTTGGCGATACCGTCCGCGGCTCTGTCGTCGACAGCGCCGGTGCTCCGATTCCGGCTGCGTCGGTGTCACTGGTGGAGCTCGGACTGAGCACCACTACGAATCGCGAGGGAGCGTTCGTCTTCGCGAACGTGCCGCGGGGACGGCAGACGCTCGCGGCGCGACGAGTAGGATTCGCATCGCTCACGCGGCAGGTTGCCGTGAATGGAACGACCACCGTCGCGCTGACACTCGAAGCCACCGCACTGCACCTCGAGGCGGTGACCGTCACCGCGACGCGCCAACCAATCGCGCCACTCGCCTCGCCGCTCTCGACGGACGCGCTCTCCGGTGAGCGGCTGCGCCGTGAGCACGAGGTGTCGCTCGCCCAGGCGCTCGAAGGATTTGCGGGCGTGCGCAACCTCAGCACCGGTCAGCAGGTGGGAAAGCCCGTGATCCGCGGTTTGACGGGGCCACGCGTGCTCGTGCTCGACGACGGACTTCGCCTCGAGGATTACTCGTGGAGCGATGAGGATGGGCCGTCCGTCGATTCGCGGATGGCGGAGCGTGT
>JBDTXN010000153.1:0-7123 GCA_040006175.1 Gemmatimonadota bacterium | reverse complement strand
GCACCACGAACTGCCTTGCGCCCATGGTCAAGGTCGTGCGCGACAGCTTCGGCTTTCGGCACGGCTCGATGACCACCATCCACAGCTACACGAACGACCAGAACATTCTCGACCTGCCGCACAAGGACTTGCGGCGAGCGCGGGCCGCGGCACTCTCGCAGATTCCGACGAGCACGGGGGCGGCGAAGGCGACGGCGCTCGTCATTCCCGAAGTGAAGGGAAAGATCGACGGCATCGCCGTGCGCGTGCCCACCCCCGATGTGTCCTTCACCGATCTCGTGGTGGAAGTGGAGCGCGCCACGACGGTCGACGCCGTGAACGCCGCGTTTCGCGCGGCGGCCGAGGGTCCGCTCAAGGGCATTCTCGCGGTATCGGAGGAGGAGCTCGTCTCCGTCGATTATATCGGCAACGAGTTCTCGTGTACGATCGACGCAAAGTCGACGAACGTCATCGATGGCACGCTCGTGAAGGTGTGCGGATGGTACGACAACGAGTGGGGCTACTCGTGCCGCTGCGTGGATCTTCTCCGGTTCATCGGCGCGCGACTGTGAGTCGCGTCATGACGCGCGCCGATCGCACGCGCGATGCGCTGTCGGCGCTCGTGTTGCTGGCGGGCTTCGGACTTTATGCGTACGCGTGGCAAGGGATGCACAATCTCGCCACGAAGCAACTCGTCATTCCCAAAGGCATCGCTGCCATGCGCTACTTCGACACGTACTGGCAGATGTCCCGGCTCGCCATTCTGATCATGATTGCCGGCACGGCCGCCGTCGTGTGGTCGTGCTGGAGCTACTCGAGACGAGTCGATCCAACCTCCTGATGCCCAAGAAAACGATTCGGGATCTCACCGACGCCGAGCTGCGCGGCAAGCGCGCGCTCGTACGTGTGGATTTCAACGTGCCGATCGAGGGCGACCGCGTCACGGATGACACGCGCATCCGCGCCGCCCTCCCAACGATCGAGGCGCTGATCGCGCGCGGAGCCTCCGTCGTGCTCCTCTCGCACCTCGGGCGTCCCAAAGGCAAGCCCGACCTCAAGTACACACTCGAGCCAGTCGCGCGGCATCTGCAGACGCTGCTTGGGAAGGCGGTGACGTTCGTCGAGACTACTGACAGCGATGAAGCGCTGCGAGCGACGCACGACGCGAAACCGGGTGCGGTGCTGCTGCTCGAGAATACGCGCTTTCTCGGCGGAGAGGAAAAGAACGAGGAGCGGCTCGCGCGGGCGCTGGCGGAGTTGGGCGACGTGTACGTCAACGATGCATTCGGGTCGGCGCATCGGGCGCACGCATCGACCGAAGGTGTCGCCCACTACCTGAAGCCCGCGGTCGCCGGGCTGCTCATGGAGCGCGAGCTCACGTACCTCGGCGACACGCTGCAGGCGCCGGCGCGTCCATTCGTCGCGATCCTCGGAGGTGCGAAGATCTCGGGCAAGATCGACGTCATCGAGGCGTTGTTGCCGAAGGTCGACAAGCTCCTCATCGGCGGGGCGATGGCGTGCACGTTTTTCAAGGCGATGGGACTCGAAACGGGAAAGTCGCTCGTCGAGCCCGATCGCGTCGAGATGGCGAAGACACTCCTCGCGCGCGCGAGCGACAAGCTCATCTTGCCGGAAGATGCGCTCGTCGCGCCGTCGCAGGACGATGGCGCGGGCGCGAAGCCGGTCGCACGCGACGCGATTCCCGCAGATCAGGCCATGTTCGACATCGGCCCCGCGTCTTCGAAGATGTTCGCTCTTGAGATCGCCCGTGCGAGGACGGTGCTGTGGAACGGACCGATGGGAGTTTTCGAAAAGCCGCCATTCGATCAAGGGACGAATGCCGTTGCCTTCGCGCTCGAGCGCGCGACTTCACACGGCGCGACGACGATCGTCGGCGGCGGCGACTCGGCGGCCGCCGTCGAACAGCTCGGTCTCGCGGACAAGATGAGCCACGTGTCTACCGGCGGCGGCGCGTCACTCGAGTTCCTCGAGGGGAAAGAGCTTCCCGGCGTCTCCGCACTCGAAGACAGAGGTTGCGAATGAAGAAGCCGGTGTTCGCTGCGAACTGGAAGATGAACCTCGGCCCGCAGGACACGCGCGCCTATCTGCAGCGCTTCCTCACGGTCTTTCCTCCGGCGGAGGATCGCACGGTGATGATCTTTCCGAGCGCCATCTCTCTCGTGGTCGCCGGCTTCGCCCTCCGCGATCGTCCCGACATCATGCTGGGCGTTCAAAACATTCACTGGGAAGAGAAGGGCGCGTTCACTGGCGAGAATGGCGCAGCGATGGCGCGCGATGCTGGTGCAACGGTTGCGCTGGTCGGACACTCGGAGCGCCGGCACACCTTCGGCGAAGGCGATGAGCTCACCGCGAAGAAGTGCGCGGCGGCGTTCAAGGCGGGGCTCACGGTCGTGCTCTGCGTGGGCGAGAAGATCGAGGAGCGCGACCGGAACACGACGCAGGCAGTGGTGCTGCGCCAGCTCAAGGCGGGGATCAGCCGATTGACGCCCGCGCAAGTCGCGCAGATCGCGGTGGCGTACGAGCCCGTGTGGGCGATCGGGACGGGCCGGACCGCCACGCCGGAAGATGCGACGACGGTGCACACCGCGATTCGGCGGGCTCTTCGCGAGGTCGTCGCGAACAAGAACACGGAAATTCCAATTCTCTACGGCGGATCCGTGTCGAAGGACAATGCGGAGTCACTGCTCCGCGCGCGAGAAGTCGATGGGCTCCTCGTTGGCGGGGCGTCGTTGGATCCGGATACGTGGGCCACGATCGCGCATACTTGACCGAGTCTCGTAACTGACGTAAGCTTTGAGACTTAGCTCTCCCCACCTACACCTCGCGCGATGTACACCTTTCTTCTCGTTCTCCTCGTCATCAACAGCCTCGTGCTGATCGCTGCGGTGCTGCTGCAGTCTGGAAAGGGCGGCGGGCTTTCGGCGAACTTCGGCGGCTCCTCGTCATCTTCGGACGCATTCGTCGGTACGCGGCAGGCTGCGAATCTTCTGACGCGTGTCACCTGGTGGGGCGGCGGGATTTTCCTCGCGCTCTCGTTCATTCTGCAGATCATGGGATCGCGCGCGAGTGCTCCGACCTCGGTGCTCGATCCGCTTTCGCGGCAGGGTGCGGCGGCGCCAGCGGCACCGGCGCCATCCTCTGCGCCTTCGGCCGTCCCGCTCACGCCCCTTACTCCCGCGCCAAAGCCGGCGCCCGCCGCTCCGCCGACCAAGACTCCGCCCAAGTAAGTCGGTGACGCAACCCAGCGGCACGAGAGCCGGGTTCCTCCTCCTCGAGGACGGAACCCTTTTTCGCGGCGTGCGCCGGGATGCCGAGGTTGAACGCGTTGCCGAGGTCGTGTTCACGACGAACATGACGGGTTACCAGGAAGTCTTCACGGATCCGTCGTACGGCGATCAGATCGTCGTCATGACCACGCCGATGATCGGCAACTACGGGGTGAATGCGGATGACCCCGAGTCCGGCAAGCCGCAGGTCGCCGGCGTTGTCGTGCGCGAGCTCACGAATCACCCGTCCAACTGGCGCGCGAACGGAGATCTGCGCAGCTGGTTGCGTGACGCACAGGTGCCCGTTCTGGAAGAAGTTGACACGCGACGTCTCACGCGACACTTGAGGTCCAGCGGCGTCATGCGCGGTGTGATCGGCAACGGCGAAGCGCCGTCGGATGCCACGAGAGCTGCACTGGACGCGTGTCCATCCATGGAGGGGCTCGACCTGGCGTCTCGCGCGTCGACGCGCACGCCGTACACGTGGGGTGATCCGGGAGCGCGCTCGCATATCGTGGCGTACGACTACGGCATCAAGCGAAATATCCTGCGCCTCTTTGCGGAGAACGGGTGCCGAGTGACAGTGGTGCCGGCGGAGACGCGGGCAGAGGAGGTCCTGGCGAGCAAGCCGGACGGTGTCTTTCTGGCCAACGGGCCCGGCGATCCGGCGGCAGTGGAGTACGCTCCGGGGATCATTCGAGCACTGGCCGACGAGCATCTGCCGATTCTTGGGATCTGCCTCGGGCATCAGCTCTTGGGGCTCACATTCGGGGCGCAAACGTCGAAAATGCCCTATGGTCATCGGGGCGGAAATCACCCCGTGCGGGAGCTCGATACCGATCGCGTGCTGATCACGTCCCAGAATCATGGGTTCGCTGTGGTCGGAGATGAAAAGGGCATTCCGGGCGCGCCAGCGCTCCGCGTGACGCACGTGAATCTCAACGACGGGACCGTCGAAGGGCTCATGCATCGGGAGTTGCCAATCTTCGCGGTGCAGTACCATCCGGAGGCTGCCCCGGGCCCTCACGACGCCCGCCCGCTCTTTGGCGAGTTCCTGAAGGCCGTCCGCTCGGGCGGGGCCACGAATGAGCCAAACGCTTGACACACAACGGTTAACGTCATACTTTCGTCGCACGATCGGCCACTCGGCGATCGCCAACCCGAGGTTACGAATGACCAAAGCCGACCTTGTCGAGCACGTCACGGCCCAGATCTCCAAGACGGCTGGTCCGATGATCTCGAAGAAGGACTGCGCACGTGTCGTCGATGCCTTTCTGGATGCAATCAAAGACGCGCTGAAAGAGCAGAAAAACATCGAAGTGCGCGGCTTCGGCACATTCAAGATTCGCCAGCGCAAAACGCGCATGGCGAGAAATCCACGCACCGGATCGCCCGTGGAGGTTTCTGCGCGCCCGGTGCCTGTGTTCAAGCCCTCCAAGGAGTTGCGCGCGCTCGTTGCCGAAGAGGATGAGGCGTCTTTTTCCGATCAGCCGGCCTGACGTCCTCGAGTTCGTGCAGTGCGAGCGCCCCGATACGTGGAAACACGATCGGGGCGCTGTTCATTTGTCTATAAATATGCCCCACACCGTCACCTTGTAGCCTCTTGCGACGTGACCCAACATTCGTGCAATGACCGTAACTGCTTTGCTGTTCGCCTCATACGCTGAAGCACTGGGGAGCGACCGCGTCGAGCTCGCGCTTTCGGGAACCGCGACCGTGCGCGAGGTCGTGGCGCAGCTGCGAGCGTTGCCTGGTGGCGCGGCACTCCCTGCGTCGCCGTTGGTGGCTGTCAATCTCACGTACGCGGGCGCGGACCAGCGGGTGGAGAACGGCGACGAGATCGCGATCATTCCACCCGTGGCGGGGGGATGAGCGTTCATACCTCCATCGTTCGGCGCCCGATCGACATAGGCGCGCTGCTCGCCCTGGTGCGCAACACGGCGAACGGAGCGACGCTCGTGTTCCTCGGGCACGTGCGCGAGCTGAACGATGGGCGTGCGGTGTCGGGCATCGAGTACAGCGCGTACGGCGAGATGGCGGAGCGCGAGCTCGCCGCGATCGCGAGCGAGTGTGCGAGCACGTTCGGCATCACCGACCTCGCCATCGAGCACCGACTCGGCGCGCTTGCGCTCGGAGACGCGAGCATCGCCATCGTCGTAGCCGCTCCGCACCGCGGGACTGCGTATGACGCGTCGCGTTTCGTGATCGAGGAAGTGAAGCGACGCGTGCCGATCTGGAAGCGAGAGGGATACGTCGACGGCTCCAGCGAGTGGGTGGACGCGAGCGGTGCCGTGAAGCGGAGCTCGATGCCGGAGCACTATTCATGAGTACAGGATCGATAGACCAGTTCGGGCGGCGCATCGAGTATCTGCGCATTTCCGTCACCGATCGGTGCAACTTCCGGTGCACGTACTGCATGCCGCTCGAAGGGCTCCCCTGGTTGCCGCGTGAGGAAATTCTCACGTACGAGGAGATCACCGAGATCGTCCGCCAGCTCGCGCCGCTCGGAGTCACCAGACTGCGCATCACCGGCGGCGAGCCGACGATTCGTCCGCAGCTTGCAACGTTGATCACGATGCTCCACGCCGTGCCGGGGATCGAGGACATCGCGCTGTCCACCAATGGCGTGAAACTTCCCGAGATGGCGGATGAGCTCAAGGCCGCGGGGCTCGATCGCGTGAACATGAGCGCCGACAGTCTCAGGCCGGAGCGCATTCGCGCAATCGCGCGCCGCTCCTTCCCGTTTTCTCCGATCGATGCTGCGAGTGCGGCGGAGCGCGCCGGGCTTGGCCCGGTGAAGCTCAACGTGGTCGTGATGCGCGGGATCAACGACGATGAGGTGGAAGACTTCGCACGACTCACGCTCGAGCATCCGTGGCACGTGCGCTTCATCGAGTTGATGCCGGTGGGTGAGATGGCGAGCCTCACGTCAGATCACGTAGTGCCGAGCGATGAGCTGCTCGTGCGGCTGTCGAGCATCGCTCCACTCGAGGCGGATGCGGGGCCCGCACGCGGAAACGGCCCGGCTGCGTACTATCGTTTCGCTGGCGCGCCGGGAAGCGTCGGTGTGATCACGCCGATGAGTCACACGTACTGCGGCGATTGCAATCGCGTACGGCTCACGGCGAATGGACGGCTGCGCACGTGTCTGTACGGCGACGAGGAAGTGAGCTTCCGCGATGCGCTGCGCGCAGGCGAGCCGCTCGCGCCGGTGTACGCCGCGGCGCTCGCAGCGAAGCCGAAGGAGCATGCGCTCCTGCAGATGCGCGTTGGTGGATTGCGCGCGCTTTCACAAGTAGGCGGCTGAACATCCGCTAGACATATGCGGGGCAATCCGCATGAGCCCGCCTCTAACAAAATCCGACACACGTGTGAGACTGGCGCGAGTTTCGTCGCCCCATGTAAAATGTTCCTTACCACGCCGAACGCGCTCTTGGCGCGGAATCGATTGACGCGGTATTCTGTGTGCGCCATCACGTGCGTGTTTACCGGTCGCTGACGTAGCATGCACGGTGCGGACAAATTCGTTGCAAACGAATTCATGTCGGCGTTTCGTGCCCGCGCGTGCGCGGCCACCGAGTCACAGAAGCGTGTGCTGGCTCGGTCGACATCGCGACGCTCGGGAGGTGATGCACCTGTAAGGCACTACCGGTTCCTTCTTCTCGCCGGATCTCACGCGATCCGGATCCCACAGTCAGCTGAGTGCGACGCATCGCGTTTCACACAGCCACGAAGAGGCCGCTCATGCAAACACGATTTCGTCAGCTTGCGTTCGCCGTTGGTGTCTGGCTTCTGCCAGCAGCGGCATCCGCACAGCAGGGCACGATTTCCGGAAAGGTTACGGATTCAGCGACGAG
>JBDTXN010000152.1:0-7185 GCA_040006175.1 Gemmatimonadota bacterium | reverse complement strand
TGGTCTCGGGGCTCATCCACTCGAGGCTGTCGATCCCGACGCTGTACGCGTTGATGATGTTCTTCACCAGCGCGTCCATCCGTGCTTTTGCCTCCGGCTTGAAGTACTTCGCGATGTAGAGCGTCCCCGCGACTTCACCAAGATTCGAGTTCGTGCCGTCGACCGCGCGCTTCCAGCGCACGGCGAGCTGCTGCTGTCCGCTCAGCGCCTTGCCGTGAAAAGCGAAGCTCGCCTGCACGAACGCAGCGGGCAGCACGTCCGCAAACTCGTCGAGCAGGTGGAAGGTGAGATACTCGCGCCACGTGGAGACCGGCGTCTTTGCGACGATCGAATCGAGTGACTTGAGATAGTCAGGCTGCCGAACGATTACATCCTTCGCCTTGCCCAAGCCGGCCTGATCGAAGTAGCGACTCCAGTTGTACGACGGTGTCAAGGCCGCTAGCTCGCCCGCAGTCATCTTGTTGTACGTGGCGTTGCGATCGCGATTGTGAGCCCTGTCCCATTGCGGTTTCGCGAACTCCGTCTCGAGCGCGAGGATCCGGGTCGCGGCGCCCTGGGCATCCGGCTGCTTCGCCAGAGTCAGCATCTGCGTGATGTAGTCGACGTACGCTGTGCGCGCCGCGGTCATCTTCGCATCCTGCTTGAGATAGTAGTCACGGTCGGGGAGCCCGAGCCCGGACTGCGTGATCTGCGTGATGTTGTCGTTCGAGTGCTTCGCATCCGCGCCGACGAAGACGGCCGCGGGTCCGTTGACGCCCAGGCGAGCGAAATGGCCGAACGCCGATGGAAGATCCGCGGAGCTCTTGATCGCCCCGATCCGCTGCAGCTCGGGCTCGAGGGGCTTGGTGCCGAGCTGCTCGACGCGCGCGCTGTCCATGAAGCTCGCATAGAGATCTCCGACTTTGCGGTCGGGGCTTCCGGCCTTCGCCTTCGAATTGCTCGCGTCCTCGAAGAGCTGGTGCAGTGCATTGCGGCTGTTCTCGCGAAGCTCCTGGAATGCGCCCCAGCTCGACGCATCAGCCGGGACGGTCGCGGTCCTGAGCCAGCCGCCGTTCACGTAGCGGTAAAAGTCGTCCTGCGGACGAACCGAATGATCGAGGTTGGCGGTATCGATGCCGCTCGTGAGCTGCTGCGCAGCAGCGCTGGCAGCGAGGCCACAGACCGGACCGAATGCGATGACGACGGATGCGAATCGACGAAAATTCTGGATCACGGCGTACCTGTGATGAACGGGAAAGGGAACGGACCGCGCGCGCTCCGCCGAGGCGTGCGCCGCGATCGAGCAAAAGTATTACGGGCTGGACCGCGCGACCGCTGCGCGCTCTCAAGGCAAAACACCGGAGACACCCTGATCGGGACGCTCCGGTGTTTTCGGGTGGTACCGGTGCAATGCGCCTCGGCGAGACGGAGATTCCCGACTCGCCGAATTCCGGCTCAGGACGACATCAAGCCAACCTCGTGCGATGCATCCTTCGCTGTCGTTTCCGCCTGATCGATGACGCGCTCGGCGACCTGTTGCACTTTGGACTTCGTGTCCTCGGCCACATCGCGCACCTTGTCCACCATATGGTCGCGCGTTTCACCCATGAGCTCCGCCTCGCGCCCTGTCGCCGGGATTGCGAGCCCAGCCGCCAAGCCGAGTGCCAGCGCGGCCGCTCCGATGACGAGTGGGTTTTCCCGGAATGCGTCGCTCAAACGACGCGTCTGCACGCGTGCCTGATCGGCAACGTCATGCGCCATGTCTTCGGCGCGCTCTCCGACGCGGCTCGCGGTGCGCTGCGTCTGCTCCGCAAACTCGGACGTCTTGTGCTTCACGGAATCAACGACGTCGCCGGCCTTCGAGCGCGCCTTGTCGAGTGCACCCGACTTATCGTCGAACTGGTCGCTTCCGAATTGACCGCCATACGAGCGCCGGGACCCGTTCCCGTATTGATTCCCGTTCTGCATCTCGTAGTCGTAGCCATCGCCCTGCTGGTCGTCGTAGAGCGACGACGAACCCGTTCGCGACCCCATCTGCTTCTTGCGGCTGGTGGAATTGAGGATGATCCAGCCAAGCCCGATACCGGTGAGCACGAATGGAATCGGATTCTCGCGGATCGACTCCATGATCGAGCGCTGGGCATCGGATACCATGTCTGCAGTCTGCTGTGCCATGTTCTCGACCTTGCCAATTGTGGCGTCACGGATGTCGCTCTTGAGCTCTTCCTTCAAGCGCGTCGGATTGAATCGCTCGCCGATCTCCTCGACGGTGTCGCCGAGCCGTTCCTGCGAACTGCGTATATCAGCTGCGATCACTTCCGTTTCATCGACTTCATCGTTGTTCCTATCTGAGCCGCCGAATGATCGGTCGTTGCCCGACGTTGGCGTGTCAAAGCTCCCGGTCATTGCTCCTCCTTTACACTGATTCCGGTGCCGCGACCTCGAGCGACCACTGTGTCGCCCGAGATCACAGTCATCAATTAGGCTCGTCCCGTTCTCTCGGCGGTGCTGCTGCCCTGATTTATCTGGCGCTCGGTGCTGGTCGTGTTGAAGTCGCGCTGGGGCGCGGCTGTGACGTCGCGATCGCTCGCGCCGCCCTGCCATGCGCCACCCGTGCTCTGATCACCTTGTCCCATGCCCATGTCCATGCCGCCCTGGCCCTGGCTCGTCCGCCAATCGCTCCCCTGCTGCATGCCGCCCTGATATCCCTGCGCGCCGCCCTGAAATCCGCGCATGTTCATCTCGCCCTGCTGATTGCGCTGCGAGCTCTTGAGAAAGCGCGCACCGAGGAAGCCGAGCGCGACGGCGCTGCCGATGAACCACGCAGGCTCACGACGCGCGAAGGTCTCCACTCGCTGGGTGACATCCTGCAGCGATGCGTTCTCGAGATAGTGCGAGAGCTCCTCGATCTTGTTCGCTGCCTGATCAGCGTACTTGCTGATGCCCTCCTGCTGCTGGTCGCGGAGCTGCTGCCCTGACGACTTCAAGGATTGCGCGACGCTGCCGAGCGTCTGCGTCGCTTTCGTTTTTCCCGTAGAGAAGCGCGACTCGACTTGCCCGCTGGCCGTTTCGCGCGCCTGACTTGCCAACTGTTGAATTTTTTCCTTCGCGGCGTCGACGACGTTCCCTCGTCCCTGCGTCTGGCCCTCGGGCATGGAATCGCCCTGCGACGAGCCCGCGGCGTTCTGCTCGTTTCCGAAGCGGCCGGATTCCTGTCTGATCATCGCTCCTCCTGAATCGGTCATAGTGCGGTATGGCTAAACAGCCCGTTCAACTCGTGAGCTCCTGCTTGACCTGCCGTGCTTCCTGCTTGGCCCATGCGCCGGTGTCCTTCACTACGTCCACCGTATGCTTGACCGACTGGCCACGACGCTTGATGTCGGCTGTGGCGTTCTTCACCATCATCGCGCCAATCGCGAGAAAGACCACTCCGACGATGAGTGCCGAGAGCCAGTATTTTCCATTCAGTAGATCTCCGAGCCCGACGATCAGAAACGCCGTAAGTGCGAGTGAGCCGACGAGAGCCAATGCGCTCGCGATGCCGATCTTTGCCCCGTCCTTCGCCAACGTGGAACCGGTTTGACGTGCCTCGGCCTTCACCAGTGCGATCTCTTTCGAGACGAGCTCGCTGGTCTCGGTCGTGAGGTCTCGAAAGAGCTCTCCGAGGGATCGTTCGCGAACTGCTGTGTCTCGTGTCGCCATGTCTCTCGACTCGGTCTCCCGTGACGACATGTCGGCCGCCCGCTGCACCTGCAGCTCACCTTGGCGGCCGTTCGATTGAAAGTCGGGTTGCTGGCGTGCCATGATGTTTGTGCCTCCTGCGCTGAACTCAGCTCTTCGCTTCGCCGCGCCGCTTGTCGGTCGTCGACTCCGCTACGGCGCCTCGCCGTCTGCGGTCCCTCTACCGTCGCGACTGTTGTTTACCGTGCGCCCAGGGAAGGCATTAGTCATGCCCTTGGCAGCCGGCAGTGTTAGAGGATCGCGCTCGAGTTGCGGCCGTTACGAAATGCCGGGTTGACGACGATCACTGCTCCATGTGCGCGAGCTTTCGCTGCGCGGCGATGTTGACCGCGCGTCGCCGCAGGTACTCGTCGAGGTGGTCCGACCACACCTCGTTCTCGCCGGGCTTGGCTCCGCGCACGTCGGCGACGGTGATCTCGTAGCTCTCTCCGGTGGGCTTGTGGGTCACGTGAACCACACCGTCGCGCGGATCGGAGACATCCCAGTCCTCGACGCGCTCTTCGCTCTCTGTCGCCATCGTATCGCCATGTCTTACGCGCTTGGTACTAAGCGCACTCGGCCGTTCGCGCGATGTCAACGGCCGAGGCGGCTCGCGCTTCACCCGGGCGGGGCTGTACATGCACGTAGCGTGCAACTGGGGCGCAGGCGTACCATGGGCGGCGCGCACCGGACATGCCATCACGATGAATCTGCGGTCGCTTGTTGCAATCATGTACGTGGCGAGGATTACCACCCGATGCACTACGGCTCGTTCGGCGCGGGGCGTTTGCTTCGCGCCAGGACGAACCATGGACGCAGAACTCCGAACCGAGAGGCGTCGCCGTAAAAAGTCGTCGTTGGCGCACGCTGAGGTCAGCGCTCCACGATGCCGATCTTCCACCCGATCTCGCGACCGACCTCGCGGCCGACCTCGCAGCCGATCTCCCGCTTTTGCGAGACGTGCTGCATCTTGTCGCGCAATGCTCACACTTCAGTCACGCCTGGAACCGGCACTCGCCGGCCGCTACTCGATCGGCCGTGAGCTTGGCGAAGGAGGGATGGCGGTCGTATTTCTCGCGCACGACATCCGCCACGATCGTGAAGTCGCGCTAAAAGTCTTACGCCCCGAAGTGTCCGCGGAGATCGGCGCCGAGCGATTCCTTCTCGAGATAAAGCTCGCTGCGGGTCTCACCCATCCGCACATTCTGCCCGTCTTCGACTCCGGGGCGGCGGAGGGCCTTCTGTTCTACGTCATGCCGAGCATGGAAGGACGATCACTGCGCGAGCGGATCGACAGAGAGCGCCAGCTGTCACTTGCCGAGGCGCTTCGGATCACGCGCGAGGTCGCCTCCGCTCTCGACTACGCGCACAGGCATAACGTCGTGCACCGCGACATCAAGCCGGAGAACATCCTGCTCCACGAAGGTGCGGCGATGGTCGCCGACTTCGGCATTGGGAAGGTGCTCTCGGCGAGCGGGCGATCGATCACGCAGACGGGGCTCGCAATTGGCACACCAGCGTACATGAGCCCCGAACAGTCCGCGGGCGAAGTGACGACGGATGGGCGTAGTGATCTGTACTCGCTGGGATGTGTCTTGTACGAGATGCTCACCGGCGAGCCGCCCTTCACGGGAGTTTCGGCGCAGGCAATCATCGCCAAACGCTTCCTGTCGCCTATTCCCAAGGTGCGGACCACGCGCGACGTACCCGAGGCCGTCGACGCGGCAGTATCGCGTGCGCTCGCGCGAACCCCCGTAGATCGCTATCCGACTGCCGCCGAGTTTGCGGAGGTGCTCCGAGGGATCGCGATGAACACCGGGACGGGTGCCGAGCGCAAGATAGGCGAGGCGCAGCGCGCGACGACGAAGGCAATCGCGGTGCTTCCATTCAAGAACATGAGTGCCGATCCGGAGAACGAATACTTCGCCGATGGGATGACCGAGGAGATCATCAACGCGCTCGGCAAGCTGCCCGGCATTCACGTCGCATCGCGCACCAGCTCGTTCGCGTTCAAGGGCAAGGAGGTCGACGTCCGCGAGATCGGTGACAAGTTGGGTGTAACGACGGTGCTCGAGGGCAGCGTGCGCAAGGTCGGCAACAAGATCCGCCTCACTGCGCAGCTGATCAACGTCGAAAGCGGATATCATCTCTGGAACGAGACGTACGATCGGCAGCTCGAGGATGTGTTCGCGGTGCAGGATGACATATCGCGCGCGATAGTCGAGGCGCTCAAGCTGCGACTCGGCGGCGAGCAGGGGCAGGTCGTGGCGCCGACGAAGAACCTCGAGGCGTACACGCTCTATTTGAAAGGGCGTTTTTTCTTCGCGAAGCTTTCGGAGCCTGCGCTCAGACGGTCGCTCGATCTCTTTCAGCAGGCGTTGTTGCAGGATCCGGCGCTGGCGCGCGCGTACGCGGGAATCGCCGATGCGTGGTGCAATCTCGCTGACGACTGGGTTGCGCCGGACGATGCGTATCCGCGCGCGAAGGGAGCGGCCGAGCGCGCACTGCAGCGCGAGCCGGAGCTCGCTGAGGCGATGACGTCGCTTGGGAAGGTGCTGGGGTGGCACGAGTGGAAGTTCGCGGAGGCGGAGGCGCAGCTCGCGCGCGCCGTAACGAGCGCGCCCAACTATGCGGAGGCGCACTATGTACGTGGAACATTGCTGCCTTCCGTGGGCCGCCTCAACGACGCGATCGACACGATGCGCAAGGCACTCGTCCTGGATCCGCTCTCGGTGCACTACAGCGAATGGCTCGCGCGCTTTCTACTGTACGATCGTGACTACGATGCGGCTATCGCGCAAGGCGAGCGCACCATGGAGATGGATGAGATCTGTCACCGCGCGCAGCATTATGTGGGCGCGGCGCATCTGGCGAAGGGCGACGCGGAGACAGCGCTCACATGGTTTCGGCGCGGCCAGATGCTCGAGCGCGCACCGCGGGCGTGGGACGCCATGATCGTACGCGCACTCGCGGCGCTCGGGCAGCACGATGAGGCGGCTGAAATTCTGGCGCGTTTGGAGGAGGAGTCGCGCCGTCAGTACTTGAGAGGTGAGATTATTGCGACTGCTTACGCCGCGGTAGGCGATCTCGATACGGCGTTTGCGTGTCTTGAACGCGCGTACCAGGAACGCTCCGCTGGGCTGCTCTATCTGACGGTCGATCCGGGGTATGCGCCGCTGCGCGAGGATGCACGCTACGCCGATCTCGTGAGGCGGATCGGACTCACCTAGCGACGCGGCTGCGTGCGCGAGCGCCGCGTCAGGGAGGGGCGGGCTGCAGTCGCGCTGAGAGTTGGACTGGAAGTACGTTGCCGCAGGGCCCCTTGTCGCTCACGAGAACATTGAGGGCGGACCACGTGAGATAGCCCGCTCGTTCGACCGTGACGGTGAACGTGCCGAGTTGGGCGCCCCCTTCGAGCGTGAGCGAGTCATCCTGTATCAACGCGACGGAAATGCCCGCGCCGACGAGCGTTCCGGTTGCACCATC